>NZ_CP091913.1:890833-1235000 GCF_022063185.1 Nostoc sp. UHCC 0870 | reverse complement strand
CCAAAGTAACTCTGGTTCTTCTTCTAGGCGGATAGTTGCCTTGATATGATTTTGATTCACCTCCTTGGTTTCCAACTGTTCGATAATGGGTGAAATTAACACACGAGCGTAGCTACCATAAGCTACTCCAGCAATGTAGTGCTGATTTTTGCTTTCGTGATCAGCACTGTTTAATAATCCCATTGCTTTTAACTTAGCAACTGTATATCTATTAGTGCCACCTGCTAACTGTACATATCCTGGTAAATTAGCTGCTAAAACTTTTTGACCTAATTTTACAGTTGCCAATGTAGTACCGTCTCCAATATCACCACTCATAGGACGACCATCGGTTTGCCAAATTATTTCTTGACATTGGGGAGAAATGAGGTCGTAGATAGACTGAAGATATTTGACTATTCCTTCTCTATCTGGACAACTGATGGCTAATATCTTTAATTGTTCTGCCCAAGGTGAAATTACTTGCCATAGTTGCTTGAATTCGGCTAAACGCCCTACCTTTGTGTGGATTTCTACTGCATCTACCCCCGTGGATATTACTAGTGGTGCGATCGCTGTTGGTGTTGATATATAAGATTCTGTATAAATTATATCATATGGGCAAATTGGCAAACAACGACCGCAGCCGTAGCACTTCTGGGATTCAACTCCTGAAAAATCATCTTGTTTACGGTTAAATATAATTGCCTGTGCTGGACAAATTTTTTCACATGGTCTCAGGCAGTCTTCGGGACATTTCGCGTGATCAAATTCGGCTTTGCGGAAGTGAGGGTCTTCTCCATCGTTTAAACTGACCATTAAAAGCGGTGAATTACCTTGATAGTCAAAGCCTCGCGCTTGGGCATCACCAACTAGGGTCTTGGCTACGTCTAAAGCTTCTTGAACTGCTATAATTACTGCTGGATCGGCAGCAACATCTATACAGTCAGCACCTGCCAAAGTGTAGGCTAATGTTAAACTCCTGACTGTAGGTAGGTGTTGGAAACTAGCTCCGCAGATGAGCTTGAACCAGCGACCTGTTTTTAAGGATTGTAATGGGGCTAAGATATGAGTCACATTTCTATTATGCTTTTATGTGACTCAAAATAGAAGTCTTAGATTAAAGAAAAATCTTGATTGCTTGATTCTGGATTTTCAGCTTTCACGCAGTTAAATCTTTGCATTGCTTAGAATTAACTGCATTTGTTTTATAAATAAGTCAATTTTCAGCTAAAAGTTGGATTACATTTTATAATTTATTATCTCAATTTAGAAGCTTATTTTAATTTGTGTATTATAAAATACCAATGTTTTTTGTAGTCATTAAACTTTAAAATTTTCGCAGGATTAGGAATAACTATTGAAACAATGGTTTATATCAGATAAATATTTAATTTTTTTTTTAATTCCAAGCTAGTGGCTAATATAAAATTTTTCTTTTAGCGATAAAAACCATAAAATAGCCGGGGTGAAACCTTAATTGGGAAATTATGATGGTCAATGAACTATTCTGATGAATTTCACCCCAACTGCTATGGGTAACTATTTATTGTGGATAAAGTGGTGATTTATCTATTTCTCCCACATTGTTGAGTGGCCAGAACCGGACTACAGCACGACCGATGATATTATTACGAGGAACAACACCCCAACAACGACTATCGTAGCTACTATTACGGTTGTCGCCTAGCACTAGATAGGAATCAGGAGGTATTGTTTGGGGTTTGGCTAAGAAAGGTGGCTGTTGTCCTGATGTACAAACATCAGTCACTGTCTTCTGAGTAGAGTCAAGATATTTGTCTTCTTTCAGGGGTTGATTGTTGATATAGACTTGACCATTCCTGATGGCTACGGTTTCTCCAGGTAAGGCAATGATCCGTTTAATAAAAGCATCATGATATTGTTCTTTTTGTAACTCTTCTGTAGGTGAGAATACTACAATATCTCCCCTTTGTGGTTGGGAAAATTTGTACTTCAATTTATCAACAATAATCTTGTCTGCTTCCCATTGGTTTGGAGTGCCGTGGAGAGTAGGTTCCATCGAGCCAGAAGGAATCCAGCGTGCTTCCGCCACAAAGGTACGAATACCTAATGCCAGAACGATACTTAATACAACTGTTCTACCTAGCTCGGCGATCCAGGAATTATCGGGTTGTTGACTAGAGTTGTTGTCAGACACTTGATTTTGCATGAAATTATTGAAGTAAGGAAAATTGCAGGTAATTAACTCTCTGAGGAATACTATATTTGTTAATTTTAATGGGAGAAACTTGATTCAGTAGTCATCATCATTAGTTTTTTTTGTGCTTATTTCACCCTGCATAAAAAAAATCTAGGAAATCAGGACTAATTGCGGTCAAGTTACTTCATCTTTAGATCCTCGTAGGAAACTTGTTAATCCCATGCCATTGCCCCAAAGTATATTAATTCGGAACGCTCGCATCGTCTTACCCAATGGTGAATTTATGGTAGGAGATGTATTGACACGCGATCGCCAGATCGTTGAAGTTGCACCAAAAATTGCCACGACAACACCAGCAATAGAACTTGACGCACAAAACTTAACTTTGTTGCCAGGAGTCATTGACCCCCAGGTGCATTTCCGCGAACCAGGGTTAGAACATAAGGAAGATTTATTCACAGCTAGTTGTGCCTGTGCTAAAGGTGGGGTGACATCTTTTTTAGAGATGCCCAACACCCGTCCTCTAACTACTACCCAGCAAGCTTTAGACGACAAATTACAACGTGCCTCAAATAAGTGCTTAGTTAATTATGGCTTTTTTATTGGGGCAACGGCAGAAAACCTCCCAGATTTACTGACAGCATCGCCCACACCGGGAATTAAAATTTTCATGGGGTCAATGCACGGTCAATTGCTGAT
This sequence comes from Nostoc sp. UHCC 0870, assembly GCF_022063185.1. Taxonomy (NCBI): domain Bacteria; kingdom Bacillati; phylum Cyanobacteriota; class Cyanophyceae; order Nostocales; family Nostocaceae; genus Nostoc; species Nostoc sp. UHCC 0870. The sequence goes on along the minus strand of NZ_CP091913.1, from coordinate 1,232,140 downwards.
TGATCAAGACACTGTGCTGGAATCTATATTTGCTCAAGGTGAGCGATTGATTGCGGTTCATGCCGAAGACCAAGCCAGAATCCAGCAACGCCGCCAAGAATTTGCAGGTATTCACGATCTGGCAATTCACTCCCAAATTCAAGATAACCAAGCAGCACTGTTAGCAACCCAGTTGGCATTAAGACTTTCTAAAAAATATCAACGTCGGTTACATATTTTACATATGTCCACGGCTGAGGAAGCAGAATTACTGCGTCAAGACAAACCCAGTTGGGTAACGGCGGAGGTGACACCACAACATTTGGTACTCAATACCAGTGCTTATGAAAAGATTGGGACTTTAGCGCAGATGAATCCACCATTGCGATCGCCCCACGATAATGAAGTATTATGGCAAGCTTTGCGGGATGGGGTGATTGATTTTATTGCTACAGATCATGCCCCCCACACCTTAGCCGAAAAAGCCCAAGAATATCCCAATACTCCCTCTGGGATGCCTGGAGTAGAGACATCCTTAGCTGTGATGTTAACGGCGGCTATGGAGGGTAAGTGTACTGTAGCTCAAGTTGTTAACTGGATGTCTACGGCTGTAGCTAAAGCTTATGGTATCCCCAACAAGGGAGCGATCGCACCTGGTTATGATGCCGATTTAGTGCTGGTAGACTTGAACACATATCGCCCCGTCCGGCGAGAGGAACTAGTAACCAAGTGTGGATGGAGTCCCTTTGAAGGTTGGGATCTCACAGGATGGGCTGTAACAACTATTGTCGGCGGTCAAATTGTCTATGACCAAGGTCAACTGAATACGGAAGTGCGGGGTCAAGCTTTAAGTTTCGTGTAGCAAATATTAGCTAGCCTTTACGTATCGGACAAATTTAGACCATAGTGTAACCAGGTTAAATTCTGACGTTTTAAGTTTTACTTGGTGCAAATCACAGCAGAACTTACAGAAAAGGTAATTTGTTGAGACTAGGTTGAGAGGTTTACTAACTTGTATCTCTACACCCTATCTCAACAAATAATCTCTTGGCTAACGTCTATCTAGGTCAGAAACTATACCCAAAACAAGAAACAAAATACTATTAAGGAGAATTGCAATGTCCTTCAAAATCTTGAGTTTGGATGGTGGCGGTATACGTGGAGTGATTACAGCACGCATTCTTCAAGAAGTGGAGCGACAAATTCAAGAACGTAAAGGTCAGTCTTTAAACGAATATTTTGATCTAATTGCTGGCACTTCCACGGGGTCAATTTTAACAGCCGGGATTGCTGTAGGAAAAAAGAGTAATGAGCTACTTCAGCTATATAGAGAACAGGGTCAGCAGATATTCCCCCTGAATAAAAAAGAACGCTACAAGAAATTCCCAAGTATCATCCAACCAGTGCTAGAGGCGTTGTCACCACCTAAATATTCTCATCAAGGGCTGATTGATGTCTTAACTGATGTATTGGGTTACAAAAGAATCCAGGATATCGCCAAACCGATGATTTTAATTTTGGCTTACGATACTCTTTACCGGAATACAACATTTTTTACTAACTGTCATCCAGATGTGGGGGCTAGATGGTATGACGAATGTTACTTATGGCAGATATGTACTGCATCTGCCTCTGCACCTACATTCTTTCCAGCTTATAAATTAGAGCCTGTTAACAAAGAAAAATTTGGCGATTGGGTATTTCCTCACATTGATGGTGGTGTCGGGGCTAATAACCCAGCATTAGCAGCACTTAGTCTAGTCATGAGGCTGAGTCAATCCTCCATTTCACCCAAGATTAAACAAGAATATAATTTTGATGGTGTAGATTTAAAAGACATTGCCATTCTTTCTATTGGTACAGGTCAGAGTGGTGAACCATTTCTGTTTGAGCAAGTCCACAGTTGGCGGGGTATAAACTGGGCGCAACATCTAATTGATATATTCATGGAGCCGACATCAGAGGTTAGTAGCACCATTTGCCAGCAAATCATGGGCGGATACAACTCTCAACGGTATTTGCGTCTTCAGTTCGACTTAAATGAGAAATTTAAATCTAAACAAGAGGAAACCTACAAAGATACTCGGACTCTTTTGAAAAGAGATGAAAGAATCAACAGGTTTACCCAAACCCCAGTCAGTGAAGAGATGGATGATGCTAGAACTCAGACTGTAGAGAAGTTTATATATGCAGCATCCGAATTTATTGAGGAAGGCTGTACTTATTACACCAGAAATCATCGTGGTCCAAAAGTCAAGGATGCGATCGCGGCTTTTATTATGTCCAATTAGTATTTTTACGTAAAAAACTTTAGGCAAAATCTTTATTAACAAATTCAAGAGTATTTATATCAAATGACTCTTGTTTTCATCTATCTATAGTCAAATATAAGTATATCTTGTCACAGGAGAGAAGCTAAATCAGTTTATCTCATAAATTAACAATTAGTAACTTTACAGGTATAGATCCGGAATTTGGTTTGGGAATACTTAAGTACGAAGACAGGTTAGACAGCTAATACAGAATTAATCATTACCAAATTTCTGCCCATTGGCTTTTTTGCGTTCAACTATCCGGATGTTTTAGCAAATAACTGTAGAGAAAAATAGGGTTAAGTAAATGGGCGAATTTCCGTGAAAAATATGTTTTATACATACAAAAATTTTATAAGCACTTATTGTGGACTCACGTTAGTCTAATTTGCTGAAAAAGCAGGTATTAAAAAAATCTCACTACTTGCTAAATAGCATCGGAAAAAGCATTTCTGAAACAAAGCAAGTTAAATTTTTATCCAACTACTGCCAGAATGACCGCGATCATACGCAATTTAGTTGATCTCAGACAACAACTGAGTAGATGGTAAATACACCAGATGTGCTAGTGAAGAATATTTCATCGATTTTTGAATCAAGAACAAAATTATGGTAACTAATTTTTTAGATGAGCGTGGTAGTGGTAGATAGAACGAGCCGGGAATTCTCCCTCGACTATCACTAAATATTTTGTCGTGTCTTAATTAAAGTTGATTGGTAATCATGCTGTTAGTGCTGGTAAATCAAGAAAAATACCAATGTATTGGAGGGTGAATTGTTGATTTATCCTCATACATGGTATTTGATGAGCAACCCTGACATTACTGAAGTATTGGCAGCTTTTTTACCAAAATTTAACAAGAGCTTTTCACAAATTAGCAATCAATTCGTTGATGGTGCAATTAAACGGTGTAATTTCGGCTTGACGAGTGCCTTCATCCCCATAAGTCAAATGCAATTGAAGATAAATACTTGGCTTATAGGGCATTCGTTCTGCCCATTCAATCGCTACAATACCCGGAGTCACCTCAACACCTTCCCAGTAAATGTCTAGATTTAATGCTGAAACCTCTTGTGGTTCTAAACGATACAAATCAAGATGGTAAAGGGGTAAGCGTCCTTCAGAATATTCATTAATGAGGGTAAAAGTAGGACTAACAATAGGGTCAGTAATACCTAAACCTTGTCCAATTCCTTGTACTAATGTAGTTTTACCAGCACCTAAATCACCCTCTAGTAAGATGACGCTCCCAGGAATCAGAGTTTGCCCCAGCTTGATACCTAAGTTAAGCGTTGCGTCTGCATCTTTAAGTAAAATGTTCATAATTAGTCAATGGTCAATAGTCAACCGCCAACAGTTGACACGAAACGATGAGCTTTGTTAGTGGGCGACAGCTGATTTCTTATTTTCCATGATGCGCGCCACTGTACCACTTTAATAGGACTTTTGCTAACTTCTGGGGATTGTGACGCACGCAGCCAATTTCATCTTCATACAGAATGTTAGCTAAGACAATTCTTCGTCCTAGTTGGGATACAGCTTCTCTATCTAAAAAAACAGGGTGAGAATTTTGTTGAGCATAGCGGATGAGTGATTTGGCTGAGGGGGATTTTTTATGGACTAACACCGCATCAAAAAGCTGTCTTTGCCCACAAGCCACATCAATAGAGCGAATGTGGTCAGCAACACTATATCCTTGAGTTTCCCCTGGTTGGGTCATGATATTGCAAATATAGATGCGGGGAACTTCGGTTTGAGCGATCGCATCAGCAATTCCCGTGACTAACAAATTAGGAATTAAGCTGGTATAAAGGCTACCAGGGCCAATAATAATGTAGTCAGCTTCTTTAATAGCTTTAATAGCAGCTGGTAAAGCTGGAGGGTTATCAGGAACGCAACCAATCTTCACAATTTTACCCCCAGCTTTGGGAATATTAGACTCGCCCTCGATGCGGCGACCATCAGCTAATTCTGCCCACAGACGAACGTCACTTAAAGTAGCCGGTAAAACTTGTCCTCGCACCGCCAGCACTTTAGAACTAGCAGCTACAGCCCTTTCTAAGTCCCCAGTAATTTCACTCATGGCTGTGAGAAACAAGTTGCCAAAACTATGCCCAGTCAACCCATCACCAGCCCGAAAACGGTATTGAAATAATTCTGTTAATAGCTTTTCTTCATCTGCGAGAGCTGCTAGACAATTGCGAATATCTCCTGGCGGTAAAACTCCAAACTCTTGGCGCAGTCTGCCAGAAGAGCCACCATCATCAGCAACGGTGACAATAGCGGTAATATTAGCACTATAGGTTTTTAATCCCCTGAGTAAATTTGATAGTCCTGTACCGCCACCAAGCACAACTATTTTGGGGCCGCGGTACAATCGGCGATGGGCTAAAAGTACATCAATAAGTTCTTCTTCGGCATCTGGCCTTAGCACCTGAGTAATTGAACCCACAGTGCGGGTTTGCCCCCAAAGCACCAATAACAAACCAAAAAGTATTACTAGAGGGCCGCTGACATAGTTGGGTAAAATATTAGCGATCGCACTCAAAAAACCCTTTAGTAATTCCAATAGCAAAAAAATGGGGGTCAGCTTAATCGAAATCGCCAACCCCAAAATTGCCAGCAGTACACCCCCGACACTAATCAGCAACCAACGTTTGATTGAGAGTCCAGGAGATAACCATTTAAACCACTGGTTCACCCGATGGGAAGTGCGACCGCGCGATTGTTTTTGCAGCCTGTGGAGAGCTTGTCTGAGAAAACCTATTGACATACCTGATTCGGAACAGTGGTACAAACAATAATTAACAGAAAATGTACACTAACTGGTTTTAACACCAAGTATGAAGTTATGAAACTTTCCCGTTGCATTTACACTAAGGGCAGATCATCAAAGTTGCCAAATAAAATTTCATGGAAAAGCGTATTTTAGGATTAGATCCCGGACTAGCAATTTTAGGATTTGGGGCAATTACCTGTACAAAAAGCCCAACCAGTATACAAGAGACAACAGTCAGTGTCTTAGATTTCGGGGTAATCAAGACTTCAGCAGACACAGAGATGGGACAACGCCTGTGTACCTTGTTCGATGATTTACATACCCTAATCGATCATTTGCAGCCAGATTTGGTAGCGATTGAGAAACTGTTTTTCTATCGTATGTCAAGCACTATCCTAGTGGCACAGGCCAGAGGCGTAGTTATGTTAGCCTTGGCGCAGCACCATCTACCCTATGTAGAATTTACCCCTGCTCAAATTAAACAAGCTTTGACTGGCTATGGCAATGCTGATAAATCAGAAGTGCAAGAAGCGGTAGCACGGGAGTTAGATTTAGAAGATATTCCCAAGCCTGATGATGCGGCGGATGGTCTGGCTGTAGCTTTGACAGCGTCGTATCAATTGTAAGCGTCTCGCAGGGAAAAAATAAGAACTAAAGTCCTTACTACGAACTCGATTACAAGAACCTTAGAGGATGTTTGAAAAGTTTTGGGCGAATATAATTCGCTACTACACAAACAAAGTCCGCCTGCGCGGACTAACCAAAAACTAGGACTTTCAAACCCACGGAGGTGGGTTTCGTCTGTATAGCCGCGATTTCTAATCGCCGGGGCTAGTATTAATTTAGACTTTTCAAACACCCTCTTACATTACTTAAAATGATTGAATTTATTACCACTACTTACTTAGTGAGTGAGTGTGCATTAATCGTGCCGTTTTACTTAAGAGAGTCTGCTATTTCTTGAAGTCTCTTAGGCAATTTATCTCTTTTATAAGGAAGTTTGAAATAATTAATTGATTCTAAAAAGGGTTGCTTGACATGATTTACATAAGCTGTCATCACCTCAGTTAATTTATGATCGTTATCTGCTAATAAATATGCTATGACATCTTTATCTTTGACTCCGCGCAAGTTGTGCATTAATTGGTTACGTAGGTCATCTTCTGTTTTTCTATAAGAGTCACAGTACCATAGCAATAAAGGCCATTTGACAAAATTTTTATCTATATTATTTAACCAAGCAACCAGACCAAAATTTTTATTAGTCACTCCAAAATCCTTATCTGTATCAAATGCAAATTGATGATGTACAGGAAACTTTAATTTTTGTAAAATATTTTTTTTAATATTAATACTCTCATTTTTAACAGATTTCTCTAAAAATAAACCTGATGCAGTCCATGCTATTAATTCTGAAACTTTGCGAGAACTACCATTTAAAATCACAGTTTCATTAATCAGTGCTACTTGTGATAGGATAGCCACCTTTAAAAAAGTTTCTTGAGCCGCCGCCAGTAGGGTGATACCTTGGAGATAATTTTTTTGATTTAAGAAAAAACCAATGAGGTCAAGAGTGTCAACAATTCGCTGAGTTGCTTGGGGAATTTCAAAATCTTCACTGGTAGCTGTTAGCGGATTATGGAGATTGAAGAAATTAACCATCTTCTCTAAATTAGCAATAGCATTTTCATCTATTTTGTCTATATTATCTAATAATTTGAGTGCAGCACCAGGGAATCCACTCGTAATTAACTGCTTGGCTTTTTGAATTTGCATCCCGCGCCAATAATTAGAACTGGGAATAGCTTCTGATTTCGATTGTGGGTTATAATTATCATCAAAATATTCATTACTAACTAAAAAATTAACATTTTTAAATCTACCTAAGCTAACAAATTGCACAGCAGAAGATATCGCTGGCGTTCCGGCTTGATGACTGATATAAACTGTTTTTAGGGGATTATCGGTTAAATTATCTAATGTTTTACCTACTAGTGAAAGGGTTTCATTCCAATTATCTATACCTTTACCTTTACCTGATTCTGTTGGTACTAAATATAAAAATTCTGGCTGACAATAAAAAGTATGTTGAAAATACCATTCTAATAGAGGTTTAAGTGTGCAGGTATCTTGCCAATAGGGACATTTTTCGTAAATAATTTTGTCTTGATTAAATATTTGCGCTTGGTCGGTGAGCAAAATTATAATTTTTTCCGGCTTGATGTTTTCTTCTATAAAATATTTATGATATGTATCAAGTAGTGGGAATTTTAAATCTGACTGGTAATAATCAGGTTGATTTGCATACACTAATATAGTGTGGATACATTCGATGCCAAATTCTGCCAATTTGACCCATCTTCCCTGTGAGAATTGAACCTTTAATTGATTTCACTCCTTGGTAATTACCATGAAACCATCTCACAGCTAAACTATCGTCTTCATCTGCTGCAATACGTCCCCAGACTTGCACTTTTTGGGAATGGAATGATTCACGCCAAGAACTTAATTGATTACTTGGAGTCTTCCCTTTTAATTTCAGCCAATTGTTGACAGTTTTCTGAATATCATTCAAAATATTAGTGATATGACTGAGGCTATTTACGGCGAAGTAGTATTGATTTGATTGTTGTGTAAATTGCCAATGACAGCCTATCAAGTGTTTATCATATTCTTCAAAGAAAATGCGGTGGTCAATGCGTCGCCATGATTTACCAAAACCACCCAGCAGCATAGCAAATCTTAAAATTTGTGTCGCTAATACCTTCAATTCTTTTTTGTATTCTTTGGGGTACGCACCCATGCAGAGAATATTGAGAGTTCCTGAATTTAATTCATAAGTAGGCATGGTATTGTTACCATATCTATATTTATCCATCTCTAAATTAACGGCATTAAAGGCAATTCCTAACTGTCCCACAACTGCACCATTTTTACCAGCGAAACCTCCCCAAAGTTCTCTGGTTAATGCTTCGGCTGTATTCTCATCGGTAACGCCACTAAATAACCGCAGAGTGTGACCGCGTAAGGCGGCTTTAAAAATATTGGGTCGAAATTCGCCTGTTTTATCAATTAATTGCGAGGCTAAACCTTGTCCACGCAAGTTAACAGTAACTAACTTGCTTTCAGGGTGATTTATAGGTTGACCGTAACCAGCACTGACTCTAGAACCGATACCTCTTTCTATGGCTTTATCCCAAATATTCCAGATAGTTTCCCATTCACTATCTGCTAATATTTGGGTGCTGGAAATACCAAATACTAAGGTGGGTTGATAGAGAGATATCTGAATAAAGGCTGAGTGGCTACTGTTATCTTTAACTTGCCATTTTTCTTGAGGATGAACTACGTCAATTAATGGTTGTTCTACCCAGGTTGCATCTTTGGGATAACCACCATGAAAGCGTAAAATTCCCGGTTGGGTATCGTTGTTAGTTAATTGTCCGCCGCAATATCTTTCACCTTGTTCTGAGGTACAAGCGCGTAAAAAAGCACCCTTCATACTTGCGCCTGGGTAGTATGGAAATCCTTTGGCGGCGATGACTGGCCGAATGATATCTTCGTCTTGTCCACTGTTAGAAACAAATCGCCAAGTGATTTTATATTCTTTTGTTTTGACATTGGTGCTAAATTGAGGAGCATCAAATGCTGCACCTTCTACCCATTCATCAACCCATCTCTCAGACTGTTCGGGATTTCTGATATATTGAATTTGTCCGCGTCCTGAGATTTGCGCTTGAAACATTAAGGGGACTTCATTACTATTAGTCATCGCCAACTCCTGATTTTTTATAGCGTTGAGTCCACCAGACTAAGCTGTCACAAAATTGCGTGAGGACGGCTAAACAAATTCTTTGGTCTTCTATGGGTAGTTCCCATAATTTAGCGGCGATTTGTTGAATTTGTGGTGTGTCTCTACTGCTAACGTCTTCTTGGGGAAGTTTAATTCCTGCTAGTTGCATGATTTTGACGAAGCTTTTCCAGGTGTCGCGCCAGTATTCGCCTTTTGCTTTTTCTTTGTCTAAGAGTCTTAGTTGTTCTCCCCAAAATCTTTCTAAGCCGTAAGCTACAGTTATTCGCATTTTGTGGGATTGACCAATGACTCCTTTTTGGTCGCGGTGTTTGAGGACTAGGCGTTGTGCTTCTTGGTCTAAGTTGTATGATTTCCAAGTCATAAGTGATACTAATTTGTAATTCGTAATTCGTAATGGACTAACGTCCCGCTACGCTAACGTAATTCGTAATTAAAAAGAAATTTGGATTTGTAGCGAGGATTCTATTACACACCATTTATGGTTAAGCTACAGTGACCGAAGCCGATGGATTCTAATCCTCCAAGGTAAATGTCTGTTTGAGTATCATTTAAGGGTTGCCATTTTTTCTCTGATTTATCGTCTTTGATGGCGATGGGGAAAATTAAGATTGTTCCTTCTGGTAAGGCTTCGGTGTTAAAGAAGCCGCCTCCATCTACTACTTTTTGGTCGGGTTTTAGGCGGACACGACTTTGGCGATATAATGCCATGTCATGAATCATGGCAATGTCACTATCGTCTACTATGACGGCTGGTTTTTCTTTTCCCGATGGAAACCAAGGTGATAAGTCTGCGGTTTTGTTGATAGTCAAAAATCCTAGGTTGAAAAATAAGGTTTTTTTACCTTGGGATTCTCTGGCTTTTAAGTTTTTTGCACCTGTGTAGGGGTCGGGTATGTCAATTTCTTTGAGAGATTGACCGTTAAATTTGACTGTATCGCCGGCAATTCTTTGGTAGCGTTGGAGTAGGCGGGGACTAGTTACCCAGACTATTGGTTGACCGGGACAAAATACGGGTAGCCAGAGAATGGAGGCGTATTCAAATTTGATGATGGATTCGTTGTTAATTTCTGATTGTTCTGACCCGGCTTCGTTACCATACCAATAATTTGCGGCTTGTTCTCCATCTATGAGGCGCATTTCGGAACGTAGGCGACCACGAATTGAACTACCGGGAAGGATACCTGTTTGGGTAAATTGGTCACGAAAAATTAGGTTTAAATTACCGCTTTCTTCTCCGGCGGTTGCACCTACATGGAGTGGTGCTAAGGTTTCAATAATGCCATAGGCTTTTTTGTACATTTAGGCTAATCCTTTAATTTCTGTTGGTAAACATAGACCGCATCCTAGTTGTTTGAGGCTGTAACCTTCTTTGGGAAACCATGCTTTATCCCATTCGCACCAAGGTTTATTTATCGGTGCTGCTAAAACATACACACTACCAGCCGGAACTGCGTAACGTCCTCTCCCTAAGTTCCCTTTGGCGCGGTAACGGTAGGGTAGTGGTTTATCGGTTAACATTTCGATGGTTTCGGGAAAAGTTTCATGTTGGGGATGGCGGGAAGAGAAGCGGTTAGAACCCCATATGGCTGGTGTAATTAAGGCGAAGGTGCGTTTAATTGGTTGATTTAATAGGTCTAAGAATTTCTTATTGGTAATGTTTTCGCAGTCGATTTCTACAATGTGATTTTCACCGCCAAAACGATACCAACCGGGTTCTATGGGATAGTTAGAGAGATAAACTAAACAACTGTCGTCTGACATTTGGACGGAGTTTTCTAGAAATAATCCGTCGGAATCTTCTACACAACGTTCTGAATGTTTGATTTTGGGATGGAGAAAGGAAATATATTCCCAAGGATTCCCTGCTACTGATTGATTGGATTGGAGTGTTTTGGGTGCAATTCCCCAAGAGTTGATGGTTTGCCAACGATAATCAGGTTCTAGTTTTTCACTCTTGTTTTCTAATTGCCATTGACCATCTTTTAATTGCCATTCATCTACTGATTTTTTGGCAATTATTTTATGCCAAGGAATGGGAACATAAAAGTTTTGTTTGTCTTGATTTTTTGCCCAAAATGGACCGGCTACAAATAGGTTATCACGTAATTCATGCTGAGGAAATGTTTCTGTAATTTTGTTAATGCTAAACATTAAACCTGAGAGAGTCGCGGCTTCCGGTGGGAATTTAGCACCAGAACGACCGACTAAGTTTTCTGGTGATAGGAATGCGCCGGCACTTCCATACATTAATCCTAAAGGGTTGATTGTGATTAGGTATTTGAACATAAATGCCAGCCTACTTTAATTAAGTTGCTAATCCAATTAGTTATAGCTTGACTTCTTTCATAATTCTCATCTTCATCACTAAAACCAACAAGGTATTTAGCCCGTTCATAATTTAGTAATTCTTGACCTGCACCGCGAAAGTAAAGATCAAAAAATTCAATGGCGAATTTTTCAACGAAGGTTTTTTTATCTAAATTGAAAGCACGGCGTGATTCTAACTGTGCTAAATCTTGATAAATATGACTCCAATTTGCTTGACCTTCTCTATCTTTATATTTGGTCAATATGTCCAGGTAATCCCAAGGACAAGTCCACTGCACATATTGACCACTGTTAAACAATATTCTGATGGTGACTCGCCCACGTCCTGAAGATTTGGCTAGCTTTTCGGCTTCTCGGCAATGTTGTAGAATATCCCTTTGGGGGACGCTAGAAGCTGCCCACACAAAGCCGACACTTAAGCCGATTTTTTGGTCATGTTTTTTCCAGATTTGGGGTAGGGTAATTAACCATGCAAATGCTTCTTTAGCTGTAATCGGTTCTTGGTCTTTCTCTCGATAAATTACACCTAAAAAATCGTCGCCACCTGCATAAACTACTCGACCGATGTCTTGAGGGAAGTCTCTGGTAAAGTCTTTTCCCCAAAGGCGCATGGCTTGACTAAATATTTGCAGTTCTTCATCACCATTTTCTAACTCTGCTAGTTTTTTCAGATGGTCTCCCACTTCATCGCCATCACCCATAAACCAACCTGTCCAGCGTCCTTTACTTTGGTCGTTTTTTGATTCTGGTCTGCGATAAATTTCACTGAAGCTTTCTAGTTTAGACATCCCCAAGTTGTGGGCAATTTCTGGGAGGGTAACTAACCGTTTGACTAATTCGGGTATACTTAATTTCTCATTCAGGGCGAAAAATTTACCTTCTGGTTCTGTATCTTGGGGTCGATTTTCTAATACACAGGCGAGGCGTTGATAGAAGGTTTTAATATCATCTTTTTCGATAGTCCATTGGCGATTTTTAGGGTTTCTAGCTTCTCCACCTAAGCCGGGAAAGGCTATTCCATCTGTACCGGTTAAGCTAGAACTCTCGCCTATCCAGTTAACCGCAGTCCATCTACGGGAGAGTTTGCGGGTTTCTAGGTTATCCATTGCGGCTTGGATATTATGGCCTTCTCCCCAGAAGATTTCCCAGGCGTGGTTTCCCCAGTTTGTCCACTCTCTTTCCCAGTAATATTGATAGTCGGGTAATTTGGCTTCTATCCAATGGCGACATTCTTGTAATATTGTTTTCCACGCCGATAGCAGGGTTTTTTCTACTTGTTGTTGAGAAAATTCTCCTTTAATTAGGATGCGATTTGGCATTCCTTTTTGGATGTTGGGGAGTGCTGGGGAAATGACTGTTGTGGTTTTTTCTGCTTCTTTTACTAGTTGCTGGCTGAGATAGGAAAGAATTAATGATGCACCATACAAGTCTCTAAGTTTACGGGATTTCTCAATGAATCCTTGTACGGGAGCAAAGGTGATTGCTGTATATTTTATCACGTTTACCATAGTCCACTGGATGCAGCCTTGTCTAAATTACATTAGAAATTTTAATTTTTATTCAGTAGTTATACTTTGTAATAATTCTTGATTGGGGGAGTTGGGATTTATGTAATGTTGGGTGAATTGCGGTGATATTTATATCTTGTCGGAAAAATTGAGGATGTAAATACCTTTTCATGCGAATGACGAAATTTTTTGGTGTGACTGAGTGAAAGGATGAATCAGGCAAATTCCCGCTAACACGAATACTGCAAGCTTCAGGGGAAGAGTCATGAGTGATGAGTAATGGCTAACACCCTTTTATCGACACCACTCACCAAATCGCTGAAACCTTATCTTTTTTGTTGAGTGGTGTCGATTGCTTATTGGGTAAGGATTTTAGGGATGTGTTTTACTCAATTTCGCACAACATAGTATAATGTTTTTCAGAGTGGTGTCGATTTGGCGGCTGAAACCCTTACGGGGTAAAGGCTGCTGAACGAACTCTTTACCGATTACTTGAAATCGGAATTAATGGAAACTATTTTAAGGTCATGCTCTAGCCATTCGTCCTGTTGTCTCCTTTACCGATTACTTGAAATCGGAATTAATGGAAACTTAAAGTAGGCGATTTCCGCCTTGTCTTTAATACTTTACCGATTACTTGAAATCGGAATTAATGGAAACAATTTAAAACTTCTCCAGCCTTATTAAAAGCGTAATTAAACTTTACCGATTACTTGAAATCGGAATTAATGGAAACATTGTTGTTTGCTCTTCTTCTTTTTTTCTTCAGGCCTTTACCGATTACTTGAAATCGGAATTAATGGAAACTAAATACTATTTCGGCTTGTGCAAGTTGATCCCTCCTTTACCGATTACTTGAAATCGGAATTAATGGAAACGTTTGTTCATTTTTTGCTCCTCAGCCTTAGCTTTACCGATTACTTGAAATCGGAATTAATGGAAACAATTCAACGTGCGTTCCATCGGGCAAATTAGCCACCTCCTTTACCGATTACTTGAAATCGGAATTAATGGAAACCAGTAGGGGAGAAACTACTTTCTTCCCAAAACTAATTAACCTTTACCGATTACTTGAAATCGGAATTAATGGAAACAATATGTGGTAAGGTTGCCTACCTCCCTGTCAAAAGCTTTACCGATTACTTGAAATCGGAATTAATGGAAACTTAATCTATCTGCAAGAGAGGTTAAAAAGTAGTCTAACTTTACCGATTACTTGAAATCGGAATTAATGGAAACCGTTGGCAGCAACTTCAGGCCTTAATCCCAATTGCCTTTACCGATTACTTGAAATCGGAATTAATGGAAACATGACCAAGCAATGTATCGAAGCAAGCAAATATACCTCCGCTTTACCGATTACTTGAAATCGGAATTAATGGAAACTTCAGTATGTTCAAAGAAATCTTTCACCTCTATATCACTTTACCGATCGCCTAAAATCGGAATTAATGGAAACCTTGCAATGGAGTTGCCCTTACCCCGTAAATCACTATCCTTTACCGATCGCTTAAAATCGGAATTAATGGAAACGCTGTAACTGAATCTAGGACTCGAAAATCAACTCCGAAAACTTTACCGATCGCCTAAAATGCTAAAATTTTAATTACGAACTATTTCGTTGTTCGCTTGAAAACCCTAGACAACAAACAAATAAAGGCTAAAAGTGAAAGTAGAAAAACTTTTAGGCTGAAATTTTTAATGATTTGTCACTTCCTCATTGGTGTCCCTGGTAGCGGAAAATCCACCTTCGCCACAGAACTAGCAAAGTTGGGGAATTATCGCATTGTTTCCACTGACGCAATTCGCGCCTCACTATACGGCGATGCGAATATCCAGGGGGAGTGGACAGAGATAGAGAAAGTTGCTACCTCTGAGATTGTGAATACGCTGGCTCAAGGTGATGGCGTAATCTATGATGCTACTAACGCCAAGCGCGTTTGGCGGATGGATTTGCTCAAAAAGTTAAATGGGGTTGATGTTCAGTGGATGGGGTGGTATTTACAAACCCCTATTGCAATTTGCAAGGCTTGGAATCAACAGCGCACGCGCCAAGTTCCAGATATCATTATTGAGAATATGCACAAATCTCTGCAAGAGTTTCCGCCGATAGCAGCAGAAGGTTTTGCAACAGTCAAAGCAATTGATGTCACTTCCCCAAATTTCCACATTCAACAGATTCAAAACCAAATCCAACAGCTACCACGTACACTAACTAACCGTGCTAACCGCAATCGCCACATTACTTTACATTCCTACAGTCGGTTGCTGGACTTTGAACGCCTGATGTATCTCATTTCCTTAATCATCCGCTATCCGGGGATGGGAAGTTTGCAATTCAATCACCCCAGTCTGCTAGAAACCATTTTTGGTTATGTTCCTGAATTTGCTAGTTCCATAGAAGAAGTTACCGCCTTCATCGGTAAATTTTGCGGTCAAATCTATGCTGATGCTGGGGCGATCGCATTTGATTTAGAATGGTTAGAGCAAAATTCTTTGATTGGGGTCAATACTATTGCTTTATCTTCCCCTATTACCCCACCAGTTAATCACGCCATTACACCATCTTCCTTTGTGACTCATGGCTATTCGGACTTCTACACGTTCCAGAGGTTAGTCCAAATCATTCGGTTTATCCTGCATCATCCATTGTTACAAGATACCAGCCAGGGAAGTTTACCCACTTTGGTTTCTGCACTTGGGCAATATGGAATTATTGATATTGATGGCTTAGATACCGTCCGCAAGGATATTGAAAAGGTGCTGAAGCCTTATAAAATCTTACCAGAATTTCCCCTGAGAGACGGCTATTTTGCAGGGACGGCGATTTTGTCACCCCATGAGTTAAGTCAGGTGTTTAACGTTCTGCAATCTCAGGCGAAAAGTCTAAATGACCCCGTGGCGTTGGAGATTTATGAAACTTTCGCCATGCGGATGGTACAAAGTAAATTGGGGGTGAGTCAGGTATATCCAGTACGGGCGATCGCTAACCGGAATATAATAGACCCAGAGTTTTTACCGTCAGATGCCCTATCTAAGAATTTACAGCAAGTTGAGGAAGCGATCGTTAAGGGACAACTGCTGGAATTTAATCGCTTTCCGGGTGGGGGTAAGTTTGCGCTGGACGAAGAAGGTTTTTTTCTAGCATTTCCTTTGCAAATTGTCTTTTGTAACCAAGCATGGTACTTGGGTTATGAATGTGAGGGAGGAAAGTATGCTGGACTTTTTCGGTTTGAGCGTTTGGATAGATTGTTTATCGGTCAATTTCAAGAAAGAGTACGTTCTAGACAGGAACAAGAGAAGTCATTACAGCAGTTGCAAAAACTTTATGCTGCTAGTCCTGGTATTTTTCTTGGGTATAGTGTGAGTGACCAGCAGCAGTTTCTTAGTCATATTAAACAAGAACGTTCTCAGGCTTGTATGACAATAGAGTTGTGGTTTAATGATATGATATTTCGATTTATCGCTGAAGGTACGAAAAGATTTCCACCGCAACAGATGAAAATGTCTCTTCCTGGAGAAAGTGGGCATTCAAGGTTGCCTAAGTCGATTTTCTGCCTAAAGAGAACGCAGAATAAATGTTTTCCTAATCGCTTTCAATTGGTATTACCTAAATGGTATTTGGGTGATGTAGAGTTTTTGAGATGGATTGTTGGGTTTGGTGGTAATGTTAGGGTGGTAAAACCTGAAGAGTTAATTATTAAAGTTAAAGGGATGGGTGAGGCAATTTTCAAGGTTTATGAATAATAATAAATAAAATTTTATATATATTTGGTAAGGGTCGGGATGTTGATATCTCGACTTTTTTATTTTGATGAATATATTTGTGTGAATAAAAGTCAATACGGTTCAGTTAAAACTAAAAACATGATTTTGCGTAGGTTGGGTTGAGGAACGAAACCCAACCCAATCTACAATTATCCTACTTTTGCTGACCTCTTCGCCTGGAATTGTTGGGGTTTCCAATTAATTCCACTTCATCGAATAGAAGTGACCGGTCGTATCATCAACGTAAGGACAGCGAAGTATATCAAGTTTCCATTAATTCCACTTCATTGAATAGAAGTGACTAATTATGCTTCTCTTACCACCATTGGGTTTGGTGATCAAACGTTTCCATTAATTCCACTTCATTGAATAGAAGTGACCTAAATGAAGAACAATTAAAACAAATTAAAAGAGTTTCCATTAATTCCACTTCATTGAATAGAAGTGACCGAAATCCCTATAGAGAACCTATACTTAATAGACGTAAAAGTTTCCATTAATTCCACTTCATTGAATAGAAGTGACAAAAAGTATTAGATTTAACAGGTATGTATGAAGATGATGAAGATGTTTCCATTAATTCCACTTCATTGAATAGAAGTGACATCTGCACTTTTAATACACTTAAGTATCATTACTGATGTTTCCATTAATTCCACTTCATTGAATAGAAGTGACTCCGATATTATAAGCGAAGCGAACAGAGCATCTATAAAGTTTCCATTAATTCCACTTCATTGAATAGAAGTGACAGGAGAAGGCACAGAATTAGAAGCATTTGAAGATGAGGGTTTCCATTAATTCCACTTCATTGAATAGAAGTGACACCAACAACCCAGGTGGGCATAGACGTTACCTTGTCCCGCAGGAAGATATAGTTTCCATTAATTCCACTTCATTGAATAGAAGTGACTCACAAAGCGCATTGTCAATGCTGCAAATAAAGTAAATAGTGTTTCCATTAATTCCACTTCATTGAATAGAAGTGACTATTTTCTAACGGAACTCTTGCTGCAACATGGGTTGTTTCCATTAATTCCACTTCATTGAATAGAAGTGACGCAAATAAAAATACTATGTAGGTATATCTAAACTGGTTTCCATTAATTCCACTTCATTGAATAGAAGTGACTGGCCGCCGAGCTGGACGACAGCGTGCTGGTGCTCAGTTTCCATTAATTCCACTTCATTGAATAGAAGTGACCCACCCCTATTTAAACCCTTACAGAGCCTAATGTCCAGCTGCCATTTGCGGCCGGGTCGATAAATGCAGCAAATCTTGCATCAACCGAGAGAATTAAAACGCCTAAAACCCTTACACAGAAAGACATCGGCCGCCTCAACGAAAAAATAAGCCTTTCCAGATTTTCGCCACCCCGGCGCAGAAAAAACAGAACGATAGGAAAAATTCGTCATTCGCATGAAAACACTAGCATCATCCCAAACCAGCCCTTACCTTAAGGCATAGAACAAATTCGCACAAGCATCAACCATAAAACTTATGTATATCTCCTCCCGTGCTGCATTAGTTCGTAACTTTGGAGTAGCCATACTTAATGGCGGTATCACTTTAATTATCCTATTAATCGCTCCCTTGGGGCTAGCAGCCGTCATCATCAATACAATCTTAGTCACAGTAGCCAGTTTTGTTAACGCCACCGCCGGCGATGCTGTAGTTAATTTCTTGCAACCATCACAAATCAAAACATTACTAGCTGAAGTCATCGCTAAACAGTCACAACTAACCAAAGAAAACGAAAATTAACCAACCACATTTCTGCTAATTTACCTTGAATATTATATTAACATATTATGCGGACACTTTACGTATCCAAACAAGGTTGTTACATTACCCTCAAAGCTGAAAACATCATCATTAAACAAGGAGAAACCATTCAAGGTGAAGTACAATTACCACTACTAGAACAAATCCTAATATTCGGTAAATCCCAAATTACGACACAAGTAATTCGTACTTGTCTTTGGCGAAATATTCCCATAGCTTACCTATCTCGAATGGGATACTGTTATGGTAGGCTCATGCCAATTGAAAGAGGATATCGTCAGTTATCCCGCTACCAGCAAAACCTAACAGAAATAGAACGCCTTTTAGTAGCCAGAAAAATCATCCAAGCCAAACTAAAAAACAGTCGCACATTTTTGATGAGACAGCAGCGACGTAAACCCTCAACCTCTGCTGATATCGCTATTAAAAGTTTAGAAGTATTGTTGCAAAAAGTAGGTGAATCTGAAACAATTGAACGCATCATGGGCTTAGAAGGTGCTGGTGCAGCACAATATTTTTCAGCATTTGGTGAATGTTTGAATCATCCTGATTTTGTCTTCTTAGCCCGCAGTCGCCGCCCTCCGGGGAATCCGGTGAACGCCATGCTAAGTTTTGGATATCAAATTCTGTGGAATCATCTACTCACATTAATTGAACTTCAAGGACTAGACCCCTACTATGCTTGTTTACATCAAGGGACAGAACGCCACGCTGCGCTTGCTTCCGATTTAATCGAAGAATTTCGTGTTCCTATTATTGATTCCCTGGTACTGTGGTTAGTCAACAGCAAAGTCATGGATGTGCAAACAGACTTTGAATATCACAATGGCGGTTGCTATTTAAATAATTACGGTCGTCCCAAATATATAAAATATTTCTTACAACGTCTAGAAGAAGAAGTACAAAATGCCAAAGGGGAAAAACAACCTCGTTGGGATTTAATGACCCAGCAAATTAAATTTTTTAAAGAATTTGTTTATCAGCCTAGTCAACTATATAATCCTTATCAGATTCGTTAATTAATGCTGTTTTATATAGTAGTATATGACATCCCTTGCGACAAAAGACGCAAAAAAGTCTCAGATTTATTAGAAGGTTATGGTAAACGAGTTCAATATTCAGTGTTTGAATGTATTCTTAACGAAAATAAATATAAAGAACTAAAAAAAAGACTCCGAAAGCAAGTCAAACTCCCAGAAGATAGCGTGCGATTTTATCCTTTAACCAGGCATACATTCAACCAAATCGAAACTTGGGGAGAAGCACCAGTTACGGAACTTCCAGGCTCAACTATTATCTAATTCATCACTCTTCAGTCGCCTACGGTGTACACACAAATCCAACATTTTCACGCTGAACCCTGTCCCACCTAGAACTTAAGTTCTAGGCTAATAGCTAAAGTCCACTCAAGTGGACTAAATGAAATTTCTCTTTGAGTCCTCTTGAGTGGACTTACGCTATGAGACTCGGAATTGATTCCGAGGGGGGATAGATACACTGCGCCAAAACTTGTGTGTACACCGTAGCTTCGGTCGAGGGGAGAGTTGATTTTTCTAAAAGTTGCGATACATCATAGCCCCCTCTTCGCTTGCGGGGAGGGGGTTGGGGGTGGGGTTCTTGTAACTTACTCAACAAAGAAACACTATACATCAATTCAAGGTGCGTTAGCCTACGGCATAACACACCCTACCAACTAGAAAAAGTGAATTTGAATACATTTAAAATTATGTAAATATTGAGCATTTTAGATTGTTATCAAAACTCTAAAAACTCATTGAATTATGATAATTTTTGTTTCTTAAATTGTCTATCATGAAAAAGTGTACCCCATAATGCACTGGAGTAATATGCCCAAACGGATAATCACAAAGTTAAATACCTGGTTCAACCGAAAAACAATTGTCACGAATCTAGAAGTCTTTCAAGACATTATTATTATTTCTCTTTGCATGAGCTTGTTTTGCGTGATGCTCATCCGTCTAGGTGATATGTTTTTATCTTTTTTACACCCATTAGATTTACGGGAAGTCACATCTGATATTTTGTTTATTTTAATTTTAGTAGAGTTATTTCGCTTATTAATTGACTATTTACAAACACAGAAAATCTCAGTAGGAGCAGCCGCAGAAATTACTATAGTTTCTGCTTTACGGGAGGTAATTTTGCGGGGTGTGTTAGAGATTCCCCGTGACCAAATTTTTGGTATCTCCTTCTTTTTGATAGTTTTAACAGGCATTCTCATCGCTTTACCTTGGATATCTCGATTTTTTAATCATGTCAGAATTATCAGTCCAGAAATATCAGCAGATGATACAGATTTATTATCAGAAACCTCAATTGCTGCCGATTAGTTAAGCAACTTCCCCAAACTCTCGTCGTCGCTGTAGCCAGTTCGCTATATCATTCGTGGTAATAATACCTGTAAGCAAATCATCTTGAATGACTAGCACTCGCCGCACTCCTGATGTTTGCATTTTTTCTAGTACCTGAGACATTTGTTCTTCTGGTCGCGCACTTATCCCCTCTTGTGTAGGAATCATCGTCTCTTGAACAGTGCGATACATCCATTCTTCTCGCGGGATATCCTTAACTTTATTTAAAGTAATCATGCCTATCGGTTTACTATCTTCCATGACTGGAAAAGAATGATAACGGCGACTGAGGAAATATTTATCTACTAATTCTTGCAGTGTCAACTCAGCATTTACTGTCTCTGGATAGGGTGTCATAACTTCCCTGACTCGTACTCCTTGCAAACTGGTACGCAGCAAAATTTCCTCATAACTAGCTTCAGCAGCAGTGTAGAGAAACCAACCAATTAGAACAAACCAGAGTCCGCCTAAAACAGCACCACCAAATGTCTGTAATATACCCAAAGCAATCAGTAAATAACCCAGCAATTTACCGCCTGTAGAGGCAATTTGTGTAGCTTTCTTCAAGTTACCTGTGTACTTCCACACCAGAGAACGGAAGACACGACCGCCATCTAAAGGAAACCCTGGTAACATATTAAAAATAGCGAGGATCAGGTTAATGGATGCTAAGTAAGAAGTCACACCATTAACTACCACACTCCAACCTGCATTTCTGCCTATGTACCAAAGCAAGCCAAATAGGGCAGATAGTACAAAACTAGTAACAGGCCCAATGATGGCTATTTGAAATTCATCCCCTGGGTTTTCTGCATCCATCCGAGTGCGGGAAACTCCACCAAAGATAAATAGGGTAATACCTTCAACGGGAATTCCTTTTGACCTAGCTACAAAAGAGTGGGAAAGTTCATGAGCTAGTAAGGATGCAAAGAACAGTAATGTTGCTACTATGCCCATGCCAAAGTAAGTAGCATTGTCAAATCCGGGATAATTAGCAGGAAATAACCCTGTGCTTAGAGTCCACAGGACAAGAAAGAAAATTACTAACCAAGACAGGTCTATTCGGATTTCAAAACCGAAGAAAGAACCTAAGCGAAAACCTTGCATAATTTGCTTTTATTTGAGCGCAAAAGATCATCGAAGTCACCAAAAGCTTAGAAAATGATGATTATTGCTGCCTCTAGCAAACGATAGAGTCTTGTGTATCAAAGGAAATAACTGGGGATTGGGCATTATATTTACCGTTTGTAGTAAGGACTTTAGTCCTTATTTTTCTGAGAGGTTGTTTGAAAAGTGATATCTTGTGATGTTAATCACATTCTTACCCCCCTTAATCCCCCCTTGGAAAGGGGGGAAACCGGAAAATCTAGTTCCCTCCCCTTTCCAAGGGGAGGGTTAGGGTGGGGTAAACCAAGGACTGGAGTGATTCGATAACTTCTGTGTACACCGTAGCTTTACAAGGGGAGGGTTAGGGTGGGGTAAAAAATATTTGATATATCAGTTGTAGGTTGGGTTGACGTAAGAAAACCCAACA
Organism: Nostoc sp. UHCC 0870; assembly: GCF_022063185.1. Classification (NCBI taxonomy): domain Bacteria; kingdom Bacillati; phylum Cyanobacteriota; class Cyanophyceae; order Nostocales; family Nostocaceae; genus Nostoc; species Nostoc sp. UHCC 0870. Next base: position 1,209,959 of record NZ_CP091913.1, on the reverse strand, counting down.
CAAATATTTATGTTGAGTTTCTGAGGTTCATGTTGGGTTGCGCTGCGCTTAACCCAACCTACATTTAAGGACTAAAGTCCTTACTACGAACTGTTAAAACTAAACCCCTGCACCGGGATTGAGTTGCAGTAATAACCAAGTTAGATACGTCCCGAAAGGCCCCCAAAGTGCGTAGGGAAGGAATAGCCAAGCGGCTTTTTGGGAAATTGGCTTAACTACAAAAGCGAGAATGTAGACCAAAAGTGTGGCTAATCCACCGAGAATTATTCCCCCTGTGAGGCTTTTCAGTTCTACTACAACGGGACTGTAGGTGGAAGTGAGGATAGCAATTAATGCGTAAATAGCCATCAAAAGCCAAGGTCGAGAACCTTGTCTAGTTTTTTTCTCCCAAACAATAATGGCTGAGATGGTGAGACACGCCCAAATTAAAGTCCAAACAAACGGGATGATAAATTCAAAGGTCAACCAGTCAGGGCGTTGCAAATTTTGAAACCAAGGGTCGCGCAGTGAGGTAAACAGGCTACCGCCAAAAAATAATGCTGCTGAAACTGCTGTAATAATCCATCTAGCTTTCACAATGGTTTCCTGTCATGGTGGCTGATATTTGCAGTTTAACTTGGGTTTGACAGATTGCAACTCTCTTTAGTAAAGATGTGTGTACAAACCATGTCTGTGTTGTGGATTGGTGATAGAGAGTTTCATCAAATTTATAATGCAGCTAATACGCATAATAACTTATAGGATCGCTGATAATATAACCGTAGAAGATAAGTATTTTCCCTGTTATCAATTATTAAGGATTAACTATGGTTGACCCTATTTCTCTGATTATTACTGCTTTAGGTGCTGGGGCGATCGCACAAAAGCAGATTTTCCCAATATGCGATCGCATCATAGCCAAATCTGCGCCATGATTAATACAATATAGGGCAAATTTAAATGGGAGCAGACAAGATGCAATCGGCGTTAAGAATTGAAACTCAAGTTTTACCAGGCAACAAAATTGAAATCAATTTGCCTAATGATACTGCCTTAACCTCAGTAGGACAAACTATTGAGGTGATTGTCTTGTTACCAGAACAGAAACCTGCACTAAAAAGCCAATCCATTCTGACATTGCTTGAAGAAATCCATAGACAACGCCCTGTCGGCAGAAGTGTAGAAGAAATCAATCGAGATATACAGGTAGAGAAAGAAGCATGGGACAACTAACTTTTTCCAATGCTGACCGTATATACATTGATACAGTAACGATTATTTACGCCGTTGAACAGACCCCAATTTATGGAATGTTGCTGAATCCTCTATGGAATAACCTTCAGACAGGAAACCTTGAAGTTTTTACCAGTGAACTGACTTTGATGGAAACCCTAGTCGTACCAATGAGAAATTCAGATATGTTTCTGATTCATGCCTACGAGCGATTGTTGCAATCACCCCAAATACAATTAGTTCCCATTAGTCAGGCCATCTTGAAGGAAGCAGCAAGACTGCGTGCTATTACACCTTCATTGAGAACACCCGATGCCATTCATCTTGCAACAGCTACAGCATTAGGCTGTACCCAGTTTCTCACCAATGACCGACAACTAAGAACAGTGTCAAACTTATTCATCGTGATTTTAGATGAAGTGCTGGCATCATAAGATATCGCTTTTGTTTTATCTATTCTTCTACTGGTGCAAATACCACACCTTCATAGAGTTTTGCTATGGCAAAATCAAATTCTATGCTAGATAGTGTGATCATATCTCCCTCAGTGTAGGGATAGTAAAGCCACATTCTTCCCTCTCCCCGACAGAAACGTTCAACAGAGATTTTTTCGGAATCTATCAATAAATATTCTTGTAAAGAGGGAATTGTTAAGTAATTAGTGAATTTCTCGCCCCGATCTTTGCTACTCGTACCAGGGGATAAAACTTCAGCAATTATTGTGGGATTTTGAATAAATTTGCGAGCATTCAGGTCTTGAGGGTTGCAACTGACGATTAAATCAGGATAATAATAGATATTTTTAGTATTAAATTGCACTTTCACATCTGACACATTCACTCGGCAACCTCTAGCACGTAAATGTGGGTATAAAACTCTGTAAAAGTTCAGTGCAATGTCATTGTGAGGAATTGTACCACCAGTCATGGCAAAAACTTCGCCATTAACATATTCATAACGAAGCTCTTGCTGTAGTTCCCATGCGAGATATTCCTCGACAGTCATTTTTTGCGGTTGTTGGGGGATGGCTACCATAGCAAGACAGTTTCTAGTTTGTTTTGATTTTAGCTTGGCAACTTCTGCTTTCCCAGATGTAGCTTCTGTTTTCCCGGATGTAGCTTCTGCTTTCCCGGAAGTAACTCCTGTCTTCCCGGATGTAACTTCTGCTTTCCCGGATGTAACTTATGTCTTCACGTTTTCGTGTTTCGCGCACTTTGTAGCAACTTCCACTTTAACGTTAAGAAGTTCAAGCGATGTGGAAGTTATTAATAATCTAACTTTTCACGGCATCTAGAAAACTCCTCTGCAAACCTCTCTCCTGCAAAGAAAGAGGCTTTGATTCTTGCTCCCCTTCCCTTGTAGGGAAGGGGTTGGGGGTTAGGTTTCACGTTAACTTTTCCACATCACGTAAAAAGTCAGATAAATAATAACTGCTGTAAATTACCTAATCTTTAAATTTTTTCATAAAAATCAACAATTTTACGTATGACAACGCCTTAAACAAATGTCCACTATAGAGTTAGGGTCAATTTGGAAGATAAGTATTAAATATGGCAAGACAAAAACGCAATTCACGTATGCTTGATAAAGCTGAGATACGTCTAGCAAGCATTAAATCTATTAGTCCAACTCTAGATGTAGGAGAGGGGTTGACGGTTCAAGATTATACCAAAAAAATTGAACGCCTCAGAAAATCTCTGGAAGCTTACAATACCACTCTTTCCAGTATTGATGTTTTATTAACTCAGATAGTTGAATATGAAGAAGATTTAGCAGACTATTCTGAGAGCATTTTGCGTGGTGTTGCTTATAAGTTCGGTAATAATAGCCACGAGTATCAAATGGCTGGAGGAACGCGCAAGAGCGATCGCAAACGTGCTATGCGTCAAAAGGTGGTTTTGACTACTACCTCAAGCTAAGAATACAGTAAAATTTCTTTTTATATCAAGGTTTTACCCCCCTTAATCCCCCCTTGGAAAGGGGGGAAACCGGAAAATCTAGTTCCCTCCCCTTTCCAAGGGGAGGGTTAGGGTGGGGTAATTCGAGGACTGATAATAATTTGATAACTTGTGTGTACACGGTAGCCCCGCAAGCAAAGAGGGGGCTATGACAACATACCTGATGTGATTAGGAAACGCTATATGCGATGCCTGCGGCGGGCGTAGCCAACACCCCGTAGCCGGAATTACTACGGAAATGGTCTTAAGAATAACTGGGTAACGTAGTAAGTATTACCCTCTCGCCAAACTCCTACACCTGTTTCTGTAAACACTGGACGCAGAATATTTTCTCGGTGTCCTGGGCTTTTCATCCAGCCTTCAATGGCTGCTGGTACTGGCCTAGGTACATTCTGACTTTTGAATAAATTTTCACCCACTACTGAATAAAGAATACCATCTCTCGTAACTCTTTCTTGTGGTGTGCTACCGTCAGCACCAGTATGGCTAAAAAAGTTTTGTTCTGCCATCTGACGGCTATATTTACGGGCTACTTGTGCTAATTTTGGATGATCTTTGAGTGGCTGAAGCCCATTTTTTTGTCTTACTTGGTTAATACCTTGACGGATTTCGGACTCGATTTGGGCAGTTGTGGCAGATTCAGGAGTAATTAATGGTTGTGGGGATTGGCTTAATGGTATGTCAATGTTGGGCAGAGGTGGCAATTGTTTTGTAACTTGCTCACACCCGGTAGATGATAGCGCGATCGCAACCCACACTAAGTATAATTTTTGAGGCAATCGATTCATAGTTATTTTCAATTTTCTATCCTGACTTTTAACGTTATGTGGAAAAGCTAACGGGAAACCTAACCCCCTAACCCCCTTCCCTACTAGGGAAGGGGGAATATGTAGAGACGTTTCATGAAACGTCTCTACATTGGTAGGGGAGAGGTTTCAAGAGGGGTTTTCCAGATAACGTTAAAAGTCAGTCCCCTATCCCTCTGTCCCCTGTCACCTATCCCCTATCCCCTGTCACCTATCCCCTATCCCCTATCCCCTATCCCCTATCCCCTATCCCCTATCCCCTATCCCCTATCCCCTGTCACCTGTCACCTTAACCCTACAATATTGGGTGCTTAACCTAGTCTTCACCCCAGAACTATAAGAAATGAATAGCTTCAGTCCAGAGCAGACTAGGAAACCCAACGGAGTTACGATTAATATCTATGCTACACAAGTTGTGCTTGCCGCAAATAGCGATCGCCCTGACACTCACTACTGGATTGATTTCTGCTACAAGCTTTCCAGCCAACGCATCCTCTTTCCGCATCAATCCCTATTTACAGCAGCCTTCGACTGAAGGAATGTATTTTACTTGGTTTACGGAAGAAGAAGTACCCGGCATTCTCTCAATTACTGGGGCTGGTCTAAGTAATCCCCTCAATTTTACCAGTACACCTGCATACCAGTCAGTGCTAGCATACACCAACGCCGAAAAGAATCAGAATATTACTGGTTTAGCTCCAGGGTCGTGGTTGCTCAGTGATAACAACTATAAACATAGCGTTGATGTGCGTGGTTTGTTACCGGGAACAACATATCAATATACGGTAGTCCAGGGGACGAGTGTTTTTAACTCATCTTTTAAAACTGCTCCCACTAAAGACGACTGGAATAGCATCCGCTTTATTGCCATGTCCGACAGTGAAACCGAGCCAGCCGGACGTTTTAGCCGCCGTGAATGGCAACCCGGTGCTTTAGCTCCAGGTTCAGCCGCACGCCCCGAATTGAGTGGTAGTCAATGGGCAAATACTTTCGGCACTGCCGGCTCAGGTGGTTCACAAACTTTGCGCTATGCTTTGACTGAAACTGAAGGCTACAAACGCAACCTTGCGATCGTTAACAGCCGCAACCCTGACTTCCTGCTGATGCCTGGTGATTTGGTGCAAGGTGGTGGATACCAACCAGGCTGGGATGAATTTTTCCGGCACAACGCCGGGGAATTTGACAGTGGTTTGTCAAAATACCCCATTTTGCCAGCCTTGGGTAACTGGGAGAACTTTGGCGCACTCAATGGCGGTTATGGTACTGATGCTGATGGACGTTTTGGCCCTAAATTTGGCCGCGATAAATATCATGTCTACTTTGATGCACCTGACAACGGTACACCAGATCATCAAGATAATTACTATCGTATCGACTACGGCCCTATCACTATTATTACCCTCGATAGTTCCAATGGTGAGCCAGATGATCGACGCAGTAACTACGGGGGTGATGGTCAACTACCGAAAATAAGCGGACAAGATTACACAGGTACAGGGACTGACACCCAAGATAACTATACACGTACCCAATATGAAGCGGCTGGCGGTACTGACTTAGCAGACTTTAACCCTGGTAGTCCCCAATGGAATTGGGCAAAAGCACAATTAGAAGATGCACGAGCCAAAGGTCAAATGATTTTTGTGCAGTTCCATCACGCACCCTACAGCAGTGGTGAACACGGACAACCCATGAACCATGCTCTGTCAACAGGTCAGGGCGGTACACCCATGCGCCAATACCAGGGTATGTTTGAGGAATTTGGTGTCTTGGCGGTGCTGTCTGGTCATAGTGAAATGTTCGAGCGCAGTTTTGTTGATGAAAACGGCGACGGTATTGGCGTATATTACTATGATGTAGGCGTATCAGGTGATGGGTTACGGGGTGAGAAACGTAACGGTTCAAGCTTGAGCGACCCCCTACTCAAGTACAACAGCTTCAGCCAATGGACAGCCGACCAAAGTGAAGGTGAGTTTTGGCAAGACATCGCTGGGGCGTTGCAATTAGTGGATGGTGGTAAACACTACGGACATCTTGAGGTGAATTTAGAGAAACTCAATGGAGCAAATGGTAAATATGCCAAAGTTACTCTGACACCAGTGTATAACTTCCCCATCCTTGATCAAAACTATAATTTATTGCGTAGCGATCGCCGCACCTACAGCGATGAGATTACCTTTTTCGTAGATACCAATGGGCGAATTATCCAAGAAGTTCCTGAACCTAGTCTAATTTTTGGTTTCTTGGTGTTTGGCTTAGGTACGTTAGGATTCAAATCACGCAAAATTAAGCAATAAGAGCCTTTGGCATAATTAACCAAAATAATCGGTGCGTTACACTGCATTAACGCACCCTATTTGTTTAAGAATAAATTACATATTAAAACTAAAAATATCAACAAATTACTATCTAAAATTATTTGAGATTATCTATATTAATCAACTTTTTTTGTACTGGCTGGCATAATAGTAAAAGATGCAAGTAGATGTACTTCAAAATCTCTGACGCTACAAACGAATGAGAGATTAAATCTGCAAAAAAGCTGTATAACTAGCTGCAAAACTAGAGGGTTTTCATTGCGTAATTCTGTTGCTCATCATCAATTTACATTTATTTCTTAGTTAACTTTTCGCGTAGGCATTTATGAATCCCATCGACATCAGCAAGCTTAATCTTTGGGTACAAGATAGAGATACAGTGCTAGAATATAGCACTGATATAGAATGGCGATATGGTCAAAAACCAGACTATACTCATTCTAATGAAAAACTTGCCGAAGAAAGCATACAAAATCACCCCGAAAATTCCCTAGAAAGATTAGTCCAAAACTTGGTGCGCGCTTTTGATATTGAGGCCAATTTTAAGACTAACCCTGCTCAATGGCTAACTGTTGTTCAAGATAAGTTTCGCATGAGTACCAATGGTGGTTATGGCTACACCATCACAGATTTAATTAATTCTGGTACTTATAAACTATTAATTGGTAATAACAAACATTACAAAGCCAGTGAGGAAAATTTTGAAACCTCAACGAACCTTTTTCATACAGCATTTCCCGAAGGTTTCTTATGGGAGGTGTTAGAAGTTTATTCAACCCCCCCAAGTATCGTTTTTAAATGGCGACATTGGGGTGCTTTTAATGGTGCATACAAAGATTATGCACCGACAGGTGAAACTATTGAAATTATTGGCACTAGTGTTGTTCATCTGAGAGATGACCTAAAAATTCTCTCTTTAGAACACTACTATGACAACACTAAGTTTCTAGCAAAACTTACATCAGGTGGTAAGCTACCACCTAATCTGCAAACACAACAACTAACAGGTACAAAAACCAAATCGTCTCTGTGGCAAAAGTTATGGAATTTTATCAAGAAACTTTGGCCTTGGAGAAAAAAATCAACCGATGTAAATCTCTCTACTAGTCGTTGTCCCTTTGCTGTAAGTGAGTAATGAGTGCTGAGTAGTGAGTGATGAGTGATGAGTGCTGAGTGCTGAGTAGTGAGTAGTAAGTGGGACGTTAGCCTGTGCTAAATGTTCACTTCCTCATACCTGTCACCTGTCACCTGTCACCTATCATGGGGCAAAACATTTTCCAGCATGGGTGCTAGTTCTTTATTTAACCTACCGGATTTGACAAATTCTGCATAGGTATCTGCCTCAACTGCCAATAGTTTTTCTTGAAACTGTTCAGTGATAAAGTTCTGGATATTGGGGTACTCATCTTGTAATTTGTCAATCTTGGTTTGCATCTGCTCAATCTCACCAGTGATGAGTTTTTCTTGATAGCGGACAAACTCCGGGTTAATACCAGGATGTTGTTCTGTTTGCAGATATTTTAGAACTCGTTCTAAGGCGATATTACGAGCAACCATTTCTAAATACTGTTCCCGTAGGGGTGCATCGCCTAACAAATTTAGCTGTTTAACTAATGGCTTGATGGTCAATCCTTGAATGAGTAGGGTAAATAAAACTACTCCAAATACGATCGCAATAATTTTGTCTCGATCTGGTAAAACTGCTGGTACACTCAATGCCAATGCTATGGAAACAGAACCGCGTAACCCTCCCCACCACAGGGTTGTTTGTTCGGGTAGAGAAATTGTTGATTTGGTGATAGTTTGACTGAGATAGCTGAGAATGTAAATTGCTACAGCTCGCATTAAAATCATGGCAGCAACTGTTACACCGATGATTTGTAGGTTTTCTCTGAGACTGGCAAAGCGCATTTGGTCGCCAATCAGCAAAAAGACAATGGAATTGACGAAAAAGGCTAAAAAGTCCCAAAACTCGGACACAATAATCCGGGTGCGGGGATTCATGCCGATGCGAGAGCCAAAGTTACCTAAAATTAAACCTGTGGTGACAACTCCAATTACCCCAGAACCACCCAAATCTTCAGTAATTAAGTAAGTACCATAAGCAGATACTAAGGTCAGAGATTGTTCAACCATCGGTAAATCAAAGCGTTGGGTGAGGTAGGAAATACCAAAACCAATCAAACCACCCACCGCTAAACCAATACCAATAACTTGAAATAACTCCAATAAAACAGGCTGTAGCCCTAATTCGGCATTACCTAAAGGTAAGGCTACTAAAAAACCAAAGGCAACTACAGCCATGCCATCATTAAATAAGCTTTCACCTTCCATCAAAGTAACAAGGCGGTTGCTTACGCCTAATTCCCGAAATAAAGCCGTTACCGAAACAGGATCAGTAGCTGAAAGACTCGCAGCAATGAGCAAAGCTGTAGTGATAGATAATCCAGCTAGTTGATTGAGTCCAATTGCTACCCCCGCAATGGAAATGACCACCCCCAATACTGCATACAAACAAATGGGGATAAATTCCTGCTTCAAGTCTGACCATTTCAGATTCCATGCAGCTTCAAATAAGAGGGGAGGTAAAAAAATGAACAGAATTAAGGCTGGGGAAAGAGTAACTAGGCGGACATCAACCACCGCTAAACCTAAGCCGACAATGACTAAAAGTAAAGTGTAGGGTATCTGGCGAAACCAGTTAAATATCTGTGGTAAGGTCGCCACCCCTAAAGATACCGACAGCACTAGAAGAAACTGCTTGAGATTAGAGGCGATCGCTTCCTCTCCAATTGCTGATTCAATTACCATATTCAATAAGTCTAATCAGGGAATAATGTATCCTGTAAAAACATAGAGCATCAATTCTTTTGCTGCTAGTTACTACAGGTATACCGTTATTATCCCGCAGACTTAAAGTTCCTTATGTTGCAGGTTTAGTGCTGGCGGGATTAGCTATTACTGAACTGTTACCACGCCGGATTTTTTTTGTAGTTAGCGAAGCTATGCCGCAGGCTTTACCCTTCACTACGTTGCGCTCAGAATGACAAATCATCGAAATTTTTTATACTTCCTTTCCGAGCTTCGCGTAGACTGTAGCACTTAATCCAGAAGATAGTGAGCAAAAATATCTCGGTTGACAGTTGTATTTTCCCCTACAAAGTAGGAGCTGTGCGCGCAGGATAATCTATAGCCAAACCACTCTAATAGACAACCGATGGGTTGAAGTCCCAGGTTTTCCTGAGTAATCTCGAACATATCCCCTAACATCCCGCCAACTAGATCCCCTTGTGCATCAAGATTAATCCATTTATTCACCATAGAAGGTCGGCGACCATCCTGATTTTCTGGGCGCAAAGAGGCGCGTACTGGTCCAATAGATAACGCACTGCCCACAGTAAAGAAGTTCGAGACTTGTCCCTGTAAAAATTGTTCAGCCTCAAGTTCTCGTAACCCTTCGTAGGCAACTACAGTACCCCAACTGTGGGAAATAATGTCGATTTGATTATTACTGCCAAGGAGTGGTTTCACAGTATCAGTAAAGCGATTGATGATTTGTTGGCGCATTTCGCTGTTCAACATATAGATGAGAAAGTCATCAATTCCCAAAACCTGACTAGGTTCTATGACACGAGTCTGCATGGACAGATGTACCTGGCGACCACCGCCAGTTTTTGCGGCTATCTCTTGTCGCTGTCTATCTTCTAAAATTGCCAGAATCTCTCGCTTTAATTGCTCTTTTTGCGTAGTATCAACCATATCAGCAACAGTTGACGCATTAACTAAATCACTCCACAGCACCTCTCTACGGGTATCGCCAAGATTGCCATCCTCGAACACTTTCCCAATATAAGGTTGTAATGCTTGCCACCAACTGTTGGAATATCCATCTTGATGCTGGCTAATCCCATGCACATAGACAAGATAACGGTTTTTAGTAATGCTTGGCAGCACCCCTGTTGATACTTGGGATACTGCAACCATATCTAATAGCTTCAGGTAAGCTTCAATCAGAAGCCGTTGATTTTCTGAAAAACTTTTGGCTATTGTGAGAGGTGAAGATACCTCTGGTAGGGCTTGTTTCTGTTGATCCAAAATCGAACCATTACGAGTTTGATTTTCTTGCTGTGGTACTGGCATAAATTTTTACTTTTTTAGTTTCTAGATATAGCTACTTCATCCGTTAATCTTGGGTTGATCGAGTACCAAATAAGTTTCAATATCCTCCAGAATAATATCTGTTAAAATCTTCGTTGAGTATCTGCAATAGATCGTTTCAGACGATTCAAACAAGCCATTTTCAAAGTATTTATTAGCAGGAGAAGCACCTCCGCAGACCGAGAAATATGGACAGGTATGCTGGCATAAATCGACCCCTGCTTGAATATCGTGATTGATTCTTTTGAATTTATCTGTTTTACAGGCTGATTCAAACGTGTCATGTTCCACATTACCCAAAATAAAATCGCCATAGATAGAACTTTTCATAGATAAAAGTTCTGGTGAGAATGTGGAAAAATTACCTTGATAGTCTATGCTGATTATTGAAAAAGGTGTAAATTGACCTTTTATTTCATTGGGCATTCCGTAGCAAATTTTATGTTTAAGCTCCTCGAATTCTCTAATTTTTAAGTACCAATTCGTGCTTTTCACTAGCTCATAGAAACGCTGCATAAAAGCACGGTATCGTTCTTCTATTCCCCTATTTTCAAAAGATGATGACTCATGAGAGCCTATTTTTTCGTCAATATTAAATCCCACCTTTCTAATGTCATTTTCCATGAAGAAATTGAACATCTCTTCTGGATAATCTAAAGAGTCTTGAGTCAGTACAGTAATTACACGAAAGTCAATATTATTTGCTTTGAGCATTGATATTCCTCTCATAGTGCTGGCATGAGTACCCAAGCCTTTCCTAGTTTTGCGGTGAGCATCGTGGATAAAATCCAGACCATCAAGGCTAATACCCATCTGCACTTGATAGCTTTTAATCAAATCACACCAATCTTGATTAATGAGTGTTCCATTAGTTTGAATGGACTGATATATTGTGCAGCGATTTTGGTTGAAGTCTTGATTGAGGTTATTAATATTTTGAAATGCCGCATGATAAAAAGCGATCGGCATAGACAAGGGTTCGCCTGCGTGCCAAATAACAGTAAATTCTTTCTCGATTAATTGGCTTTGAAACAGACTTTTAAAGATGGTTTCGATCAAATCAATAGATATTTGAGCCTTAGATTGGCGATTGTGTAGATAGCAGTAATCGCAATCTAAATTACAGAAAGTAGTGGGTTGAATGATAACGAGCTTGACGGGTCCAATGTTGGTATATTGCATGGATTTCGTCACCAAATTTTCGGATTTTATGATTAAAGAGATTTGTCATATGGCCCCTTTTTCCATTCCTCTTTAACCTCTAGATCATCTTGCCGTGAAGATACAGTGCAATACGAGTCTATAAGTTCGTCTCCTCTCTGCTGTATATGTTTTCTTACCTTCACTAACCGCTCTTCTATTGTTAACTCTGAAACACTTGCAGCCTTGACTAAAGCAGAATTGGACAAAGCAGAACTAAAAATTATAGCAACGACTGATACTGTAAAGAGTTGCAAAACTTTCCATTCATCTTGTTTAGTTTCCATATAGCCAAAACTCCCTATTTAGGTTGACAGAATGACAAATTGGTATCAGGATTAGTCGCGAGATAGTCCTTAAGCCAATCACAACCACTTGCTAACAAGTTATCTAAGTTGTCATCAACTTGTCGTTTTTCACCTGAAATATCCCAGAAACTGACAATCCCATTGTTAGTTCCAGCAATCAGAATATTCTGATGGGGATTGAAACTGATGCTCAATACTGGAACTGGAACTGGATAGACTCGGAATTCTTTTAGTTTCTCACCCTGTATACTCCACAGGCGGACGATGCTATCCTTGTAGCCAGTAGCTAGGTGCTGCCCATCTGGGCTGAAGTTAATACTCCAAACACTACCCTGATTTGGCAAAGTTAGGATAGCCTTGGGAGGTTTGAGATTTTGGAGATCCCACAGTCGGACATTACCATTTTGGGAGCCAGTAGCTAAGAGCTTCCTATCTGCGCTAAAGCTGAGGCTATAAATTGGATCTTGAGAAACTTGGAATTCATTCAGTTTCTTACCCTGTAGCGTCCACAGACGGACATTGCCGTCAACGGAACCAGTGGCTAAGAGCTTCCCATCAGGGCTGAAACTGAGGTTCAAGACTAGATTTCCTGGAACTTGGAATTCATTCAGTTTCTTACCCTGTAGCGTCCACAGGCGGACATTGCCATCATCCGAGCTAGTGGCTAAGAGCTTCCCATCAGGGCTAAAGCTGAGGCTCAAACCTCTACCTCCTGGAACTTGAAATTCATTCAGTTTCTTACCCTGTAGCGTCCACAGATGGACAGTGCCGTCGGCGAAGCTAGTAGCTATGAGCTTCCTATTCTGGCTGAAACTCATGCTAAACATGTCACTCTGAGGCATTGGGCGGAGAATCAGGTTATTTTTCTCTTTGATGTCATTCAAAATTGTTTGCAAGACGTGGATGGAGTTATTTTTGGACTTATTAATTTGAGGTGCGAGGAAGGGGTTCCAAATGAGTAATGGATTTTTCAAGGGCACTGTCAATTTATGTCCTGCCTGGATAGCCATAATTAATCCATCAATCTCTCCAGAGGATCTAAAGGGTTTCATTCTATAAGCATCCCAAGCTTTTTCTATCTCATCATTGGCTACTCTTAATTGATAAAAATTATGATTTGTGTACCAGGACAATCCTAAAATAACGCTGAATAACAAAATACCTCCCCCAATTAACCTGCCCCGTCGAATCTTCTGCTCTGCTTTCCGCTTCTCTTTTTCTTTTTCTTCTTTGAGTCTTTTTTCCAGCAAGTATCGATCGCGCCATTTTAAAATCGGTAAAGCTATAATGTCGTGAAAAATCTCATAGCGTTTTACATCTGAATGATAAGGGGCTTTGACTGTACGCAAGATGCGTTGTCTGTCGAGTTTGTCTAATACAGATATGAGTTCACCTTGGTTAAGTCCTGTAGTCTCCGGTAGGTCAATGACAGGATAAGCAATCTTAGTGCCTCCTGCACTCACCAAGTATTTAAAGACAGTTGCCATAGCATCCCGTTCTCTGTCTGAGAGAATATTCATCTGTTCACTTAGATGCTCGTTAGCGATCCTTTGGGCGGCAGTTATATTCTTCTCTGGAATGCTGAATTGATTCAGTGTCTCTAACCGTAGGCAGTGTGAGCCTTTTTTGCCGATCTCTTCTTTCCAGAGGCGTTCCATTACCAGTTCTAGAAAGGGAGCTTCAATTTCTATATTTTCTTGGGAGGTAGAAGGAATACTTATCCTACCCTGATCAGTTTCGATGAGAGAAACCATACCCACCTGAACCTGATTTAAGACCTCCTCAACTAGTTCGGGTTCGATCGCGATCGCCTGGCTTGTTTTGTCGGTTGGTTCTTCAATCGGTTTGACTAAATCAGCGATCGCTGAGTCTTCTTCTAGTTCTTTAATACGCAAGTGGTTGTCAAAAATACCAGGGATGCGCTGTTCAAAATATTTGAGTAAATTTAATGCCTCATCACGGATAGCAATCAGGAAATGGACAGGTAGTTCAGCATAATTGACCGCACGGGCAAATTCGGCAACAAAGCTTCCTTCTTCCATGTCTGGCTGCTGATACTGGAAAAACTCTTCAAACTGGTCGAGGATAATAAAAAGTTTACCTTTTCCTTCTTTACCACTGATATGCTCCGCCCACTCCTGCAAGGTTTGAGCCAATGAAGTCCCGGCTTGAGGAACTTGGACATCGGGAAAGATTTTTCTGATGTCGTTATCCACCTGCTGTTTTAAATTAACGACCGGATTACCACGCCAGTAATTAAAAATAACAGTAGCTATTTGAGGTACGCTCTGATTGTGCAGATTTTGCTGGGCGATCTGCTGCAAGCGATGGACAACACCATACTTGAGGATGCGACTTTTTTCCATACTAGGTGTAGAAAGTAGGGTGAGTCGCGAGGTCATAAAGTGGTTGGTGATAATCTGTTGCAGGTTGTATTGCCCAATTGGCTTGACAATTGCGTCTCGTGCTGAAGGTCGGTCAAGACGCTGGAGTACCAGTTGATTATCAAATATATTGATAATTCGTCCCTGGAAGTGATTGAGTTTAGCTAGAGCATCCTGGCGCATGGCAATGAGGAAATTGACCGACAAGCTGGGACGATTGACCCATCGGGGAAACTCATCGGCGAATGTTTCTTCGCCAGACTCCTGTGAGTGATACTGAAAGTACTCCTCAAATTGGTCTAGAATAATAAAAATTTGACCTCTTTCTGGCTCTTCACTCAACATCTCTGTCCAGGTTTGCAGACTTTCGGTGATTGTTGCCTCATCTTTCAAGCTAGCCGGGTCAATTTTTAATGCTGCGGCAACAGAATGCCGAATCTCGTTTACTAGTAGCATCAACGGATTATCACTGTGCCAGGCATTGAACACAACAACAGCCCACAAAGGCTTACCATCATGCTCTTGTTGGTGTTGTTCGCCATCTCGGTGGAACTGGGGAACAACGCCAGCTTGCAGAATGGAACTCTTGCCTACTCCACTTTCCCCCAGCAGGACTGTCAGACGCGAAACCCGAAGATTTCTGGCGATCGCTCTTTTTTGCTCATCCCGGCCAAAAAAGAATGGTGCGTCTTTTTCTGAAAATGGATTTAAACCCAGGTAAGGTACTTCACCCATAGAATTAACTCCAAAGCTCATATAGGGACTTCTTGGGTGACAGCTTTTCTATCCCATTGGCTAAGTCAGTACAGTAATCTTCTAAGCGGCTATCGATCAGTTCTACCTGTCGCTTATTCCAGAAGGTTTTATCTAGCTCCCCTGGCTTCGATTGATGGATCATCCAAGATTTTTGCCCAACTAGCCGCTCTCCCCAGATTCGATTGATGATAACCCGCAGATCAGGATCGCTGGGGTTAAAACCCATAAACAAGATGTTATGACTTTCCCATAAAATTTCCAAAATATCCTTAGGCAGCAGTTGTCCAATCTCTCGGTAGACTAAATAATTGATGTGGTGATCTTCAGTAATGACAAAATTACACTGTTGACTCTCAATTAAATCAACTACGCCATAGAGTTTGAGAATAACTGGACGATCTTTTGCTTTGCTGATGACTTCCAATTGATTGGGCTTGTCAATGGGACGGGCTTTCTCTTCAAACGGCTTATATTTGAATCGACCACGCACCTCTTCGCCTTCTGCTACATAGAACACTAAATCAAACGGTTGATTAGCTGCTCTAAAAGCCCGTTCCAACATATCATCGTAATTGGTGGTCACGATTAATTGGTAAGGCAAAGGATATTGCTTTTCTTCCATTTTTTCAGGGAGATTAGCCCAGAACAAATAAAATCGACTAGGACTGTATTTCCCTCTCAAAAGTTCGTACAACCTTTCGTAAACATCCTTGATGCCGAAGGTAAGCTGGACATATTGAGCAAGGCACTGAAGATTCATCTTCGCTAGAGCAAGTGCCTGTTCGTTAGCGAGTGGACAAGCTGTAATTGTGCCTTGCAGCAGGGCTTTCTTAACAGGACAATCGGTTGGCAGATCATCTGCACTGACAAGGCAGAGTGGACACGGCGCACCTACTAAATCTTCATAGGGAGAGGTTATTCCTAAATTCTGGGCTAAGTAATCTGCTAGTTCAATTTCACTGAGTCTCTGATTCGTTAACTGTTCGTCAAACAAGTTAAACCCCGGGCCAATGAATGGAATTAATCTTCCGCTCTTTAAGGCGTTAATAATATTTAGATAATGGTGAGTTGTCGGGGGATTTTCGGGAAGTCGTGGAACAGTTAAATTGGATTGAGTATTTTCCTTAAAGTCGATCAAATCGTCCGGTATTCCCTCCAGATCGAGAGCAATACAACCAAAGTCATAAGCATCTTTATAGGTACGACCGGCAATTAGGGAGGCATAAAAACCGACGGCAAATTTAATGGCTGCTGTATCCTCAATCTGATTACTGATACCAATCACGTAATGAATGTGTTCGTTGATTGCCTGAGCTTGAAATTCGGAATAGCAAGCATTTAAGAGAACACACTGAATTTCATTCCTAAATTGCTTAAATAGCCTTGCCAGAGCTTCTGCACTCACTAGCTGAGACTGTCCTGCTTCATTCTCAAAAACTAAACCTGCCTGCTTTCCATGCCCAGAGAAATGGACAATCTCTGGTTTTTCGGCTTCTAGAACCCGAATTAAGTCGCCAGGGTTCACTGCCAATTTAGGAATAATTTCAAACTTATCGCGATTTTTAGAGCGATCTAATTCTTGCTCGATCGCTTTAATTTCTTTATCTACCCGCAACCTGAGATGATTTTCTGGGCTGGCTGTTAAAATCAATATTTTTTTCTTAAACATTGAAGGTTCATTTTTATTTTTTTATCCACGCATTCTTTTGTTTTTAGTAGCTTTATTTTTTTCTTCTAGTTCTGTTTCGCTTAAATTAGTGTTATGGTCTTCCTCCTCTCCCCGCATTATTTTTCTCTTGATAGCTCTTTTTATTTCTATCAATTGATTTTCGGTTAAACTAGTTTTTATCTCTTCATTATTAAAAATTGGTACAAGGGTCACTTTTATAGTATGTATATCTTTTCTTTCTAGACTTCCAGATGCTTTACCACTAGCTTGAAATTCGCCGATTTTGAAGAAATCCACACCTAGTACACTAATTTTTAAGTCAGATTTTCCCATGATTTCGCCTTCAACTGAACCCACTTTTGAAACTGCTACATGAATCTCTAATTCTGCTTTTTCCAAAAAGAAGATTGGTGTATCTTCTGTAGGTTTCAAGTCCTCTTTAACTTGAGAAATAAATTCATTTAAGCTAATTTTGTTTGACATATTAATTCCTATTCATGGGAAGTTTACTTTTGTAAGAATATAGAAATTTAGCGTCTGCATATAGTTTCTGGTCTATTATTATTGGACATCAGATTCCGGTGGTGGTAATTTATATTCTCGCGACAGTTCCACATGAGAGACTCCTTCAACTTGAGCAAGAGCATCCACTTTTTCAGAATCACATGAACCAGTTATAATTCCCAGATTCTCCAACAGTTGTCCAACATTCATTCCAGAAGACTCTAAGTTTTGAGCTACTTCCTGGATATGATCTATGTATTTTTCATCAACTGCAATTGATAAATTAACATTTGACATATCAACAATTCCCTACCGCTTTATGGAGTAGAAACTGCAATGCTTATCAGCTAAGTCGGCATTGCTAAAATAGGTACTCACCATCCCAAGGTATAGTCTAAGGATGGTTGAAGTACGGTCTTCAGGTGAGAAGATAGGAAAAATCTTCTAAGGTGCTTGAACAAGTCCAGCCCCAACATCTACTGAAGGTAGAGGCAATCTGAGAGCATTTTGAGTCAGTCGATTCCAGAGAACACGGCCAGTAGCCCCTATAGCCTCAGCATACAGAGCAGCTATACCAGCAACATGGGGTGCAGCCATACTTGTACCCCTAAGCCTTCTGTACCTCGTTGGCATCAGATAGCTTGAATGAACATCAATTCTCGAACTACCCCCCGGTGTTCTCGGTTCAGCCCCTGGAGCGACAATATCGACCTGACCACCATTGGTATTAAGCCCAGCATTAGAAAAGTAAGCAACTTCCAGTTGAGAGTCAATCGCACCTACAGCCATGATCGAGGGACAATTAGCTGGGTGACTAACTGGCTCAACTATGCCTAAATGTCGCTCACTATCGTTACCAGCCGCAGCGATAATTAACATCCCATTGCGGAGCGCACGATCAGCAACAACCTCGAACACCCCTGAGTACCTCTGTCCAGGAAATACACGCGCTCCCAGAGACATTGAGACAATTGGGCAGCCATTGGCGATCGCCCATTCAATGCCTGCTAAGATTTCGCTATCAGTCCCACGTCCCTGATTGCTTAAAACTTTTCCGGCAAAGATTTCTGTTTCGTAACCAATGCCATAACGCGGGGGGATAGTAGGAGAAAGGGGACCGCAAGCTGTACCGATGCAGTGAGTTCCATGCCCGTTTCTATCTTGCACCTCTTGGTTAGCTATGAACGATTTGCTGATTATCCTCCGTCCGGCAAAATCAGGGTGAGTCAAGTCGAACCCTGTGTCGAGAACGGCAACTTTAATCCCCCGTCCACTAAATTTGGAATTGACGACTTTTGTGATTTGTAGTCCCCATGTTGCTATTGTTTCGTCCACCACCTGCATACCGGGCATAGGCAACATCCTGGTAGTACCATTTGTGGGTGCTAGATGATCTATGAGCCTATCCACAGCATCTCGGTAGCCTTTGAGGTATTCCATTGCCGGATTAGTGGTAGTCCTGGGTGCTAGTTGTTCAACAATACCCCCCAATCCTTGACCGTTTAAAGCGTAAACAACTCTCTCTGCTTCAATGACAGCAATCGGACTACTTTCATCACTCGCAGTATGGAGTGACTGCAACTGTTCTGGGTCGAGAGTACAAACAGCAACACCCAAATTGTCAAATATTGTGGTATCTGTTTGCTCTAATTGCTCTGCGGTAACGGCATTTTTCTCAAAGTCGGCTGCTCTAGCAACTCTCCTGTTCCCAGTGTAATCACGCAGTGTGCGGATTCCTGAATCGATTGCATTTTCACGCAATAATACTAGATATCTTCCCGTTGTCTCTGACCCATTAATTGATGAGATGGGGCTAATCATAATTTTCTTCCCTTCTAGTTCTCTAGCGACTTATTTGACGGTAAAGGGCAAAAGAGTTGTGCAAACTAGTCGTCCAGGGTAAATCTACATTCTTTAAGAGAGAGCAAATGGCAATAGCCATTTAAGGTCTATAAACAAAAATTCTTTCGTTTACAGATGAAGCAGTTTGAACTAAAGCGGATTAAGCCAAAAGGCGGATAATTTAGGCCAATTCGCTACAAAAGCTTTGAAATAGCTTTAGCCCGTCAATAGGCTTTAAGGGAGTCTAATAAGTAATAGACTGAGCATAGATTTAGCTGAATTGGTCAGATTTACAAGAAAACACAACAGATGAAATTATCCCTAAAATTCATAACTAAAAAATAGTGAATTCATTTCCATCTAAGTTGCTTGATTAGAAAAGCAAATTCCAAATCTTGCCTACTCTAATATTGGGATTTTCACGGACTAGAAATAATTTAACCTCTTTCTCAGGTAGAACCTTTTTCATGATGATTATGCTGCCTGCCAGAATAGTGATGATATCTGTAAACAAGCAATTAACCATGTTATGCCGATGAAATTAATCAATAACAAGCAATATAGTTAGTCTTCAAAAGGCATAGACCAAAAGTACTATAAGGCATTAAGCACAAAGAATATAAAGAACGCCCTGATTGATGAAAAGTTGGGCTATTTTTTAGACAGGATCAGATATGGAATAGATTGCGTCAACATAACTTTTAGTTGGGTTTTTCTTGATTAACTCTTGGATTTGAGTGGCTACAAGGGGATGTGAATCTTGTTGTAATTTCGGTAGCAGTTCTAAGAGGACGCGCTGAGATACTACACTTAAATAAGCGATCGCCGCTTCTCTCACAAAGCCTGTAGGATGGCGCAAAGCTTGTAAAATTTCATTAATGGTCAGGCGAATGCGGTTGACTTGAGCAAAATGAAAACAGCAAGCCAAGCACCAATCTGAGAAAAAATTCCCTAAACTCAGCATCCGGCGCAGTCTATCACTGGGTGTAAACGGTTGATATTCCATAAATCCAGCTTCTATAAGATAAGGGAGTTTCTCTTGGGGCGATCGCTGATCTAAAATATTCAACAGCAATGATTTGGTGGGTAAGTTGACTGTATGCTCTAATATCTCTAAGCCCCGTGCTAAGTTAGTCCCTGACTCAGACCGTAAATTAAAAGCTGCCGCCTGCATTTTTTCTGGGGAGTATAATAGGCGCAATAACAGCAGTAATCTCTCTTTAATATCCCATTCCATTTCTGATAAAGCGCGTTGTAATAATTCGTAGACAATCAAAACTCGCTCTTGTGTTTGATAATTTTCTAACCTTTGTTGTGGTTGTAAGTCTATGTACGCCGCGTAAATTTCACCTAAAAATTTTAATTCTTGGTCAATTAAACTTTCTACTCGACTGTGCTGGAATCGATCTACTAAATTGGTAACTTCTGATTGTTTTTGAATTTTTAATAAACTGCGAAGAATATGATATCTAGTCCCACCCCAAGATGATTCTAAATGTAACCATAAAGTGTCTAGTGCCTCTAGGGTGGAGATATGGGCTATAGTCCGCCAAGCATACATCCGCAATACTTCTGGTTTGTAAACATTGGTGGCTAATTTTAGCAGCATCTCCAATGCTTCATTCTCCATTTTAACTAAGGCACGCATGGCCGTATCACGGGTTGATTTGTAGTAAAGTGCTTTTAAAAGTGCTGGATAATATTCCTCCATTCTGTTGGTTGCAATCATGTCTAAAACAGCGCAGCGTACCCGTAGGGATTCATCCTGTAACAGATTGGGGATGTGAATCCGCAAGGCTTGTAAATATACTGCTTCTCTTAAAGCTTTGACTCCATTCATCCTTTCTAGTTCTTGCTTGTGAGTCAGCATCGAACGTAAGGTTTTGGTGGCTGCTACTGTTTGCATTGGTGTTCCTTGACGTAGTAGCAAAGCAGCAGCAGTTCCACGGATGAGTGAGTGGTTTCGTGGGTGGAGATATTCTTCTAGGAGACCGAGATTAGGATGCGCTTCCGCTAGCCAGACATAACGCAACGCCAAAGCAAAAACTTCTGGATTGACCACACTAGGGTGTCGTTCTAACAACCAACGCACTTCTGAGACATATTCAGGTTTTGCACCTACTGCTAACATCACCTCTAAACTGCGATGCTGTAAGTCAGGGGTGAGTTTGAATAGTAATCCTGCTAAAATTTCAGCTGCCCCTTGGGGATCAATTTGGGCTAATAGGTCAATACAAGAATGTTTATCGGCGGCGTTACCTGTTTCTTCTAAAGCTTTGACTACTGCTTGCTTAAAGGCGCGTAATCCCACCTTAGAAGCACTCAGTTCTCCGCGTTCTGCACTCAAGACTAATAAATCTACATAGCGCGATCGCAATACCCAAACTACGCGCAAGCAAGCAACTGCTACAATGGCTGTCTCGGCAATAAATATCCATTTTTGGACGGGTGCAGCTACAAATTTTCCCCCAATAACCACAGTCAAAAATATTACCAATCCAGTCAACCCTGTAGCGATCGCTTCGGCTGAACCTCCAGATAAAGTCTGCATCCGGCTGCGAATCCGCTCTGGTATGGGTTGGTATAATACAGGGCCACTACTAACAACAAAGGTATAACGTAGCAGTTCATCTGTAAATTTCAGCCCTACCAATCCCCAGAAAAAAGCAACGGATTGCATTCCCGGTAATATATTCAGTACCGCAATCACTCCTGGGACAACAAAGCCTACAGCCACAGGTAAAAGGGCTGCACTAAAAAACACCCCAAAACGTTCAATCAGGCGGCTGGAGATAAACCACTGAGTCGCTAACTCACAAAGTCCGACAATCCCACCAAATAAGCCTAAAAAGCCTGCTAGTTCTGTGTCACCCAAGTTTAATTTTAGTTCTTGCAGGTATTGAAAATCGATTAATAACCCAATGACTTGCAAAAGACCAACAAAGGCAAATAACTGTAATGTATAACGTTTGAGTGGGGCTTCGAGGCGGCGGTGTCGTGAGGCTTCTTCTTGGGGAAAGATACGCTGTGGTGCATCGGGAAAAGCATCTCGGTACTGATAGGTTAAATAAGCCAGAATTGCTGAACCTAAGATAATCACCCCACAGGCGATGATAATTACACGATTGAGTCGAGCAAATTGCAGCAACCAAGGTAAGCTAAAGCCACTAATTACATCTGCGACTAGTAAACCACTGCTAACTATGGGGTAGGTGCGTTTAATTTCACGAATATTAAATAGTTGATTGGCGACAATAGAAGTATTGAGGTCATTGACTACATATAAAGAATCTACCCATAGCCGCAATAAAAACACCAGAATCACCGCTAGGTAAGAAATATGTAATTTCCAGTGTAGTAATACTAGCAAGATTAATGGTGCGACCATACAAGGTGCGATCGCCACCACTACCCAGCGTAAAGGAAAAACCTTTTGTAACCAAGAATACAAAAAAACTAGTGCGACACCCATAAAAGCACTAGCTATATACATCCAAGGTAATGGCCCAACCCCGTATTCATCTAAAAACAGTGCGACTGTACTATCTTCTGCCCATCGTAACCCTATAGATACAGTTGTATAAAAGGCAAACATCATCCAAGTCCGTCTGCCTTCTTCTGGTCGTAGATTCACCCATTTTAATAGTTGTGCTAGCAAATTATTCTTTGCAGCCAACGAATTATTTTTCAATTCCATTAAAAATGGCAAAAGTCCTGAACAACTGAGTATTATGTTTCCCACTCAGAGTTCAGGACTATCAGATTTAATATTTTCAGTAGCAAATTACTTGACTGAACTTACTCAGCACTGTTAATTATTTCTTGGGCGAAATCAGCATCATCATGTTGCGCCCTTCCTTTTTAGGTGCTTGTTGTACTTCACCGAATGGCTCTAAATCTGTAGCCATCCGCTTGAGTAAGGTTTCTGCTAAGTCACTGTGTTGAATCTCTCGCCCCCGGAACATCACAGTCGCCTTGACTTTATCACCATCTTTCAAGAAGCGTTCTGCTTGCTTAACACGCACATTGTAGTCGTGTTCTTCTATCTTGTAACGCATCTTAACTTCTTTCACATCGGCTGTGTGCTGCTTTTTCCGGGCTTCCCGCGCTTTCTTCTCCTGCTCAAACTTATATTTCCCATAGTCCATAATCCGACATACTGGCGGATCGGCCTTGTCACTGAGCAGCACTAGATCAAGCTCCTTGTCTTCTGCTAGTTGCAGAGCTTCCTGGGGAGTCAGAATTCCTAGCTGAGAGCCGTCAGTGTCAATGACTCGAATTTTGGGGAAGCGAATTCTTTCGTTAATTTGGGGCAGATCGCGAGTTCTTTTTTTCTCAATCACAGGCATTATAGTTAATGGGATTCCTTTGCTAAGAATTTGGCTTGGACTGAATTAACTTGATTTTGGTTGGTGTGGCTCATAAGCACAACAATAAAATAACTAATGACTTGATCATAAGTCTATAGTTTTGGGTTAGCTAGTCCACAGAGTGATATGTTCTCTCTGTATTTGCTATTCTACTCACTCTCAGAGAATTTCTCTGCAATAGTTAATTTAAATCACACAACCTAGAGAACCATTAACTATTGTAACAATTATTTTTCAATTCGTTTAATGATAGTTAATAGTCAACATTCCCCTATCTTTAGAATAGAAGTTAAGTCCTCAATTATATTCAATTTTGAATTCGGAGGGAAGCGACATGGCGATCGCAGTACACTGGCAAGAAAGAGTTGGGAATCAAAGGGACTGGGTATGGCGTGGTTGGCAAATTCGTTATACCTATATTCGCGCCAGTCAAAATCACCAAAAAACAACGCCTCTGATTTTATTACACGGTTTTGGTGCTTCTATTGGTCATTGGCGACATAACTTAGAAGCATTAAGCGAACATCACACAGTTTATGCTCTCGATATGCTCGGTTTTGGGGGTTCAGAAAAAGCTCCCGCCAACTACAGTATAGAACTATGGGTAGAGCAGGTATATGAGTTTTGGCAAGCTTTTATCCGTCAACCAGTGGTATTAGTGGGCAATTCCAATGGTTCTCTAGTTTCCTTAGCCGCCGCCGCAGCTCATCCAGATATGGTAAAAGGGATTGTCATGATGAGTTTACCTGACCCATCATTAGAGCAAGAAGCTATTCCGCCTATTCTGCGTCCTTTGGTGAAGACAATCAAAAATATTGTCGCTTCTCCACTAGTGTTAAAGCCTGTATTTTACTTTGTGCGTCAACCCAGTGTATTACGTCGCTGGGCTAGTTTGGCTTATGCGAATCCCGAAGCAATTACTGACGAACTGATAGATATTTTAGCTGGGCCTCCCCAAGATAGGGGTTCAGCCCGTGCTTTTAGTGCATTATTTAAAGCTGCGATCGCTATTAATTTTAGTCCAAGTGTGAAAGCACTGTTACCAAATATCAAAATTCCCATGTTACTAATTTGGGGACAAAAAGACCGCTTTGTCCCGCCTATACTAGCCAGTCGATTTGCTCAATATAATGAACGGCTACAAATACTTAACTTAGAAGATGTAGGTCATTGTCCCCATGATGAATGTCCAGAGCAAGTCAACCAAGCCATTTTAAACTGGATTGATCAATCTCTTCAAGATGGAGGGATTTAGCTGTCAAAGAACCCCACCCCCAACCCCTCCCCGTGAACGGGGAGGGGAGACAAAGCGTAGCTGTGGCGGGGTGGGGTTCTTCGGGTTTCGTCAGGAATGAAGCGAACATGACATAACCTATCACCTGTCACCTGTCACCTGTCACCTATCACCTATCACCTTCTTCAACTAGCCAATGGTAACTTGAGCAGTATCAACAGATGTAGTACCGTGTACATTTTGGGCTACAGACCTCATTTTGTTGAGAACTTCTTGGTTAGGAACTTTGCCTTTCAACACTACAGTCCCAGCAGTCTGAGCTACCCACAGGGAATCTATACTATTTAGTTGTGCATCCTGATCAAATGCCAATGCTACCCGCTTTGCTAAACCACTTTGGTCATATTCTCCATTTAACCCCAAACGTTCTGGTGGAATTGATTGGGTAGCAGTGGAAGTAGCCGCTTGCGGTACTTGGGGGGAGGGATTTACTTGGGCGTTTTGGGGTTTTTCCATACCAAAAATTCTTTTGAGCCAACTCATAAATTTCATCCTCCTGAAACTGCATAGTGTTAATAATACGGATATCATAGATGTTTGGTAAACTATGCACATCTGTCCACAAAAAGATATGCACTCCTCAAAACATATGCTTTCAGTATGATGTAGACCTAACTTTTTGCTAGAGAAGAATAGAACAGGTGCAGGTATTGAGTTTAAAATAAGGGACAAGACTTATATTTATTCACTTAGTAAGCAGTACGTGTCAGGTGGCTATTAGTTAATGTTTGCGTTAGCAATAGCTTCCTGAGTCTGTGTTGGCAAAGATGAAACATACCCTTTCAGTTTTGGTAGAAGATGAGGCGGGGGTTCTCTCCCGCATTGCTAGTTTGTTTGCGCGTCGTGGCTTTAATATCGAAAGCCTCGCAGTTGGTTCGGGTGAGCAGGGGGGAGTTTCCCGCATTACGATGGTTGTACCTGGTGACGATCGCGTAATTGAACAGCTCACTAAACAACTATACAAGTTGGTCAATGTCCTCAAGGTGCAGGATATTACAGAAACCCCTTGTGTAGAGCGAGAATTGATGCTTTTGAAGGTGAACGCTACTAGCAGCAACCGTTCTGAAGTCATCGAACTAGCTCAGATATTCCGGGCGCGTGTAGTAGATGTAGCAGAAGATTCCCTGACTTTAGAAGTTGTGGGCGATCCTGGTAAGATGGTGGCGATCGTGCAGGTGCTACAAAAGTTTGGGATTAGGGAAATTGCTCGCACTGGCAAAATTGCCCTGACTCGTGAATCTGGTGTAAATACTGAGTTGCTCAAGTCTTTGGAAGCCAAGGCTTCCTGAGATTTATTTGCCAAAAATGCCGCAGGACTAGAAGTCGCGGCTACAAGAGTACCTCTCCCCGTTCACCTACCGTGTACACACAAGTCGAATTACCCCCCTTAATCCCCCCTTGGAAAGGGGGGAAACCGGAAAATCTAGTTCCCTCCCATTTCCAAGGGGAGGGTTAGGGTGGGTTAAACAGAGGACTGATAGTGATTCGATAACTTGTGTGTACACCGTAGCCTATAACTGTAGAGACGTTGTATGCAGCGTCTCTACATATTCCCCCTTCCCACCAGGGAAGGGGGTTAGGGGGTTAGGTTTCCCGTCAACTTTTCTACATAACGTGAAAAATCAGGGTAGCTGATCGCCTAAAATTCTTTCATTGAGTATTTATATTTATAAATTAACTAGAAACAATGGCCATACCTAATTTTCAACGTGCTAATACTCTGAAATCAGCCTTTCAAGCTTGTAGCGTTGAACCCTTAGAAGGTGAAGATATAGAAAAATACTATGTCGATTTATCCGCAGTCCGCAAAACTTCAGCAGTGGATAATGTTAGTACACTTCTAGAGTTTCAAGAACCCTCAGACTTTACCACAATTCTATTTACTGGGCATCGTGGGTGTGGTAAAAGTACAGAGCTAAAACGTATTCAAACGCTTTGGCAAGAAAATTATCATGTTATTTATTTAGAAGTAAATGAAGAAACAGATATTAATGATGCTAACTATACAGATTTATATTTAATAGTTATCAAGCAAGTAGAATATGAGTTAAGAAAATTAGGCTTAAATTTTGATAAAGCATTATTACAAAATTTTGAATCTTGGTTTAAAGAAATTACTCAAGAGACAGAAGAAAGTGTAGAAAAATCTGTCAGCATTGAGGGAGAAGCAACCCTCCAACCACAAGCACCATTTATCGCAAAATTAATGGTGAAATTGCTAGCGCAGATTAAAGGTTCTGATAAACAAAAAACTACAATTCGCCAAACTTTAGAAAAAGACTTATCACGCCTGAAGGCAGATATTAACCTATTACTGGGTGATGCTTACGTTAAACTTAGAAAAAAATTTCCTGAGTTTAAAGGCTTACTGATTATTTTTGATAACCTAGATAGAGTTCCCCCTGCGGTTGCAGATCATTTATTTTTTGACTACGCAGCTCAGTTACAAGAACTCCACTGTACAATTATTTATACAGTACCAATTTCTATTCTTTGTTCACCCAAAAATCCCCTATGTCAGTTTGATGGGAATCCTCATATTGTGCCAATGGTGAATATCTATGAATTTGAACGTGATGTCTGCAATTTAAACTACAATCAAGCCGGATTAGATGCGGTTGCTAGTTTGATAGAGAAGCGCGTAGATGTTGATGCTGTATTTGTATCTCGCCAAGAATTGCTAGAGTTAACTAAAGCTAGTGGTGGTCATGTCCGTCAACTTATGCAGATGATGCGGAGTGCTTGTCAAACTGCTAGCACTAAAAAACATCCCAAAATTACTGCTGAAGATGTGGAATATGCTATCAAACAACAGCAATTTGGTTTTGAAAGATTTATCCCTGAAGAACATTATCAACATTTAGCGCAAGTGTGCATCAATAAAGACGTGAGCAAAGATGAAATTGGTCAATTGATGCTGTTTAACACTTCAGTCTTAGAGTACAACGGCAATAAACGTTGGAATTACCCCAATCCCGTGGTAAAACAAAATGAGTTCTTCCAAAAAGCCCTTGCAGCACTCACAAGTCAATAGTGCAGAACTTGGGCAATTTATCACAATTAATCAAGAATCTTTTGCTGAGTTACTGACTTTTATAGACTTTGCAGAAAAGTTTACACTTGGTTTTGTGGAAGTTAACTTTCCACCAGATGTAGACTTATTAATTGCAGCGTTGCAAAATAACCCAGAATGTGAAAATATTCAATTTTTTATTGTCAATTCTCAGGATGCTAATCTGCGATTTTTGCGAGATGAAATTGTCCAAAGATTAGCTCATATTCAGGTAGAAGCGAATAAAAAGTTAGTCTTGATTGTCAGAGGCTTAGAAAATGCTATTGGTGTTTTTGGTGACTACCCGCCAGTTTTACAAGACTTAAATTTTGTGCGGGATGCTTATAAAAGAAGTGTACCTCATCCCATATTATTTATTCTGCCAGACTATGCCATCACGCGCCTAGCTAAATTTGCACCTGATTTTTGGGCTTGGCGTTCAGGAATATTTCGCTTTAAAACACCAAATAAAACTATAGAAAACGCTATTAGTCAGACTCAAAATAGTGAGATCATAGATAGATTAGAACCGCCAGAAAAGCAAGAACGAATAGATATATTACACCGTCTGTTAATGGAACATAACCCAACTGGGCAACAGCCAACAGAAGGTAGTCTCCGCAGCTATAGTAATATTTTACATCAGCTAGGGCGTGCTTATTTGAGCCAGATAAAGCCAGAAAAAGCTAGAGAATATTTAGAAGCAGCCAAAAAGATTGCTGAGAATTTTCAAGACGGATTATTCCAATCAGAAGTTATTAATACATTAGGTGATACTTACTCTCAAGAAAGGCAATTTGAAACAGCAATCAAGTATTATGAAGAATCATTGTTGATTTCTAGACAGATAGAAAATCGCCGCCGTGAAAATATTGCATTATTGAAGATAGGTAATGCTTATTTAAAATTGAGAAAATTTTCAGAAGCTACTACCTTTTATCAGCAGTGTTTAAACATTTACCAAGAGATAGGCGATCGCTTAAGCCAAGCCCGCACCTACCACAACTTGGGAAGTGTAGCCCAAGAATTAAGGGAATGGGAACAGGCCAAAACCTATTATCAACAAGCTTTGGATATCTTTATTGAATATGGCGATCGCTTAAGCCAAGCCCGCACATACCACAACTTGGGAATGGTAGCCCAAGAATTAAGGGAATGGGAACAAGCCAAAACCTATTATCAACAAGCTTTGGATATCAAAATTGAATATAGCGATCGCTTAAGCCAAGCCCGCACATACCACCAGTTGGGAATCGTAGCCCAAGAATTAAGGGAATGGGAACAAGCCAAAACCTATTATCAACAAGCTTTGGATATCTTTATTGAATATGGCGATCGCTTAAGCCAAGCCAGCACCTACGGACAGTTAGGAATACTAACCCAAGAATTAAGGAAATGGGAACAAGCCAAAACCTATTATCAACAAGCTTTAGATATCTTTATTGAATTTAGTGATCGCTTAAGCCAAGCCAGCACATACCACCAGTTGGGAAAAGTAGCCCAAGAATTAAGGGAATGGGAACAAGCCAAAACCTATTATCAACAAGCTTTAGATATCAAACTTGAATTTGGCGATCGCTTAAGCCAAGCCAGCACCTACGGACAGTTAGGAATACTAACCCAAGAATTAAGGGAATGGGAACAAGCCAAAACTTATTATCAACAAGCTTTGGATATCTTTATTGAATATAGCGATCGCTTAAGCCAAGCCCGCACCTACAATAATTTGGGAAGTGTAGCCCAGCAATTAAGGGAATGGGAACAAGCCAAAACCTATTATCAACAGGCTTTGGATATCAAAATTGAATTTGGCGATCGTTATAGCCAAGCTAGTACCTACTACCAACTTGGTCAGGTTGCAAAGGAATGGGGAGAGATAGAACAAGCCAAAACCTATTACCTGGAAGATTTACAGATTACGTTTGAGTTTAATGACGAACATGATTTAGGTCTTTCGATCAGCAATCTGGCTAGTTTTTATCAAGCTACCCAAGATGAGAGTCTATTGCAAGCGGTGGCTAATATTTTGGGGATGACGGTGGAAGAAGTCAGGGAAAGGTTTGAGAGGGTGTCTGAATGATGATGTCGGTGGTAGAACCCCACCCCCAACCCCCTCCCCGCAAGCGAGGAGGGGGCTATGAATTTGGTTGCGTTGCGCTGACTGACTTAATTTCATTCTGGGAAAAATAAGGAAAGACTAGCAGCAAAGTGTAACTAAATGTCCCAAGATCAACACCCAAATCCCCCCTTTTATTCTTTCCCCTCTTCTTCCCTCAACTCTTCTTCCCTCAACTCTTCTTCCCTCAACTCTTCTTCCCTCAACTCTTCTTCCCTCAACTCTTCTTCCCTCACCTCGTCTTCCCCCCCCTCGTCTTCCCCCCCCTCGTCTTCCCCCCCCTCGTCTTCCTCCACCTCCTCTTCCTCCACCTCTTCTTCCCCCTCCTCGCTTGCGGGGAGGGGGCTAGGGGGTGGGGTATCTTGGCAAACTTCGCCACCCCTCTGGGAGAAACTCAAGCCACTGGGGCGACAGATGCGGCGTGAACCTACACTTGCAGAAGAAAAACTATGGCAAAATTTGAGATCCAAACAACTTTTAGGGTTAAAGTTTCGCCGTCAACACGCAATTGACCGCTTTATTGTAGATTTTTATTGTAGGGAAGCAGGTTTAGTTGTGGAGGTGGATGGTGAGATTCACGACTATACCCAAGAGGAAGACGCTATCCGCCAGGAATTTTTGGAAAGTTTGGGTTTGCTGGTGGTACGTTTGAGAAATGAGGATATTTTGAATGCAATTGATGGTGCGTTGGCAAAGATTGTAGCTATGTTGCAGAGTTAGTATTACCCTTCAAAACCCAATACAGCAAATAGCCCGTTGAATTTTAATCATGCAATAATATCCGCTTGCAAATAGGGAACTATATGCACAATTGCAGCAGCAGCAGTTGAGGTAATTTTCAGGGATTTTCTAGAAAAGTGCCGTAATTTTACGGAAGTAATTTTAAAAATCAGCCTGAATTAAGTTAATTAGAAATTTTTTAAGTGTAAATACTGACCAACGCTAAGTTAAATTCTGTTAATTTTGCATTATTATTTCAGTGTTTATGAATTAAAAGTTACTCATAAGGTATGTGATTCTTTAGAGTCTTTACCTTTTGTTGACTTAATCCTACTCAGTGCCTATTAATTTAAGTACAAGTAACTACAGCAACAATAGCTTACGCATGATTTTCATGGGGTTTAACCACAAGTCTTGGGTTCAAAAATTTGTATGTAAGATTACAAAAAACTATTAACTGATCCTTGATAGGAATTGTGGTAAAACTGCTAAACAAATTTAGCTGAAGTAAAGAAAACATGAACACAACTCCTATAAGTAGCTACAGGTTAATCCAGAAACTACATCCCATATCTTTATTAGCACAGCTAACTAGTCGCCATGCTACTGGATGTTTACGCATATTTACAGACATAGCTTTTTGGACAATTAATCTAGAGCAAGGTAAACTTACCTATGCCTCATATTCAGATAAGCTATTTGATCGTCTTGATAGTCACCTGCGGCACTTGAGTCAAAAAATTCCTCATCTCAACAGTGGGACTCGTGTGCAAATGCGCTTGATGTTTGAACCCCAAGATGAAAGTCAGTCTTTAGCTTATGCTGATTACCAAGCGATTTGCTGGTTAGTCAATCAAGACTATATTACTTCCAAACAAGCAGCAATTCTCATAGAAGAATTAGCTAAAGAAGTGCTGGAATCATTTCTAGTTTTAAAAGAAGGAAGCTATGAATTTTATCCTGAAACTGCGTGGGAAGAACTACCAAAATTTTGTTATTTAGACTTACGTGTATTAGTTGAACACTGTCAAAGGCAGTTAAGAAATCGACAACGCATTCCATCTACATCTAATAGTGCGGGAAGTTCTCCGGTTGTACCTACAAATAAACCACCACAAACTCAGCCGCAGCAACCAAATAGTCAAACAGTACCTAAATCAAATAATTTAGATCCAGTTGATAGCCCTCGGTTAGTGCGAAGAAGTTTATATACTATTGCCTGTATAGATGATAGTCAAACAGTATTAAATTCTATTAAAAGTTTTTTAGATGAAAATGTATTTGCCGTGGTGACTATCAATGATCCGGTCAAGGCTTTGATGCAAATTCTCCGATGTAAGCCGGATTTAATTTTATTAGATGTAGAAATGCCAAATTTAGATGGTTATGAGTTATGTTCTTTATTGCGAAGACATTCAGCTTTTAAAAATACACCAATCATTATGGTGACTGGCAGAACAGGATTTATTGACAGAGCAAAAGCTAAAATGGTCAGGTCTTCAGGTTATTTAACAAAACCGTTTAATCAATCAGAATTGTTGAAAATTGTGTTTAAACATCTTGGGTAGGGAAGAAGGGGACAGGGGACAGGTGACAGGTGACAGGTGATTATTTAAGGAGATTTAACAGTGAGTTTGACTTTAGTAGTAACAATTTTAATTGTAGAAGATTCGCCCAGTGAATTAGAATTGATGAGCCACTATCTTCAAGAAAGTGGTTACAACGTAATTAAGGCTTCTGGGGCAAAAGAAGGCATAGAAAAAGCTTTAGAACAAAAGCCAGATGTGATTGTGACTGATGTAGTTATGCCGGGAATGAGTGGGTTTGAATTATGTCGTTCTCTAAAAAGAAACCCCATTACGGCAAAAGTACCGATAGTTATTTGCAGTTCTAAAAATCAAGCAATTGATCGTTTATGGGCAATGAAACAAGGTGCTAGTGAGTATATAACTAAGCCATACACCCGTGAACTTTTGTTGCGTGCTATTAAATCAGTGGTGATTTAAATCGATGAAAAATAATTCTCAAGCTATCTTGGCGACAAATCAGCATCAAAATAAATTAGGAGATACTTATCTGAAGTTTCAACTAAATCAACAGACATCTGCTATTTTAGCAATGACTCATACACAAGAAGCAGTAATTTTACCTGTTGATACTATAACTCCTATGCCAAATATGCCTGCCTGTATTTTAGGCTTAATGAATTGGCGCAGCCGCATTATTTGGACTGTTGATTTGCCAAGATTACTCAATTTAGAATCCTTAGATAATAGGCTGCGGCAATATAACGTTGTTGTGATTAAGGTGGAATCACTAATTTTAGGATTAGTGGTGCAAGAAATTAAAGGCATAACTAAATTTATGCCAGATGAAATTCATTCTCCTATAGGTCAGGTAGCATCTAGTTTAGTTCCTTATTTACAGGGTTGCGTGGCACAACAAGAAGAAGTGTTTTTAGTATTAGATGCCCAGGCGATTGTTAATTCAGCAGTTTTGTATAAATAGCGGTTAGTTGCTATAAATCAAAAATTGGTTTGTGTTCTCTTTAAATAGTTAGGAAAATTAATTTATGTTTCATAAAACTGACATGGCTAATAGTGGAGATTCTCAAAATAATCAACCATTTATTGTCAATCAAAAAAATACAACTAGTATAGTTAAACTGCCAAATGTGATTAATCCTCAAACAAGTCGTAATTCTTTAGAGAATTTAGTTAATTATGTGCAACGATTGAGTTTGAGAACAAAAGGGGTAATTTTAGCGATCGCACTTGGGACTCTACCTGTATTTACTATCGGCGCGATCGCCTATAATCTCTTTAATAAATCCATTACCCAGCAAGTCACCAACGCGCAACAAACCCAAGCCACGGGTTTAGCTAATACAGTTAACCGATATATTTTAGAACGTTATCACGATATTCAAACTCTCGCTAAATTACCATTTCTGACTAATTCTAGGGTGAGGAACATCACCACTGATACAGAAAAGCAAGCACTGCTTAATCAAATTCTCCAGATTAATCAAAACTATGACAGCATAGCTGTATTTGATATTGAAGGTAAGGTAATTCTCCAATCTACAGGTGAACCCTTAGATACGGAAAGATATCAGAATTATTTTCAAACAACTCTACAAAGAAATACTCCGGTTATTAGTCAACCGGAAACAACAAATATTTACATAGCTGCACCAGTTAAAGATACAGTCACCGATGAAACAATTGCTGTAGTTCGCGTGCGGATGCCGATAAAATCTTTAGAAGCAGCGATGAAAAATTACGTCGCTAATGGGCATACATACAGTTTACTTGACCCGTCAGGCAAAGTATTTCTCAGTCCAGATAAGGAATTATTAGGTAAACAAATAAAAACAGCTTATCCTGATTTATCGCCACTTCTAGCTTATCAAAAAACCGATAGTTTAATCACAGATGGAAAACTTTATAGTTACGTACCATCACCACGACTAGAAGGTTTACCTAACCTCAACTGGCAAGTTTTATTAACCACAAATGCAGACATTTTGTGGCAGCCCCAAAGACAATTATTGTGGACAATAGCCATTGGCACAGTGATCACAGCTGGTCTTGTAGGTGCGATCGCAGTTTGGTTAGCCAAGCGTACCACACAGCAACTCTACAAAGCGAATGCCGCCTTAACAAAGCTGAGTCATGGGGAATTCAACACCCGTGTAGAAGTGACCACCGCCGACGAATTAGGAC
The DNA here is from genome assembly GCF_022063185.1 of Nostoc sp. UHCC 0870. NCBI lineage: Bacteria > Bacillati > Cyanobacteriota > Cyanophyceae > Nostocales > Nostocaceae > Nostoc > Nostoc sp. UHCC 0870. Next base: position 1,175,564 of record NZ_CP091913.1, on the reverse strand, counting down.
TTTTAGCAGCCAATGTTAACCAAGTAGGAGAACATTTGCAGATTTTATCCAAGCAAAAGACAGTTATAGCCCACAACTTTAGTAGCGAAGGGCAAGAAGCACTACAAATACAACTCTTAGAACTGCTGAGTAATGTAGAAGGTGCAGCTAGAGGTGACTTGACAGTCCGCGCCGACGTGACAGCAGGCGAAATAGGCACTGTTGCCGACTTTTTCAACTCTATTGTCGAAAACCTCCGGGATATTGTCACCCAAGTTAAACAAGCTGCTAGTCAATTAAATACAGCCATTGGTTCTAATGAAGGCGCAATTCACCAACTAGCAGAAGCAGCCCTGACTCAAGCAGAACAAATCAACCGTACTCTTGATGCTGTTGACAACATGACTTATTCCATGCAGGCTGTAGCCGCCAGCGCAGAACAGGCTGCAATTGTGGCTAACCACGCAGCCAACACCGCCACCAAAAGCGGACAAGCAATGGATTTAACAGTACAGAACATCCTATCTTTGCGGGAAACCGTCGGTGAAACATCCCGGAAAGTTAGACGCTTAGGGGAATCTTCGCAACAAATTTCTCGTGTAGTCTCCATCATTAACCAAATCGCCACCCAAACCAACTTACTAGCAATTAATGCCGGTATTGAAGCCGCCCGTGCTGGGGAAGAAGGCCAAGGTTTTGCTGTCGTCGCTGAAGAAATCGGCGAATTAGCCGCCAGAAGTGCCTCAGCCACCCAAGAAATTGAATATATTGTAGAGAACATCCAACGGGAAACCAGCGAAGTAGTCAAAGCAATGGAAATTGGCACTACTCAAGTAGGAGAAGGTACGCAAATTGTCGAAGAAGCCAAGCAAAGCCTGAGCCAAATTTTAGATGTATCGCAGCAAATTGACTTTTTAATTAAGTCAATTTCTACAGCTACTGCATCCCAGGTACAAACATCACAAAGAGTCAGCCAACTAATGCAAGATGTTGCGGCTGTGTCACAACGCACCAGCGATTCTTCTCATTTAGTTGCCCAATCTCTGCAACAAACCGTAGAAATTTCCCACCAGTTACAAGAAACCGTTGGGACTTTTAAAGTGAGTTAGACGGTAGAGGGGGTAGGGAGCAGGGAGCAGGGGGCAGGGGAAAAAATCTAATGCCCAATCTTAATTACGAATTACGAATTAATATAATTATGTCAAAAGATAAAGAATTAGAAATCCAGATGCAATTTCTGGAAGAAGCAACAGATTACATTAATACCCTCGAAGTGGTGTTATTAGAAATTGATATTTATCACCGGATTGATTTAGATAAAATCAATGGAGCTTTAAGGGCTGCTCACTCGATTAAAGGGGGCGCAGCGATGATGGGTTTTCGGGCTTTGAGTGATTTAGCCCATCGTTTAGAAGATTCTTTTAAAGTTTTAAAAACTAGTAAAAATTCCTTAGCAATTGACACCCAATTACAAAGTTCTCTACTTACTGCTGTAGATTGGTTGCGGCAAATTGTGGCATTACTAGCAGAAGGAAATACTATAGAAGAACAGTGGTTAACAACTTTTTGTTATCCTGTTTTTGATGAATTACACGATCGCCTGGGCGACCCTACCCCAGAAGATGCCGCTACCATCTTATCTACAGATGAGGGGCAAGATATTATTCCCCTGCTGTTTGAAACTGAAGTAGATGAATATTTACAGCGTCTGCAATCACTTTTAGCCGAACAATCCCAGCCAGGCTTGCAGTCAGAAGTCGCAACTATGGCGGTAGAATTAGGCGGGTTGGGGGAAATGTTGCAACTCACCGCTTTTACCCAGCTTTGTGAATCTATTAAATATCATATAGAAAACGCATCAGGTCATCGCATCTGGTCAATTGCCCAATTAGCCTTAAAAGCATGGCGGCGATCGCAAGCTTTGGTCTTAACTCATCAACGAGATAATTTACCTACAACCCTAGATTTAGATGAGTTAGCATCAGCACCTCAGCCAGCCGAAATCCCACCCCCAATTTATACAAATATTGATGAAGTTCCAGAATATGACACCCCAGCCACAGAATTTATTAATGCTGGGTTAGCTTACAACAATGAAAATATTAATCATGAACTAACAACAGTTGATTTTGCCGAAATAAACACAATATTTGCTGAAAAAGCAGAAACAGTCCCCAGTCGCCAGTCGCCAGTCCCCAGTCCCCAATCCCCAAGCGACAAAGACCGCGAACATCAACAAGAAAATTCAGTCCGAGTTCCTAGCAAGCAATTAGAAAAAATCAATGATTTATTTGGAGAATTAATTGTCCAGCGTAACGGACTAAATTCCCAACTAGAAAAACTACGTAAACTAGTGCGTAATTTAAATCAGCGCGTGCGGACTCTAGAGCGAGAAAATCAGGAGTTGCGGACAGCATATAATCAAACATCTGCCAGGAATTTTATCTCTGTTAGTCAGTCCTTAGCCCAGAATGAAGAAAATCCCCATACTGAATTAAACTTGCGATCGCAAGTCGTCATGGAAACCATTGTCCAAGTGCAAGAAGTTGCCACAGATATTCAACTCAGCGTTGACGACACAGACCAAATTACCCGCAAACTCAATAAAACATCAAAACAATTACAAACCAAACTCAACCACATCCGAATGCGTCCCATCTCGGATTTAGTGGAACGTTTCCCCAGAGCCATCCGCGACTTAAATGTTGAATACGGTAAAAATGTCCAGCTACACGTCAGAGGCGGCGATACCTTAATCGAACGCAGCATTTTAGAAGCATTAAATGATCCTTTAATGCACCTTTTAAGAAACGCCTTCGATCATGGTATCGAAGAACCAACCACCCGCCGCGCCGTGGGTAAACCAGAACAAGGATTAATTGAAATTACCGCCACTCACCAAAGTAATCGCACCATCATTACCATGCGTGATGATGGTCGAGGTATTCCTGTAGAGAAAATTCGCACCCGCGCTATGGGGATGGGAATAGATGAAGCTTTACTTGTTCACGCTACCGACGAAGAACTATTATCACTCATCTTTGAACCAGGGTTCAGCACCTCCGACCAAGTTACAGCCTTATCTGGTCGCGGTGTGGGGATGGACGTAGTTCGTAACAACCTTAAATTAGTGCGTGGCGATATCAAAGTTGATACAGAAGCAGGCGTTGGTACAACTTTTACCTTATCTGTGCCATTTACCCTATCTATGGCGCGAGTGCTGTTAGTAGAAAGCAATAAAATGCTCTTGGCATTTCCTACCGATGTCGTAGCCGAACTGTTTTTACTGCAAACCGAGCAAATTATCTCCACCTCCGGTAGTGAAGTCATCAACTGGCAAGGGTCTACACTGCCATTAATTCGCCTAGGTAACTATCTAGAGTTTAACTGCCCACGCTACGATAGCCCAGAACTAGAAACACCCCCCGCCATTAATGCTACTAGTGTGTTAATCATCCCAGGAAATCAACCAGTCGCCATCGAAGTAGATAGGTGCTGGGGTGAGCAAGAAGTTGCGATTCGCCAAGTTGAGGGCAATATACCCCTACCCACAGGTTTTAGTAACTGCACAATTTTGGGTGATGGGCGGGTAGTATCTTTAGTTAATACCAATGAGTTGCTGTATTGGATTGCCAATGATCAGCGTACCCCCAAAAACCATCAATTACCATCAGCTAGGTTAAAAACACCATTTCTGTTTTTTAATAGTGGTAAAACACCAGCACCCGCTATTCAGTCGAAAGGTACAATTTTAATCATTGATGACTCCATTAATGTCCGCCGTTTCTTAGCACTCACCCTAGAAAAAGGAGGGTATCAAGTAGAGCAAGCCAAAGACGGTCAAGATGCTTGGGAAAAGTTAACTGATGGTTTACAAGTCCAAGGTGTGATTTGTGATATTGAAATGCCCCGTCTTGATGGTTATGGTTTCTTAGATAAAATTAACTCTAGCACCACAACTAAACATATCCCCGTAATGATGTTGACATCTCGTAGTAGTGATAAGCACCGACAATTAGCTATGCAATTGGGGGCGAGAGCTTATTTTTCTAAACCTTACAACGAGCAAGAATTACTCCGCACGTTAGAGGAAATTATTGCTCAGGTTGCAGAACAATTAACTTCTAGTTGAAATTAAAATAGCAATCATAAATCAAATAGGAGTGCTATGGCGGTTATCGCTTTAGTGAGGTACAAGAACCCCACCCCCAACCCCCTCCCCGCAAGCAGGGAGGAGGCTATAATATACCTCATGTGATTAGGAAATGCTATATATATTTCAGAAAAACGTCACCCAAAATACATTTTTTTTTATTAATTTGATATAAAATTATCCCCAACACAGTTGGTCATTCTTGAGTCTGGCTTGAAACTAATAAAAGGTATGAGTAAAAATGTCAGAACAATCAGATTTTCTCTCTAACCTCTCTGACTTTCTATATCCCCGTAGTTGTTATTATGGTCAATTCAAGCCAGAGTATTTAGTGTTTAACGCCAATCTTCAAGAGTTTGCTCAACGGGTGAGTTATATCAGTAATTTGCAGACTAATGGTAAAATGTCACCCCAAGAGGCTTACCATGAAATTAAAATTCTTTGGAAACAGTTAAAAGCAGCGAAAAAGCAACTCGAAGTTGGCTTGATGGATGATGTTTCTAGTTCGTAATTCTTCATTCGTCATGACGAGGTTCATCTGGAGATGAATTAAGCGACGCGATCGCCTCCGCAGATAGTTGCACTCAGGCGGGGTACGATACCATCATCATGAACAGTGATCAAATCGGCTCTTTTGCCTATCTCTAGACTACCGCGATCGCTAAATACATTAATGGCTTTAGCTGGGTTACTAGTAAATAATTCCATAGCTTGGTAAATAGGCTTGCCAGTCTTATGGGCGATAATCCAGATGGATTGCAATAGACTTTGAGGAACGTAATCAGAAGAAATCACATCCACTAAATTATGTAACACCAGTTCCATTGCGGAAACATTACCAGAGTGAGAACCACCCAAGACTAAATTAGGCGCACCCATCAAAACTTGTAACCCTAAGCTGTGTGCTGCTTTAGCTGCTTCTAAGGTAGTGGGGAACTCAGCTAAGACTACTCCATCTTGCACTGCTTCTTGGACGTGTTCTACAGTAGCATCATCATGACTAGCTAAAGAAATACCTTGAGTTTTGGCAAGTTCTACTAAAGCTGTACGATTTTTTTGAGCATATATTTCTTGTTTTTGCTGACGAATCAAAATAAACTCGTCAATTTGGTCAGCCGTCACACCGTGTTTACCCATGTAATATTCTTTAAACTTGTCCAACCTGATAAACTGGCGTTGGCCAGGGGTGTGATCCATCAATGAAATCATTGACAACAGAGGATGATTTGTATACTGTGCTGTAATTTCATACACCTGTTCATAAGCCAGTTCACAGCGTAAATGCAGGCGATGTTCCACACAAAAGCGTCCGGCTGCTTGTCCTTGGGAGATGACATCAATCATCGGCGCATAGTTAGATAAGCGAGGAGAACCAGCTGCTACATCCCCAATTGCGATCGCATCACAGACTGTTGTGACTCCCGCGCTGGCTAAATCTCGGTCATGATAAACGGCTGCGGCTGCTAAAGGCCAGCGAATACCCGGACGGGGAGACATACAGCGTTCGAGATTATCGGTGTGTAACTCAATCAATCCTGGTAAAAGATAATCTCCCTCACCATTTTGACCCTGACTCACAATCCCTGGTTGAATATCAGCAATCAATCCATCTCGTACTAACAAAGTACCCAGAATTTCTTGATCTGGTAGTTGCAGACGATAGTTAGTATAAATTTGCTCGCTCATAATAATTCGTAATTTTTCAATCTATCACCTGTCACCTGTTAAAAATTAATTCACGGTTACAGAGTTGCGATCGCACTTCTTCATCATGAAAAATTCCAATTAATGAACAACCTTGATTTTTTCGCTCTTGTAATAGTTCAATAACTATTTGACGATTGGTAGCATCTAGGGCTGATGTTGGTTCATCTAGTAGCAAAATTGGATAATCAACTGCTAATGCACGAGTAATATTTACCCGTTGTTTTTCGCCTCCAGAAAAGGTAGTGGGGGAAATATTCCATAGTCTTTCTGAGAGGTTGAGACGACGAAATAAGTCTTTAACTTTGTTATAGGCAACATCTATATTTACGCCTAATTCCAACAGTGGTTCGGCGGCAACGTCTAAGGCTGGTACTCTGGGAATGACTCTTAAAAACTGGCTGACGTATCCTATAGTTTTTTGTCGCACTGCTAAAATTTCGTGGGGCGCGAGTTGACATAAATCAAGCCAAGATTCCTCATGCTTTACCCAAACTGAACCACTATCAACGCGATAATTAGCATATAAACAACGCATAAATGTAGATTTACCAGTACCAGATTCTCCAGAAAGAGCGATACATTCTCCAGCATTAACTGTCAAAGATATTGCTTCTAAAACTGATAGCTGTATTCCTCCTTGTTGATGCAGAGTAAAAGTTTTTCGTAAGTTTTCCACTTGCAAAAGTGCTTGGTTAGGAAAGTGTACTAGTTGATGGTTAAGAGTTAATGATTGCATGGTTAAAGGTTAGGTGACAGGTGATAGGTGATAGGTGACAGGTGACAGAGGAGAAAAAATAATAAAACCCCTCTCCAAACCTTTCCCCTACAAGGAGAGAGGCTTTAAATCTTGCTCCCCTTCCCTTGTAGGGAAGGGGTTGGGGGTTAGGTTAGAGAGAAAGTTGCACACGGCGTTAACTAATAACTCAACACTCAACACTCAATACTTAGCACTCAGCACTCAGCACTCAGCACTCACAACTCATCATGGTGTTAAAGCTGCGCTGACTAATAGTTGGGTGTATGGATGTTGTGGATCATCAAGCACTTGATCAGTTAAACCTGATTCCACTACTTGTCCTTGTTGCATGACTATTAATCTGTGTGCTAGTAGCCTCACTACGCCGATATCGTGGGTGACTATGATGACACTGAGATTAAAATTGCGGACAAGCGATCGCAATAAATCCAATAACCTGGCTTGTACTGAGACATCTAACCCACCTGTTGGTTCGTCCATCAAAATCAACCGAGGACGCGTTACTAACACACGGGCGAGTTGTAATCTTTGTTGCATCCCTCCCGAAAATTGGATTGGCAGATTATCTATCCGTGCTGGGTCAATTTCTACTTGTTGTAGCCAGTGGGCGGCTTCATCCCGAATATTGCCGTAGTGCCGCACCCCAATATCTAGAAGGCGTTCACCGATATTTGCTCCCGCACTCACCCGCATTCGCAAACCATCACGGGGATTTTGTTGGACAAAACCCCACTCTGTTCGCATTAATAAACGTCGTTTAGCTTCCGCAAGTTGAAAAACTTCTATGTCTTCATCACTACGATTATTATAAGTAACATTACCTTGATCAACAGTAATGTGATTAGCAATAGAACTCAGCAAAGTAGACTTACCCGAACCGGATTCTCCCACAATGCCAAGAACTTGTCCAGGATAAAGATTAAACGAAATGCGATCGCAAGCTTTAATTGCACCGTAAGATTTACTCAATTGGTGAACCTGTAAAAGAGGCTTCATCGGCTGTAAATTTTAAATTTTGAATTATTACAAAAATCTGTATCAGAGCAAATCCACATTCGCCCACCTTGGTCGTCAATGACTACCTCATCTAAATAGCTTTCTGTAGAACCGCATAACTCGCAGGCTTTATCCCATTTTTCGACGGTGAAGGGATGATCTTCAAAGTCGAGGCTTCTGACTTTGGTGTAGGGTGGAATTGCATATATGCGTTTTTCTCTCCCTGCACCAAATAATTGCAAGGCTGGACTCATATTCATTTTGGGGTTATCAAAGCGCGGGATGGGACTGGGACTCATCAAATAACGGTCATGCACCATTACCGGATAGTCGTAGGATGTGGCAATGTGTCCATGAGTGGTGATGTCTTCGTAAAGCTTGACGTACATAGCCCCATATTCTTCTAAGGCGTGCATTTTGCCTGTCTCTACAGATGATGGTTCTAGCCAGCGCAAGGGTTCGGGAATTGGTACTTGGTAAACTAGAATTTGTCCTTCCTGTAATGGTGTTTCAGGTATGCGATGGCGAGTCTGAATTAAAGTTGCTTCCTGTGTGCGTTCTGTTGTCTTGACTCCACAAACTTTTTTGAAAAAGCGACGAATATTTACAGCGTTTGTAGTGTCGTCTGCACCTTGGTCAATGACTTTCAAGACATCAGTTTGACCAATTACAGCAGCCGTCACCTGAATCCCACCAGTACCCCAGCCGTAAGACATAGGCATTTCTCTGGAAGAAAAGGGAACTTGATGTCCTGGAATCGCTACGGCTTTGAGTAAGGCGCGGCGAATGGAACGCTTTGTTTGCTCGTCTAGGTAGGCGAAGTTAAAGCCTGTTTCTGGGGATTGGGGCGAAATATTCATTTCGATTGCGATATGGAAGAGAATCTGGTGCGGTGCGTTAGCCTGCGGCTTAACACACTCTACTGGCGTGGCAAGGCTAAAATAGTACATTAAATGTAGGTTGGGTTAAGCGGAGCGCAACCCAACATTGATCTCGGAAACTCAATATAGATGTTGGTGTTGGGTTTCCTTACGTCAACCCAACCTACAATTTTTTTGCAACATTTAAGGCTTGCTACGCCACTACTGGCTAGGGATTAGGGATATTAAGGAGGCGGTCATAAATTGGATGAAGTGATTTAAATCAGGTGTTGGTAGATTTGGGATTTTAGCTTTATCGTCAAAAATCCTTAACTGCACTGCATCTTGGGCGTAGGGTTGCTCAATGAATTGCTCTGCTTGTTCTGGGGAAAATATACCTCCTTGTAGTTCTAAGCTGCGTTTGGATGCGGCTGAGAGACTATCCCAATATTCAGGAATGACTGAGCAAAGATAGCGTTTGGCTGTGACATGAAGCCTAATTGGTTCTGTGACTGCTGGACTGAACATCTTTCGTAGTAATGGTATGGCTCGATGTTCATGTTGATCATCTATACCTTTGGTCGCTGGATTATCACCCAAGTCATGAATTAAATGTCCTAAATCATGGAGTAGACAAGCCGTAATCAATTCATGGCTTTGACCTGATTTTTCAGCGAGGCTAGCACATTGCAAGGCGTGTTCTAGCTGGCTGACGGCTTCTGCACCATACAATTGAGAACCTTTTTCGGTGAATAGGTTAATAATGCTTTCGATAGTAGGTTTCATTGTTGGGGATTGGGAAAAGTCTAGAGAATTTGATAGTGAGCGACTTCTTGTCCGGCTACATATACAGATGAAATCGCAGTAATCGCCGATGGTAACGAATTATCAGGAGATATCAATAGGAAATCAGCGTCTAAACCTGGAGCGATTTTACCTTTGCGATCGCTAATTCCGGCTGCTTCTGCTGGTCGGCTGGAAACTAATGACCATGCTTGTTCAAAGGACATTAAGCCTAATTCTTGAAGTTTGAAGGGGGCGTAAAACAAGGAAGGGTAATGATAATCTGAGCAGAGACAATCGATAACGTTATGTTTCACCGCCTCAGCTACACTCATCAAACCTAAGTGAGAACCACCACGCACTAAGTTAGGCGCACCCATGAGGACTGCTGCACCATATTCACGAGATTGAGCAGCTAAGTCTACAGTCGCCGGAAATTCTGCGATCGCTACTCGCCGTTGCTGACTAAGTGCGACCTTTTCAGAGCTATCATCATCATGAGAAGCCAGAGGAATACTGTATGTATGGGCTAAATCCACCAGTTCTTTGATTTGTGGATCTCCTTCATGTCGTCGTGCTGTGACTTGATTGATTAACTCTTCAATCTCCTCTATAGACATAGATGATCTTTGCTTCACACTATTGAGATAGCGGCTCAATCTCTTTTCATTCCCTGGGGGTGGTAAGTGATCGTTGATAGACAAAAGATGCACGCGACCGGATACCATCCAATCACACAACTCTTGATGTTCTGCTATATTTGCCTCTTCATGTCTAATATGAATACGATGATTGCAATTTAAAACTTGTTTACCCGTCCCTAAGATGAACTCAATTAAAGCACGGGCAGAATCACGGCTGCGTAACCCTGGTTCATAAGAGTCAGTGATTGAGCAATAAAAAGTAGTGATACCAGATGCTAAGAGATTACGGTCATTATCGGCGATCGCTATTGGTAAAGGAAAATTAACTCCCGGACGAGGACAAATCATCCTCTCAAAAGCATCACCATGTAAATCAATAATTCCTGGTAACATCTGGAGTCCTTGAGCATTCACCAAATGAAATCCATCAGGACTAATTACCTGATCAATCTTAATAAATTGCCCATCCTCAATTAAAACCGTAGCATCCTCAACCCAACCATCAGGAGTTAATACACTTACTCCTTGAATAGCAATTTTTGTATTAGTCAGGTTTGACAATATTTGAATATTTTGTGTTGTTGTCACTTACTTACACCATCTAAATTTCTAAATTACGAATTACGTTAGCGTAGCGGGGCGCAGCCCATTACGAATTACGAATTGTTCTGCTGCTGTCGAATTTTTCGCACCAAATTTAACTCAGATTGAAAGTCTATGTAGTGTGGAAGTTTGAGATGTTGGACAAAACCTTGGGCTTCCACATTGTCGGAGTGGGAAAGTACAAACTCCACACTTTGGGCTGGGCCTTCAACAGTTTCCCCTAATTCCTCCGCTCGCATTGCTCTATCTACTAACGCCATCGACATGGCTTTACGTTCGTTGTAACCGAAGGTAAGTCCATAGCCACGGGTAAACTGAGCAGGTAATTCTTTACTACCTTTAAACTGATTAACCATTTGCACTTCAGTAACGGTAATATCTGCGATCGCAATTTCAAATCCCAATTCTTCTGGACAAATCACCACCTCAACCTCCCCCATGCGAATCTCACCCGCAAAAGGATGGTTTCTGCCGTAACCTCGTTGTGTAGAATACGCCAGAGACAGCAGAAAACCCTCATCTGCACGCACTAGATTTTGCAGTCTCGCATCCCGTCCAGCAGGAAAAGTCAATGGTTGGCGAGTTAAATCAAAGGGTTGGGGACTGTTGATAGTTGACTGTTGACTGTTGACTGTTGACTGGGGATTATTGAAAAATTCTTCCCCTGCCCCCTGCCCCCTGCCCCCTGCCCCTCTGCTCCCCTGCTCTTCTGCTTGCATCAATCCTTCACGATCTAAAGTGTCAATTACACGGGGAACTGGTTCTGTAATTGCTTCTGCTTCTGGTGCTGTAGGAACTTGTCCTTCTGCTATCAACTTAAAGTCTAGTAGGCGGTGGATGTAGTCGAAGGTAGTCCCTAACCTTTGCCCTCCTGGTACATCTTTAAAGATGGCAGAAATGCGGCGTTGAATTTGCATTTTGCTGGTGTCTAAGGGCTGGCTGTAGTAAAAGCGGGGTAGTGTTGTCCGATAGGCGCGTAATAAGAAAATCGCTTCGACTAAATCACCCCAAGATTGTTTAATAGCCAGGGCTGCTAATTCTCGGTCATATAAACTACCCTCACACATCACCCTTTCTACTGCTAGGGTCAGTTGTTGTTCAATCTGGTCTAGACTCAATTCAGGAATAGCAGGATCACCTCTGCGTCGGTTTTGCAGCAGTGCTTCTGCATTTTGAATTGCCTGTTCCCCACCTTTGACTGCAACGTATGGCATGATTTTTAATTCGTAATTCGTAATTCGTAATTCGTAATTCGTAATACTCGCAAAGCGAGAAGCAAGCTACGTAATTTTTGATTTAGAAAGTTAACGCGATGTGCAACTTATTTTTGAACCCCCTCTCCATAGAGCGAAGCTCTTCTCGTAGAGTACCTTTCCCCTGCAAGGAGAGAGGCTTTAAATCTTGCTCCCCTTCCCTTGTAGGGAAGGGGTTGGGGGTTAGGTTTGAGAGAAATTTGCACACGGCGTAAGTTAGGCTTTAATCGGGTTTTTAGGTTTCCATTATTTATTTTTTATTTCCACAATTTTTGCTTTACTGACTTGGTTGGATTACGCATTTAAAACTCCAGCCGTGCTGCTCGAAGCCTAGTGATTGATAGAATTGATGGGCAGAATCGCGTTTTAAATTGGAAGAGAGTGTGACTTTATAACATCCAGCCTCAGCACTGATTTGCAACGCGGTTTTTACCATTTGGCTACCAATCCCCTGTCCCCGCATTTGAGCAATGACTGTCACTGCGTCTAAAACTGCAAATTTGTGATAACCTCGGTGCATCATTGTCGGCACATAAAGAAGGCTAAAAGTACCTACAGGTTGCTGATTTAAACAAGTAATATAAATGTGGTAGTTAGGAACTTGTGCGATTTCTGTCAGGATTTTTTCTGCGCGATCGCTTGGTAAAACTGACTCATCATCCATGTCAGCATAAAGCTCATTTAATACAGGCCAATCATCACGGCTAGCAATACGAATATCAAGATTCATGGTATATCTCTGGCTTTGCTGTGCGTGGTAGTCCCATTACTGAATTTTCTGTAAATAAAAATATATCTAAACCTTGTGGATACAGTTGGTGATTTTGCATCCAGAAGTCCCAAAAATCAAGGGAAAGCGTAGGAGCGATCGCTTGCTGCTCTAAAATTCCTGCACCTGTTAACAAAACAGATTGACCCATTTCAAAACTTTCTACCTGTACCAATAGAGTTGTCGAGGCTTCTGGTTTTTCTGCTGTCCCCCAGTTAAAAATAGATAACTCTGGCAACGCTGTTAAATCTTGAATTAAGGCAAAGTCAGCTTCCTCTGGATACTGCGTAAAGCGACAGCCAGAATGGAACAACAACCAAGCCCTAACCTCAGTGTCAAAACTCGGCTGTAGCCATACAACAACATCCAAATCCAGCAACGTCAAACAAGCAGCCCCACAAGCAGGCGTTAAACCTAAAGGTACACTCATTTCAGCATTTATCTGATAAGCTGTCCCCGGTCGAGCATTAGCATCTAACAACGCCCGAAACGTCTGTTGGGCATCATGGATTGGGTCTTGTAAGCCAGGTAAATGTGTAACTATATTTGACATTAATCAATAATCCAATTTTTGAATTTTGAAGAATTGCGAATTGCGAATTACGAATTATGAATTGCGAATTACGAATTACGAATTACGAATTGATTCACCCTTCCCCCCTCACCATCGTGAAGAAATTGACCTGAGTGGCGGCTGCTTGACGCTGCTTGAGTTCCTGCTGCTTTTGGTATTCTGCTTGCAAGGGTTGAATGATTTCAGCCTGAATTTGATCGTGCCAATTTGGGATTTGTAATAACGCATCACAAACAGCAGCTAGTTCTGCATGACGGTGCGATCGCCCGGCGATATAACCAAATCCAGGTATTGCTTCTTCTCCTTGGCTCTCTAACTGCACAACACAGCGAGTCATGGTTATTTCTCCCAAGTTAAATGCTTGTCCCGTACCCCCAGCGCGTCCCCGCACCATTGCTAGACCAATCTCTGGGGAACGTAAAAAGCTATATTTGGGCAAATTGCCTAATTTATTTACCAGTTTTTCTAATAGCTCTAACTCGGCTTTCGCTAATGTTGCCATCCATGCTTGTCGCTGCATCACAGTAGGCATAAGTCAGTTTGTAGTATTTTGTTTTAAACTATTCTTAACTTGTCTAGACATCTAGATGAGAGTAGATTAACGCAATTTTGACAAGTTGACAATCTAATATTGATACAGGAAAGAAATAATGCCTATTTATGCCCAGATTGCTGACCAACTGAGACAACACATTCATCAAGGGATGTATCAGATTGGGGAACAACTACCAACCGAAAGCAAGTTAGCGGAACAGTTTGCAGTGAATCGCCATACTCTCAGACAGGCGATCGCTCTCCTCAAAAATGAAGGATTGTTACGAGTTGACAGGGGACGCGGTACTTTTGTAGCGGCTAAAACCATCCGCTATGCTATTGGTAAGCGTGTGCGTTACAACCAAACGCTGAAAGCGCAGGGTTGGCAAGCGAGGTTTCAACTATTACGTGTTTTAGAAGTACCTGCCGATGATGCTGTTGCTCAAGGATTAGAGATTGCTTACGGTGAGCCGGTAGCGTTAATTGAGCGTTTAGGTTTAGCGGATGAAGAACCCATTAGTGTAGGTACTGGATATTTTCCCCTGAAGCGATTCCCAGATTTCTTAGAGCCGAAAAATATCAAGATTTTGCAAGCACAGCAATCAATATCTCAGTTTTTACAACAGATATATGGATGTGACCATATACGCCGTAGTACCTGCGTTTCTGCTCGTCTAGTCCAGCCTCATGATGCAAAGTGGCTACAACTACCCCTCAATCAACCCATCTTGTTAGCCGAATCAGTCAACGTTGATCAAGCCGGTCACGTGATTGAATATGGTGTAACGCGACTGCGAGGCGATCGCATGGAGTTATTTTTTGAAAATGACTGATCGCCTATCCCCTCAGAAAATTCTCCAACATAAGTAATTCTGATTACACTTATTCACTATTTTTGTCAATCTCTATTGACTTTTTGTAACAATATTGTTAAATTAGTTTACATAAAGTAACAAATACAGGAAAACATTATGTACACAACCATTAACGAAGCAGGCGTTTTAAATAACTACGCTAATGAACCCAAAATGTACTACGCTACCTACCCCAACAAAGAGCAACAACGTCAATATGCTTTGCAGGGTGCGTTTGCTACATTGCTTGTCACAACTCTAGTTTTGGTTGCATTGGGTATTAGCTAATATTTTTAGGTTTCTGTATCGGTATCATTCATCGTCATTTGAACTTCTCCCCTTTACCCCGGTTAGTTTCGCCGGGGTTTTTTATTGGGATTGAGACGAGGGTGCAACGCAGAGAGAAACCCTAAACTAACCACTCTCTAACTTTTGCAGAGAGTAAATCAATAGTGCCAGTAGTAATAACCAAAATTATGAGAATTGCACAGACTTTTTGATATTCAAATGAACCAAAACTCTGATACAGTGAAACCCCAATACCACCAGCACCAACAATTCCTAACACCGAAGCAGAACGCACATTTGACTCAAATCGGTAGAGAGTGAAAGAAGTCCACAAAGGCATAACTTGGGGAATCACTCCATAAATAACTTCTTGAATCTGACTTGCACCAGTGGCTCTAATTCCTTCTACGGGGCCTGGTTCAATTGATTCTACAGCTTCTGAGAACAGCTTACCCAGAACACCAGTAGTATGCACAAATAAGGCCAAAACTCCAGCAAACGGCCCTAACCCTACAGCAACTACAAATATCAGTGCAAAGACAATTTCGTTAATAGCACGCATAGCATCTAAGAGGCGGCGTGTTGGTTGTACAACCCATACAGGACACATATTATTAGATGCTAGGATGGATAGAGGAACAGCTGCGATCGCTGCCATTAAAGTTCCCCAAATTCCCATTGATATAGTAATCAGCGTTTCTGAGAAATAATAATTCCAATCGTTAAAGTCTGGGGGAAAATATGAACGTATATATTCCACCATGTTGTCCCCCCGTTGCAGAAGTACGGGGAAATCTAACTCACTTTGATTATAGGCAACAATTAATACAGCAGCAATCACTAAAAGAAACAAAACTTTTTGGATACTTACAAGCTTTGCTTCTTTCTCTAACATTGCTACTACGTTAGGAGATGCGTTAGTAATTATTTGATGTTGCGATCGCACTTTGTTCTACCTATAAATGTAATGTTATGGAATTTTTTTGAGTTGCTGATTGAGTTCGGCTATTTTTTGTTGTTTTTCTTGTTCACTAAGATTTTCTTTAGATTGAGTCTCTTGGATTTTTTTAGCAATCTCTAGTTCTCGAATTGTATGCCAATTTTTATCTTCAGCCTGTACAAAACCAGCAATTTTAAATGGGGCTAAAACTTTAGCATCTTTGTAGTTATAGAAAAAGTTTTGCAACTTCTTTTTGATATCTGCTGGTAAGTCCTGACGATAAACAATTGGATCACTAGGAATTAGAGGAGATTTCCAAATAATTTCAATCTTCTGTCTAGCTGTAGGATTGGTACTTTCTAGACGACGTAATGCTTCATTGCTGACAGTAGCTACATCTATTTGTTTATTAGCTACGGCCAGAGCGCAAGCTTCATGACTACCAGCAAAGATTAGGCGTTTAAATGCTTTTTTGGGGTCAACATTATTTTTAGTAAAGATATAGTAACTAGGAACTAAAAAACCAGAGGTAGAATTAGGATCATTAAAAGCAAAGGTAAGATTAGCTGCATTTTTGATCACATATTTATCGCCACCTGCTGCTATAGCTTCAGCAGCAATAGGATTATCTTTATTAGCAATTAAATGAGAGTAGTAGCCTCTAGTACCATCTGCACTCACAACCTGAGCAAAGGCTTCTGCATCAGCAACTTTTGCTGCTTCAATATAAGATTTACCACCTAACCAAGCTGCTTGCACTTTACCAAAGCGCATGGCTTCTATGACTGCTGCATACTGTGTAACATAGAAAGGTTTAATAGGAATGCCAATTTCTTGAGACATAGCCGCAGCGAAAGGTTCCCAAATCGGTTTTTGATTAGCTTGAGATTCTGTAGATAGAACACCAAAGTTAATTTCTTTAATTGCTGCGGTACTATTATCAGCATTAGAACTACAAGCTGCAAGTATTTTGGCACTTGCCAAAGTTACAGTAAACAAAGAAGCCTGTTGAATAAATAATCTTCTTTCCATGATGAGTTACTCAGTTAATTAGGTTTTTGAGGCTAACGTATTTAAACATCCAGGATTTGTCTTCTAGCACAATTATTTTGTAGTATTAGTGATGTTGAAATCGGCGCAAATTATACGAGTAGTTCGCCATGTCCTCGCATCACCAGTTCTTCTGCTGCTGCACCGTAAATTTCATTGAGTTTTTTATCATCTAGTTCTACCGTTGCACCATCAAACATCACTTCGCCATCTCTGAGTGCGATCGCTCGATCAAAGTAATTACGCACCATTTGAATCTGATGTAAGGAAGCCACTACAGTAATTCCGCTTTGGCTATTTAGCTGCACGAGTAACTCCATGACTTTACGCGCCGACTCAGGATCTAGGGACGCAATGGGTTCATCAGCAAGCAATATTTTCGCTCCTTGGACTAAACAACGGGCGATCGCTACCCGTTGCTGTTGACCTCCAGACAGCTTAGATGCGCGGTTATAAGCGTGTTCTAGAATCCCTACTTGCTCTAGTGCAGCCAGAGCTTGGGTTTTTTCTTCTTTGGTGAATAAATGTAATGTTGAGCGTAAAATAGACAACCTTGCTAAGTTACCAACAAGAACATTTTCAATAACTGTTAGCCGATTGACTAAATTGAACTGTTGGAAGATACAGCCTATCTGGCTTCGTAAAAACCTAATTTTAGAGTGTAATTTTCCCTTGCTTTGTAGAACAGTGCCAAAAATAAAAACTGTGCCTGCATCTCCAATATGTAAGCCATTGATATGGCGCAAAAGGGTAGATTTACCTGAGCCAGATGCACCTATAAGGGCAACCATTTCTCCCTCATTAATTGTGCAGCATACACTTTTGACTGCTGTCTTACCTTTGAATCTCTTAGAAAGATTATTAATTTCGATAGCCACTGTACTTGCCATTTTTTGACATATTAATGTCTATCATTAACATTAATATTCCTTGGTTAATAAATGATTAACCCAAGGATAATTTATGATTTAGTTACTTAATTATCAGTCTAATGAATGAGCCAATTATAAAAATACATAAATAAAATGGAGGGTTTGTACCCTCTGTTTTTTGCTGCATATTTTGGTTAATATTTAATTAACCAAAGACTAATTTTTGATAAAACTGTTAATCTAGTTTCACAAGCTAGGGAAATTTCAATTATTAATTGTGCTGGAATAGCGATCGCCTGATCTGATGCCAAATTAATCCTGCTACAATCAAACCTAAACCTACTTGCCAAATCGCAGACTCTACCCAGAAGGCTAAGAATAAACAAGATAAAAGCCCTATCCAACCTATCCACACAGGATACAGGCGTTCTGAAGCTGGGAGTCTTAAAGCGGCAAAATTGGTGATGGCGTAGTAAATTAAGACGCTAAAGGCACTAAACGACCATGTTGTTTTAACATTGCCTAATAATACTAAAAGAGCGATCGCAATTCCCACAACTATCACAGCCCAATAGGGTGCTGTTTGTTCTCGATTTAGATGTGCTAAAAATCTGGGAGCATCTGCACGTCTACCCATTGCCAATAGTACGCGGGATAAGCCCAAAATTAAATTTAACAACACCCCTAGCATGGCTGTTATTGCACCGATAGCTAAAACCACAGCCGCACCAGTACCCCCTACAGTACGGGCGACAACTTCCAACGGCGCGGCTTTTTCCCCTGTAGCATTTGCCAAAGTCTCCACACCCACAGCCCCAATTCCCACCGTCGCCACTGTTATATACAGCAACATAGTGACGAACAAACAAACAATCATCGCTTTGGGAATCGTTTCCCTCGGAGAACGGGCTTCTTCCCCCATAGTTGCAATCCGTCCATAGCCAGTATAAGCCACGAACATCAAAGCACTAGCATGAAGCACTGCCCCTGGAGAACTACTAAAAAACGGTGTTAAATTATTAACTCCCTGTTCCACCGCACGGGGTAGACAAGCCAAAATAAAGAACGCCAAAGATAACAGCGTTACCGAGACAATAACTATATTAGTCAGATTAGAACGTTTAATTCCACTCAACACAACCAAAGTCATAATTACTACAGCCAAGATAGCTATAGGAATCACCCAATCAGAACTCCCACCCAAGAGATTTAGTAAGTAACCAGCAAAACCCAAAGCAGCCGTCGCCGCCGAAGCCGTCTTCGCTACTAAAAACATCCAACCTGCGGTGAAACCAAAAGCAGGAGTGAGATATTTATAACCATATTCATAACTACCCCCACTAACTGGGTGATTAGCTGCAAGTTGCGCGCTATTGAGTCCATTGCAAGTAGCCACAATTGCCCCAATTGCTACCGCCAAAATGACCGCCGTCCCTGCAATACCGGACGCAATGCCAATACTGACAAAGACACCCGTCCCAACAATCGAACCCAACCCCATCAGTGTCGCCCCAAAAACCCCTAACTCTCGTTTCAGTTGGGGTGATGAATTGGTAACGGACATCTTGAATATCTCCCCTTTTATCTGAACATATGATACAGATAAATGAGCGTGGTTGAATATGAGTACAATTAACTCTTTTTCCCTCCGTGTCTTAGTGTCTCTGTGGTTAAAGATTTTTACCTTTTCTCCTTCACCATCAAATTCACGCCCCCATTAGGCGCAAAAACTACACCACGGCGCACAGGTTTGAGAGGAACTTTATCGAGCAATTCTAGAGAGTAATTTGAGAGAATTGTTGCTAAAACTAACTTCATTTCAAACAGAGCAAATGCCATACCTAAACAACGACGATTTCCACCACCAAAAGGTACAAACTCATAGGGAGAAAACTGGCTCTCTAGAAACCGTTCTGGTTTAAACTGCTCAGGTTCAGGATATATATCTGGACGATGATGAGTCAAATAAACACAAGGAGAAATCATCATTCCTTTCGGTAAATCATAGCCCTGGAATTTCATTGGTGCTTTGAGAATGCGGGGAAAAGCAAAAAAAGCTACTGGATAAATTCGCAGAGTTTCTGAACAGACAGCATTTAAATAAGGTAGTTGAGTAATTGTTGCGGGGTCTGCATTGGTTATATCAATTGAATTGAGTTCTTGCAGCAATTTTTCCCGCACTTCTGGCAAATAATTAACCCAGTATAACGCCCAAGATAAAGCGATCGCAGTAGTTTCATGTCCAGCAAATAGCATAGTCATTGACTCATCCCGTAACTCAACATCAGTCAGGGGTTGACCTTGTTCATCACGCGCAGACAACAACAAACTTAAAATATCTTCACTTTCAGCATCAACTTGGTGGCGACGTTCATTAATTTCCTGGTAAATCAACTCATCAAGTAGCTGGCGGCGGCGCAAAAACCGACCCCAAGGTGTCCCAGCACCTAAATCTCGTTGCAAAAATTTGAAAAATAAGAAAACAGCACTCAAAGGTTGGTTAAAAGTATCCAACATCTCAGTTAAGACTTGCTTGATTTGTTGGTAACGTTCCCCTTCTTCCAACCCAAATACAGACCGTAAAATTACTTGTAGAGAAATATCCTGCATACTGGGACGGGCGATAAATGGCTGTCCTACAGTCCATTTACTGGTGACTTGCTTGGTGATATCACGGATTAAATCACCATAAGCCCGCATCCGTTCACCGTGGAAGGGGGGCATTAAAAGTTTACGCTGTTTTAAGTGGCGATCGCCATCCAGCAAAATTAACGAGTTAGCCCCTACTAAGGGTTGAATTAGATAATTACCTTTACCAGCATCAAATAATTGAGCATCAGCAGTAAATAATTCTTGAATTGCTTGGGGATTACTAATAATTACTTGTGGGGGAAAATTATTAAACTCTGATATAAATATATCTCCATATTTTTGTGTAGTTTTATTGAGATAATATACCGGGTTAGTAATTCCTCTAAATGTTTGCAGCCATCTAGGTATACTGGGTTTAGCTGGTAAGTTAGGGATATTTTGATCAGTAGTTTTATCTTTAATATTAATCATGATTAATGCTCCTATTTTGAATTTTGAGACTGCATTTTAAGCAAGATGTCTATGGGGCGTTACTTCTACTAATCCTAGAGACTTTCTTAATTCCTCAATAGGTTCTTGCCAATGTTCTTCAAAACGATAACCCAACAAAAAATCTGCTTTCTTTCCGAGTTTTTGACCTTTGTTTAGGTTAGCGCAAATCATCTGGCTTTGTTGGGGCGCAAGTATAGGATAGAGAAATTGAGCTAATTTTAAGCTAATTTTGAGTGATTTACTATAGTTTTGCTCCGCAGCAAATGCCAATACGCCAATTTCTCCAGCGTAGGTAGTATCAAAACCGAGTAAAACGTGAAAAATATCGTGAGTGACAGCGTAGCGTAAAGCAAAGACATTGCGTTGAGCAACATCCACTAATTCTGGACTAATATTCAGTGCTTTAAGATGATTCATCTGCATATGATCGGCATATTCTCTGCCGAATGTGCCTAGAGGATATTGCCTTAATTTATCCAAATCAATTAGAGGATAATATCCCTCCACTGATTGTAATTTTTCAGCCACTTCAGGAGCAACTTTAGCCCCGAATAAATCAGACTTAAGAATGGCAAAATCACCAAATTTTCCTAATTTTTTGGCTGTAAAAACTGCTGAGATTTGTTTAAATTTTTGCAGCACAGTGAGTTTCCTCTTTTTACCTCGCAGAGAGTGTAGAACTCAAGCAGTGTTAAACATTCCTACATTAAGAGGATGTTTGAAAAGTTTTGTCAGGTATCCTTTGTCATTCTGAGTGGAGCTTTGCGGAAGGAAGAATCCGCGTTTTCACCGTTATACTGGAATGCTTCCTTCGTCAGCATGACATCAAAGGGGACTTTTCAAACACCCTCTAACATCTGCAACTTTGAGTCTGCCAAAAAATAAATTTCTTGGCAGACTTAAAGTATAATGAGTTTCTAGATGAATACTCTGCAATGCGATCGCAGTTAAACCCCAAGGTAATTTACTCGCAACGGGTGGAGATGGCTGCTCCCTCAAGTTGCTCCCGTCATGAAGATATATTGTGGGCGATCGCTTTTAGCCCTAATGGAACAGTGCATCAATACGTTCAAAACAAGTCAAGTAAAGTAAAGGATTTTACCCTCTTAATTACTAATTACGAATTAGTAATTATCTACTAACACTTGCGATATTTGATGTGATAAACCAAACCACGATGTGCAAGATCAAAGGAGTCAACAGTCGCCATACCTTGACCACTAGCTGTCATCGAAGCATTCACCCGCATATTTAGACTGTCACCACAGCGTGACCAAACATTAGCCACAGTCGCTAATTTATCTCGAACGTTGTAGTCAGTTTCGCCTCTAAATGTCCTGGCAAAAACAGGCCCACGCTGACCAGCAAAAAAGTATTCTGCTCTTAGTCTTCCAGTTGTACCGGGAGCAACATAGCCCCGATAATCAGCATCATAGAGCGAAATTTGAAAGCCTTGGGGTACTTTAATTGGAATACTCAAATTACAGCTTTTACGTCTTTGTGCGGCGTTATTCCCTAGGGCTGCAAAATCATCAAAAAGAATACTTAACTCTTGACCATCGGGGCTAACGCTCACACTAGCAGATCCGCCAGGACAACCATTACCACCGTAATCTGCACCTAAAATTTCAACTTTGTTAGCCAAGGCAGGACTAATAGCAGCTGTCATTAATACAGTAGTTGTAGCCAAAGCAACTTGTGCAAACTTGATAGATGTTTGCTTGAAATTTTGATTATTCATAACTCCACTTCCTTTGGGTATTTTTACAGTCTTGATTGAAAATTTTCGACCAGATTTTGGTCTGTCAATCTTCGTATATTTCCTGACTAGGCTGGGTGTGAATTTGTTTCCCAAGTAAAAAAATTTAGTATTCTTAGCGGAAACTTCACTAAATATCAGAATTTACTCTAGTCATGTTTGCAATGTTTGACATAGCAAGAAAATGCTCGCAATCATTGCCAAATCAGGATTTTCTCCAAACTATTGGCTATAGAGAAAAGAACTGAGTACCGAGTAGAACTATTAAGACACTACAAAGTCAATAAAGTCACTTCCAGAAAATATACCCTGATCAAATAAAAATTTTTCACTAGTACAGCAGGGCGTAAATAAGCGCAAAGTTGAGCCACTGCGTTGCCGGGGTTCGTCCGGTTGTAGCAAGTGGCGTGGCGGTGTCGGTTTCCGTCCCGCCAAACTTTGTAAGAGAACCACCCATTCCAAATCAACAAAACTCTTACGTTGTCTTCATTTTGAATTTTGTTAGCGTAGCGTAAAGCCTTCGGCATAGCTTCTCCTGTCGGAGAGGCTGCGCCAACGCTTAGAGCGAGTCCGCGTATCGCTAAAGCGAAAGCTCCGCTAACGCGCAGCGTCTCGTAGAGAGCGTCATTTTGAATTTTGAATTGATTTGTCCCCAATCCCTCTTTTGCAAACAACCGTTAAACTTCATTGCAAATTAAGAAGCCCAGCAAAACAACATGATAAGTTTTTATGATGTGAAGAAACAGCACTAGAGATAAGGAGAACACAGTGGCAATGGAATCAAATTTATCCAAGGGCGCGGTTTTAACAAACGAAGATATCAGTGAATACGTTGCTCATCTACAGTTGCACATGACTCTACAAGCTCGCAATCTGCTTCCAACCCTCAAGCCAACACAAGAAGACAGTAGAGAACAATTGTTACATCAAACCCAAGCCACCGTTGAAAAGCTGGTTTCTCGTCAGGGTTTATACTAGATAGCTCCGAGAAAGAAGATAAAAGCTTTATGTAGTCAGGTTGATACTCCATTTCTAGGAGATGTCTAGTTAAGAAAAAATATAATTAACAAAAAAAGCAAATAAAATAAAAGCAGATAATGTTGGGTGAATACCAAAAATCTACTCAACAGGTCTGCTTTTTCTATTTTTAAGTATTTAGTGACGAAAATCACCCTTTTGGAGCAATAGTAAAGAACGGAAAGCCGTTAAGATAATTGCAGCAGTTCCTTTCT
This sequence comes from Nostoc sp. UHCC 0870, assembly GCF_022063185.1. Taxonomy (NCBI): domain Bacteria; kingdom Bacillati; phylum Cyanobacteriota; class Cyanophyceae; order Nostocales; family Nostocaceae; genus Nostoc; species Nostoc sp. UHCC 0870. The sequence goes on along the minus strand of NZ_CP091913.1, from coordinate 1,151,873 downwards.
TCCCAGTTAGTTAAGGCTATATGGCAGCCCAAATTAAAATGAACTCCTTACTTCCCCAAAACCTCAGCGTTGTCATTCGGCCAGTCCAATACCGGGATCTGGATGGAATTGAGCGCATATCTCAAGAGTCATTCGCCGCCTTGTCTCCCAACGGTGTGAGCGTTGTGAAGCAGCAAATGGAATTGTTGCATCGCTGGTATGGGTTACTCAGATTTTTGAGTTGGTTTCCTAACCCGCTAAAATATCGTTTCTGTGCTTATGTGGCTGAACAGGGGCGAATGCTCTTAGGGATGATTCAAGTATCACCGTTCAATCGGACACGCAGCACTTGGCGCGTTGATCGGGTGGTGTTGGATCGAGGTGCTGATAAGCAAGGAATTGGTTCGCAACTCTTACGCCATTGCTTCGAGTCGATTTTAGAAGCTCGGACTTGGTTATTAGAAGTGAATGTAAATGATCTAGAATCGCTGGCACTTTATCGCCAAAATGGATTTCAGCGTCTAGCAGAAATGACTTACTGGGAAATAGAGCCGGAACTGCTCACGGAACTAGCGCAAGCCGAGCCAGACTTGCCTAACCTTCTACCTGTAAGCAATGCTGATGCTCAGTTACTATATCAATTAGATACAGCATCAATGCCGCCCTTAGTGCGTCAAGTATTCGATCGCAACAACCGTGATTTTAAAACCACTTTGTTCGCTGCATTGTCTGATGCTATTAAGCAATGGGTAACAAAAACCGAAGTAGTCAGTGGCTACGTATTTGAACCCCAACGCAAAGCCGCCATAGGCTATTTTCAGGTGCAGCTTGATCGCAAAGGCGAAACCCCCCACGTCGCCACCCTCACCGTCCATCCTGCCTATACTTGGCTATATCCAGAGCTACTGGCTCAGTTGGCTCGCATTGCTCAAGATTTTCCACAACAAGGGTTAAAACTAGCCTCTTCTGACTATCAGCCAGAAAGAGAAGAGTATTTAGAGCGCATTGGCGCGAAACGCATAGAACATACATTAGTTATGTCCCGCTCTGTGTGGCACAAACTCCGGGAATCAAAATTGGTTTCCTTAGAAGGTATTCAGTGGACTGACGTACTTCAAGGCTTACAACCAGCCCGTAAACCCATACCCGGTGGGATGTCTTGGGCAGAAGTTAGACAGCAGCAAGCCTCAGAAATCCCTGTTAAACACCAGTCAGAATCAGTTAATTTTGGGTGCAAAAACTGTAACATTGATCCATCTTGTCAACATGAATCAACGGATGGAAAGCAGGACTGATAACTGATAACTGATAACTAATGACCACAAAGTATATATCAGCATTGGGATTAGATGTAGGTAGCAAGCGGATTGGCATTGCGGGATGCGATCGCACGGGATTAATTGCTACTGGGATTACAACTCTGGAGCGTACATCCTTTGACCAAGATGTGGCGCAAATCCGTAATTTAGTTCATGAACGCGAAGTACAGGTGCTGGTTATAGGTTTACCCTATTCAATGGATGGGTCTATAGGGTTTCAGGCTCGCCATGTCCAAAAATTTGCCAATAGACTGGCGAAAGCTCTACAACTGCCTATAGAGTATGTCGATGAGCGACTAACTTCTTTTCAAGCCGAGCAACTACTCATAGCGGAAAATCGCTCACCTTCACGAAATAAAGGTTTAATCGATCGCAAAGCTGCATCTCTAATTTTGCAGCAGTGGCTAGATAGTAAACGAGCTATTATCCACAGTTCAGAAGTATCTGTAGAGTATTGATACCTTTGAACATGATATTCTGAAAGCTGTTACACAGCAGTTGTATTTAAATCTAAAGCTATTTGCTTGACATTATTGGTCATAAAACAGCAAATAGATTTTCACAACTGTTGGTACTTATCAAGTTTCATCCATTAGCTATGTTTTCTTCTCCATTTTCTGAAAATAACGATCAAGCTCCCACAGGTTCCATCACTTTGACTGATGATAAGGGGCGAACCCTTGAATGTTATATAGAACATTCGCTTTCAGCAGATGGACAGGAATATGTTTTGTTGCTTCCTGTAGATTCACCCATCGAAATTTTTGCTTGGGAAGGTGATGACGAAGAAGAAGAAGCTGTTCTGGTAGAAGATGATGCCATAATTGACGAAATTTTTAGCACAGCTCAAGCTGTCTTAGCCGAGCAGAACTTGTTACTAAAAAACACTGCTTACGCTTTGACAGTTGCTGGTGAATTACCACCAGTAGAAGATTCAGAACTTTTTACTCTAGAAATCGAAGAAGACGAGGCAGATTTAGAACCAGAGCAATTACAATTACTTACCACCTTTTATCATCAAGAGCAGGAGTACGCAATTTATACGCCGCTTGATCCACTGCTGTTTTTTGCCAGAATAGCAAAAAGTGGCGAACCTGTATTACTCTCTCCAGAAGAGTTCCGCGAAGTGCAACCGCTTTTAGAAGAGCAACTTTTTAACGAAGTTGAATAACAATGACTAATAACTATTAACTATGACTTGGAACAAGCTCGTACAGCCTGATTTGGTTTTGCATGGTTCTGTGTTGAACCTTACACCAAAAATTATTCAACATTATGGGCTGAAAGGGCTGGTGTTGGATGTCGATGAAACTTTAGTACCGATTAGAGTCGGAGCAGCCTCCCCAGAACTCAAGGACTGGGTAGAGCAAATGCGTATCTGTACATCGCTTTGCTTGGTGAGCAATAACTTGAGCGAAGCCCGAATTGGTAGCATTGCTCGCTCTCTGAACCTGCCATACTACCTAGGTGCAGCCAAGCCTTCCCGCAGAAAAATTCGCTCTGCACTCCAGGCGATGGATTTACCTGTGCATGAAGTGGGGATGGTAGGCGATCGCTTGTTTACTGATGTCGTGGCAGGGAATCGCTTAGATATGTTTACCATTTTGGTAGAACCCATTGTCCATCCTGATGCTGCTCTGCGCTCCCATCCCATTCGCAACTTTGAAGTTTGGTTCTCGGAAATCCTCGGAGCTTCGATCATCTCCCAGGACACAAAAATTCACAAAGATTAATAAATGCTTAAACAATCTAAATCTAAAAAAATAATTAAGAAAACCCGTGAGCCAAAAAAAATCGGAGATTATAGGTATTAATAACATGGGGTCAGCCAAAAAAGACCCTAGCTCATAACAAATAAAAATAAACCAGTAAAGCGTCAGCCTTCACTTATAGAAGGACTGGCGTTTTGCAATTTATGGGGATTTTCATTTTGAATTTTGTAGCTTGCTTCTCTAACGAGACGCTACCGCGAACCCGATAGGGTATTTTGAATTTTGAATTCCCCAAAGGGGATTGACTAATGACCAAAACAATTGTCGTCAAAATCGGCACATCTAGCCTAACTCAACCACAGAGTGGACAACTGGCACTTTCCACGATCGCCACTTTAGCAGAAACCCTGACTGATTTAAGACAGCAGGGTAATCGAGTTATTTTAGTATCTTCTGGGGCTGTGGGAGTGGGTTGTGCGCGTTTGGGTTTAACCGAACGTCCCAAAGCGATCGCACTAAAACAAGCAGTAGCAGCCGTTGGTCAAGGGCGATTAATGCGGGTGTATGATGATTTATTTACCACCTTGCAACAGCCAATTGCTCAAGTCTTGCTGACCCGTAGCGATTTAGTCCAGCGCAGCCGCTATCTCAATGTCTACAATACTTTTGGTGAACTGCTGGGATTGGGAGTAATTCCTGTAGTGAACGAAAATGACACCGTAGCCATCGATGAACTGAAATTTGGCGACAATGATACCCTTTCCGCATTGGTAGCCAGCCTTGTAGAAGCAGATTGGTTATTTTTGCTTACCGATGTCGATAAATTGTACTCTGCCGATCCCCGTTCTGTACCCGACGCGCAACCAATTTCTCTAGTGACGAGCATGAAAGAATTGGCAGAATTACAAGTGCAAACAGGCTCTCAAGGTTCACAATGGGGTACTGGTGGTATGGTGACAAAAATCTCAGCAGCGAGAATTGCGATCGCGGCGGGAGTGCGTACCGTGATTACACAGGGAAGATTCCCGCGTAACATCGAGAAGATTTTACAAGGGGAAGCCATTGGTACACATTTTCAACCCCAACCAGAACCAACCTCAGCGCGTAAACGCTGGATTGCTTATGGTCTTGTACCTCTGGGGAAATTATATTTAGATACAGGTGCGATCGCTGCTATTGTCGAAGCAGGTAAATCTTTATTAGCAGCTGGCATTAAAACCATTGAAGGCGAATTTGACAGCCAAGATGCAGTGCAATTATGTGATGTCAACGGTCAAGAGATTGCCAGAGGACTAGTTAACTACAATAGCACTGACCTGCAAAAGATTTGCGGGTGTCACTCTAGAGACATTCCTGCAATCTTAGGTTATGCCGGTGCGGAAACTGTCATTCACCGGGATAACTTAGTTCTGACTTAAAAGAAAAGTCTTGCCTAGAAATCGTGTTTAATAGCTTCGGCTTGGGTGGGTGAAACCAACCTTATTGTGAAATTTAAATATACGCTCCTGCATCGTCTTAGAAGCCCGCAGATCGCTCCTTACCAACAAATGAACCTTACTGTCTTTTTCAATTCTCAGGGCTGAAAATTTTCAGGGATAAATAACTAACTAGATTACTTGTGGGGCAGTAGATGAAGAATCTTGCAAAATTCGGATTTTGAGGATGTCATATAATCTTATCGTATGCTATAAAGTAGCATATTACACCGAAAAATCTTACATGGTTGACTATATTCAACAAGCTAGTGGACTACAGCATATATCTCATGCCGAAATAGAAAAGCGAATCTTCCAACACAGATTATTTGGACTAGATTCCCTTCAGGAGCATTTGTTTCGGTTTTGTAAAGCTGTAATAACAGCAGATACTCAGAGAGTAAAAGAATTTATATTTTATGATTTAGTTCCTTCAATACTTCTTTGCGGACCACCAAATACAGGCAAAACTACTCTTTGTCATTTACTGTTTGACCGTCTTAAAAAAGAAGTCACTAACGAAATTAATTTTTACACTATTGATATTGGTAAGATGCTTGATCCTGCTTTAGGACAATCATCCCGTAATTTAGAGCAAGCGTTCGAGGATTTACGAAAAATTTGTTCAGATGACTCATCTGCATTTCTAGTGCTAGATGAACTAGATTCTTTCTGTATGAGCCGTAGTAGGGTTCAAGAGCATGATGCTATCCGTCGAGCGATGACAACTTTAATATTAGAGCTTGATAGGCTACATCCATCCTCAAGTAAAAAAATGATTATGCTTGGTATTACTAATGTAGATAATTTAATCGATACAGCCGTAATACGTAGGTTCTCTCTGAAGTATTCTGTTGATGCTAATCTTTGCTGGGATGATTTTTGTGTCTATATTAAATATTTGAGTCAACCGATTAACTACACTCCTCAAGAGCAAGATTTAAAGCAGCTATATGATATTTATAAACGTCGTGCTTTCAAATCAGGTGATATAAAAACTCTTTATAAAAATTTATTGATTGATGTCATTTGTGAAGACAAAGAAATTTCAATTAGAGATAAGTTATTCAAGCTTTTTGAAGAAAGTTTCTCAACTGACGAACATTTAAACATAACTTATGGAGAATTTACAAATGGCAGACAGAGAATGGCAAACAGATGAAGACAAAAAAATTAACCGCCTGAAAGCCCACAGAGATTTCATCACCTGGGTCATTAATAGGTTGAAAGCAGAGGGAATTCCTTGTGAGAGAACCATAGGCGATGATTCTAGAGGCGATATTCTTTATTACAACTCTGAGGATGAACCCAGGGTGAAGGAAATTGTTCGCCAAATTAACTCTGAGTACAATAAGTCTTAGAACATATAGATGCCATACATTGAAATTAAAACTCGTAAACAGATTGATTCAACCTTAGCAAAAAAGATTATTAATAAGGGAGGTGTATCTGCTGTCTTAACCACAGGGATAATCACAAAGCCAGCAAAAAAACTCTTTGATGAGCATGATGTAGCATATGCAGAAAATGTCCCTGAGAAATTGTTTATGGAATCTGAAGCTCAGGAGGAAGGCTAATGTTGGATATCGTATTTTATTCACAAGATAAAACAACGGTTGATTCAGTTGACGTTTCACAGGACTTTTACAAATGGCTTGAGCAATCAGACTTTTCTAAGATTGCAAAGCCTCAAGAAATAGAGATGAAACCTGATGGAGAACCTGTGAAAATTGCTGTAATTCTTCTTGAAGGTGGAAATCGCAGAAAGTTGAGTGATTTCTTTCGAGACGTAATTGTTCAAGAAAGTGATGAGGTGTTGAATAAGTTAGGTAGCTCGCCCTCAAAGCAAGAATATATGGATACCACCTATAAGCTGAAAACACTGCAAATTTTGCGTAAGCTTGTGGAGGATGAAAAATGTAAATACTTGGATTACCAAGAGTTTTAGTATAAAAAACTGAGCGATCGCGGCATAATAGCGCGTTGGTACAGGGGATTTTAGATTGACTTTCTTCTCTACGTTCGCGGAGCGTGTCGTAGACAAAGGCTGCGCCAACGCAGCGTATATCGTTTCCTAATCACATGAGGTATATCATAGCTCCCTCTTTGCTTGCCTACGGTGTACACACAAGTCCAACATTTTTACGCTGAACCCTTATCCCGCCTAGAACTTAAGTTCTAGGCTAATAGCTAACTTTCAACTAAAATGCCACCACAACTAGAACCACATCCAGCCGTACAACCGTAACAATAATGTGCAGTTCTGATTTCTTTAATTAAGTCTAATGTGCCAGATGCCAATAACTTAGAAACAGTTAGTATTTCGCCATCATGAGTTCTTGATGGTAGATTTTCCATCTGGTTAAAGTCGCAGTCATAGACATTACCTAGATAGTCAATAGAAAGTTCATCTCTACACATTAAATGTTCAACGGTAGTAGAGTTAAAATTCGCTGCTAAAAAATGGAGATAAGGTCTGTACAGTTTCTTGCGTTCTAAATACAACTTAGTCCGTCCAATTGGCAGGTTTGTAATGGCGAATAAGTTATTAAAACAAATTTCAAAATCTTCTTGTAAAAATTCTTTGTAATCTTGTTCCAGACTAGCTTGATTGGGGGTGAGAGAAAAGTTATCTGTAACGGGAAGTTGAGGGTTATAAACTAAATCAAGGATTAAATTAGGGTCTTCACCATAACCCAGACTATTCAGCCATTGCAGAGCGCGAATTGAAGCATCATACACACCATTTCCCCGCATTTTATCAACGTTATCAGAGAGATAACAAGGCAGAGAAGCCACAATTCTGACTTGATTTTGAGCGCAATATTCGGGGATATCTGCAAAACCTGCTTCAAAATAAATAGTCAAATTAGAGCGAACAATTACCTGTTTACCATTAGCTCGCGCCGCTTCGACAATTGGTTTAAAACCATATAACATTTCGGGTGCGCCACCTGTCAGGTCTACAATTTTAATTTGGGGAAATTTCTCGATTAATTCAATTAATTGGTTGCAAATTTCTGGAGAAAGTTCTTCAGTACGTATTGGGCTTGCTTCTACGTGACAGTGGCTACAAGCTAGATTACAGCGTTTACCCAAATTGATTTGTAAAACAGTAATTTGCTTTTTAGTTAGGGGTAACTCCAGTTTTTTGCTAAAAGGTGTGATGACCGTATCTAAGGATAAAGGAATTACTTTTTGTTGTACCATTTTTCACCTTCAATTTCTTATATAAAAACCAAACCAAGGTATTTGGTGGGCAGAAATAAAACTATATTGGTTTACTTAATAATATGGCAATTAAGTTAGTAGTAAGTGGCTATAGCCCTCTTTTTTCTTCTTACAAATAAGCAAGTTATGCGTCGCGTCTCTTAGAAAAGACAGGACTAAAGTCCTTACTACAAACCGTTCATTATTTATGCCTTATTACTTCAATAAGAAGAGCTAACAACAGCCACCACCGTTGTAATGCCAAGTTGAATCTGTAATCAGTATTTCTTCTGGATTGAATGCAGCTAATTTGGCAGCAGTTTTATCACATACCGCCGCAGGTACTCCTTGTTGCAGAATATGTCCTGCTTGGTCATCAAATAAGGGTTCTATTCCAGTGTAAATTGCTGTTTTACCTGTAAAAATACAAGCACCATCTTCAGGAATTGGCACTTTAAAGGCTACAGAATCGAGACTTTCTAAAAGTAAATGTGCTTCTAAATTATAATTTTGGCGATTGAGGATGCGGTAAGGACGACGCGCCCGAATTTCTACTTGACCAAAGCCAGCCTTTACAAGATGTTCAATATATTGCTCATAAGTCATTGCTCCCGATAAACACATCGCCCGCAGTCGTTCATCGTTTTGCAGATGTTCGGGAATCGGACGCTTCGCAATGGGGTCACTCATTAATAAGCGTCCATTTGGCTTTAACACTCGAAATGCTTCCTGTAAAGCTCGGTGTAAATCTTCTGGTTTAAAAATATTAAAGAGACAATTTTGTGCTACTAAATCTACAGAAGCATCGGGAACAGGTAAAGCAAAAGCATCTCCTTCTCGAATTTCGACAAAGTTCGGCTCAAACCAAGCATTTTCTTGAGCAGCAAGTTCTAGGTTACGCATGGCTGCTGTCCGCATAGCCGCCACTGGTTCAATCGCAATCACTGACCCTGGACGGCGGGAGAAGTAAGCAAATTGCAGTGCTTCTAAGCCACCGCCTACACCTACATAAAGTACAGTTGGGTCGTTAGCTAGTTCAGTGGGATGAACAGTCGTACCGCAACCATAGTTCATTTCCTGCATTTGGGTGGAAATTTTGAGTCCAGGTAGCTGTAGAGGACTGCTTTGGACACAACACAAACCAACTTGTGGTGTTTCGGCAACTTCAGTATAAAATTTAGCGGTTGTTTCTAGATAAGTCATGAGCATCCTTTAGTTGTATGACTGGTAAAATTAAGGTTTTGGGGCTTTTAAATCTCAAACAAAAATTGAAATACTTGAATTTCAGTTATAAATATTACATTTTTTGTGAGTTTTAGCATTTTGATTTGTTAGGGATTTAACCAGATTATCTTGGTGTAGAATTATGCCAATTCCGTCGCGGGCGATCGCTACTCATAAGACTCATAAGACTTATCTCACTTTTTCTTACATCTGAATAGACTACCAAAATCTTGAGTTAGGTAAATCTTGATAACTAAACTAATAATCCTAACGTTAAGGTTGAGGAAGATACCCACACCCCAGAGGATTTGTTGGATTTTATTGAGGAGAGGGGCTAAAAACAGAAAGGAAGTGTTCGCAGCCGCAGCGTTGGCAGTGTTGCGGGGGTGAAGGGATGCTATGATGACAAGAGGGAACTGAGTCTCAGTAGTTTCCTAAACTCACTCAAACCCGTGAGTTAATATCTGGAGAGGTGTCCGAGTGGTTGATGGTGACGCACTCGAAATGCGTTTTGGGGAAACTCAACGGGGGTTCGAATCCCCCCCTCTCCGTTCACTCTCATCTAAGCTGTAGGATATGTTTCTTGTTATTGCGATCGCAATGACATATATTTTGCATGAATTTTGAGTACCTCAAAAAGCGCACAGTCAAGCTTGGAGGTTACTTCCCTGAGCTATCAAAAAAAGGGACATTTAAACACATCCTTTAGGAAGATGACCTGAAACAAGAGTAGTTTTAAATTAGTTCTGGTGTGTCGAATAACTGCTTTCTATGGAGGTTTAGCACTGGCTAAACCTTTTCTATATGTATACAAATTTTGGTTTATCATGTGAAAAATATTTATATCATTTCTAATAAATGTATATTTAGAAACTTGCTTCAGTAGATTTTAGGATATGTTTACATATCTTTTGATAGATGAACTAAAGTAAGATTATAAATATATTACCTAACATATGGTAAACTCTTGGTATTTATAGGCTTGGTTATTATCCAAGCCTATTTTGTAAAAATTTAAAAAACAATTTCTCAATTTAATATTTACAACTTTAATTAATAAAAAAAATTGTAAATACTTCTTTGAAAATAATTTGCTAATTATTACGTAAGGACTGAATCAGCATCTTTCCCTAGATGGGGGATATAAATGTTTTAACCAGGTAGAATTTAGACTGTTAATGCCTGAAAAACGTGTGTATACCCTGGAATATAACCCAGGGTTTTCTTTTAATTAGTAGTCCCGATAATTCTGAATTAGCATTCTAGTATGGCATACCAGATTTTCAAAGTTTTGTACACATCTTTTTGACAGATGAATTATTCTCAACTTAGGCATAAATTAAAAGCATATGGTAAACACCTGGTATGCCTAGAGGCTGAGTCATTACTCAAGCCTCTTTTTACTTTTTATTACTTTTTTTGTGCATGGAATTGATTGCTGAGAAGTTAAATGTGGAAAGTTTATCAATATACCATTTATAGCAAGGTATTGATACATACTCAAGGAAGATGATATGTGAAGACAGTCGTTTTAAATTAATTTTGTACGTTGTTAAGCACAGCAATTATAAAGGTTTGGTTGAAGGCCAAACCTTTTTTATTATCCACTAATTTAGCACATATCAGTTTTGAGATGATTTGTATACAGTCTCTAGGAAGATGAACTAAAGTAAGAGTAGGTTTAAATTAATCTTGGTGTAGTAAATGCTTGGTATATATAAAGGCTTGGTTAAACCAAGCCTTTTTTTATTGCAATTAAAGTAAGGTGGATGAAAATTCGCTCCAGCCAAGATTTTTAGGTCATCGGCATTGCTCAACCTACGATTATTGAGAATGGTGCAAGTTAAGAGTGAGTACAGTCTGCGCCTGATTTTATCTTTAAAATACGATGATTCCGTCTAATTCTGACATCATTTGCTCAAGCATATCTTCCATCATTTCCTCATTCAATGAGCGTAGAGTTGCTGGACTACTGAGAAATTCTTTAATTGTCAATTTCTGGTCACGGAAATTCTGGACAAAATCACGAACTTGCGTGATGACATTAATTTGAGTGTCTATTGTCTCCAGCATCATATCAATAGAGTCAATGCCTTGTTTAGCTGCTTTACGCGCATCGGCGACCATTGCGCCTTCAGGAGTATTTTTGGCTGAACGTAGTTCCTGTTTCAAGTTCTCATATTGATTGAGTAGAATTTCATTTTGCTGTTCTAGCGTTCTACATTTGCGAGTTAAATCATCTTCGCTATTGTTATCGATAGATTCACCAACTTGATGCTTTTGCTCGATTTCTAATAGTCTTGCTAAATCCCCTTCTTGATAAGCTTTGTTGATTTCCTTCATGATTTCAGTATGGTACTGAAGAGTTTCGTTATCTTGGACTTTATCAGGATGAAAAATCTCTGCTAACCTCAAAAATGTTTGACGAACTTTTCTAGATTCCTCAGTTCTAGTTGCTGAAGGAGATTCTAGAGATTGTTGTGTTTCCCAAGCTTGATGGCGGTCTTCACCTGTCTCTTGAGAACCATCATCTTGAGGACGGAGATTTTCAAACAGTTCATCTAGTTCTGTATCTGCATCAGGATGATTAAATTTCAAACTAATGATTCCTGTTAATTGGAGTTGCTGATAAACTGCTTCTATATTCTTTTTTGTTTTTTTGCCGAACTTTCTTTTAGTCAAAATTTCTTTGAACAGAGCATGAATTTCTTGGTCGAGTTCTGCCATTTTTTGGAAATTGGGGTTGGCTTTGTGAAATATTTCCGTGGCTAAAGAACGCATCTGTTCAACAAAATTCTTTAGTTCTGTTCGCTTTCTCTTAATTTGTTTCAATAGGGATTGATGTTCCTTTTCTAATCCCTCTAAGCGGATATGTAACTCCGAAAGAGCCAAGGGTGTTGTTTTACTGGTGCGGGGTGGAGACGCAATTTTGCGAGGCATGGGAGGTGTAGGTAAATTGAGGGCTTTAAGCAGAATAACTGTCAAGGTATGTAGAAATCAACTGATACAAGATACATTTAGTATGTAAGTATTGATAGTACGTAAATACTAGATGTAAGATAAAAAGTTGCTTCTGTTATTAACAAGCGGGTGCTATGGTGAAACGTCTTCTAGTCGTTGAATCCCCTGGTAAAGTTAAAAAACTTAGTCAAATTCTTGGTGCAGACTGGATTGTCCGTGCTAGTTGTGGTCACATTCGAGAACTCAGCAATGAAGGTGAGGATTCACTGGGATTTAGTATGGATGGCGGTAGTGTGCGATGCAACTATGTGCCGCGTGACCAACGGGCTAAGGAGACAATTCAGCAGCTAAAGGCATTTACTAAGCAGGTTGATGAAGTTGTCTTGGCAACTGACCCAGACCGGGAGGGAGAAACGATCGCCTGGCATCTCAAAGAAGTGCTAGGATTACGTGATGCAAAACGGGTGATATATACCGAGATTACACCATCAGCTGTGAGGTCTGCGATCGCTCGCCCCAGAAAGCTAGACTTTAATTTAGTAGGTGCGGGATTATGCCGTGACTGTCTAGACAAGTTGGTAGGTTACAAGGGTAGCCCCCTAGTTTGGGCATTGAATAACGGTGCTAAAAGTGTCGGTAGAGTTCAAAGTGCTACATTACATCTGATTTGTCAGCGCGAAAGAGAGATTCAAACTTTTGTTCCCCAAGACTATTGGAATGTCTGGGTAGATTATGCCGAAGGTTTTCGGGCTTTTTACAAAGGTCTAGCAAACTCAACGCCAGAAGCAGAACAACAAGCAGCAGAAATCCATGATGATGCCGCAGATAATACAACAAAAGCACCAGAATCCAAGCGTGTGCTGTCGGAAGCAGAAGCCATAAGGTTAGTAGAGGAAGCAAGAAAATATCCGCACCAAATTATCCAGGTGGAAGGTAAGACAGTACAACGCCAACCACCCCCACCCTTTACCACCTCGACTTTGCAACAAGCCGCCGGTTCTAAGCTGAGATTTGCCCCAGACAAAACTATGCAGGTGGCGCAAAAATTGTATGAGGCTGGGCTAATTACTTATATGCGAACAGATTCAGTGATATTGAGTCCTGAATTTTGTGCGAGTGCGCGTCAGTGGTTGGAACAAAACGACCCGCAGAATGTGCCACCCCAAGTAGCCAAGCATCGCAGCAGTAAATCTGCACAGGAAGCCCATGAAGCAATTCGCCCTACAGACGTGTTTCGTCCCTCAGCACAATTACGAATTGAATTACTAGCCGATGAATTTAATTTATACGTGATGATTTGGAAACGGGCAGTTGCTTCTCAATGTCGTTCTGCCCAACTCCGTAAAACTCAAGTGGTCACTCAGTCAGGGAATCTGTTGTGGCAAGCTAGAGGGCAAGTCATAGAATTTTATGGTTATGCCAAGTATTGGAATAATCTCAGCAAAGATTCTGTTTTACCTTCTGTGCAGCAGGGACAGGCTCTAAATTTGGAAAATGCCAATTTTGAGCAAAAACAGACACAACCGCCGCCACGCTACAGTGAACCCAAATTGGTGCAGCTAATGGAACGTAAAGGCATTGGTCGTCCCAGTACCTATGCGCCTACTGTCGCCACCCTCAAGCATCGGGGTTATGTAGAGTTAGCGAAGGGTAGCTTACAACCAACAGCTTTAGGATTAGAAGTTGATGCCTTTTTACAAAAAGCACTGCCGGATTTACTAGAGGCAGAATTCACCGCTAAGATGGAAGATGCCCTAGATGCGATCGCTCACGGTAAACAAGGCTGGCAGCAATATCTCACTACTTGGAATCAGGATTACTTTGTCCCAGCACTCACCAAAGCTAAAACTGTAGTGGTGGGCGTGTCAAATATTACGGCATCTGCTACACGCCAGTATGAAACCTCTAGGACGCGTTGCCCTGAGTGTAACAATTTTCTCTCGAAGATTAAGAGCAGTAAAGTTAAGAAAAAGTATTTTCTCAAGTGTACTAGTGGCTGTGCCAACATTGTACTGTTTTGGAGCGATCGCAGTAAAACTTGGGAAGCACCCAGAAATCAAGCCAGCCCAGGAGAGAATCAGCCAAAGCCGCCTACTAAGGTAACTTCCTATCCTTGCCCTGTATGCAAACAGCCTTTAGAGGAGTATAGTTACACCAAAGATGGACAGTCCAAAACCATGCTACGGTGTTCTCATCCCCAGTCACGCCAAGACAAGAAACATCAAGATGTCGCCTATTTCAGCACGCAAAAAGGCTGGTGGAGTCCTAAGTTTGGGGAATTGGGGAAGGAAGGAGCGGGGAAGGAAAGTTAGACTATCCTCCTATTCCTGTGGATTTTTAAAGACTTTTTTAGGACTTACGCAACTGACATATTTTTTATGTAGGGGAGGCAAAAAGCGGTGTGGATTTTCCTCCCGCTTTATTGCCGTTGTGTGACACTGGGAAATATTTGAACGCAGTAATGAGACTTATAGCGTCACGCACCAACCATCGATTGTGACACTTGCATAAGTCCTGTTTTTAATCGGAGATAGGGAAAAAATACTTTTGTTTAGATTTAATAAAAATTGTATTTTTATAGCATTAAGTAATCACGTTTTATGTGTTTTAAATTTACGAAAGTTTCACAAAATTTATCCAATAAATAATTTTGTTTAGTTTTAGAGTTTGGTAATTTCAGTTATGAGAACATCTTTTTCTGTCTACATCCACTCAGTATTTGCTCTGTGGAATACAGGAAATTGCCAATCTTGAAAATATTGACATTAGCATCTTCCAGACATCCCGAAATTGAATGAAATTCAAACTGCATTTGCAAATTATGGCAGCGATAGTTACATTAGCGATCGCTGTTACTCATGGTGTACTATATGCCCAAACACCAGCCGCCGCATCTCTTGGTCAATGGTCTGGGGTTGACCCTTGGCCAGTGTATGGCGTACACCTCACACTCATGCCCGATGGTAATGTCCTCGCCTGGGATAGCACCAATAACGGATTTGGAGGCGCAACCAACAAAACTATCCTCTGGAATCCAGTTAGCAATAGCAAAACTGAACTCAATTCCAACGCCTCTTTACAAGGAGAGGAGTTATTTTGCGCCCCCCATACCCAATTACCAGACGGGAAAGTATTTACAGTCACGGGAACTGTGGGAGTTGCAGACAATACCACACACATCTTTGACAATCAAAGCAACCAGTGGTCACTGCATCAGAGTATGAATACTGGGCGATACTATCCCAGTTCTACCCTACTGGCTAACGGCAACATCTTAGTAACTGGTGGTTCTTATCCCATAGATGCAGATACACCAGAAATATTTGAATCTGGGACATGGCGGAGTTTAAGCAGTGCCAAAATTCCCTTTGCATTACCCAAAGGTTTTATTGACAACACATCTTATTTTCCGTGGACACAGTTAGCACCCAACGGCAAGATATTTTATGTCGGGCCAGAAAGTTCCATGCGCTACATCGATACCAACGGTGCAGGTAGTATTACAACCGTTGGCGAACGAGATGGGATTTTCCGCGACTATGGCAGCTATGCGATGTACAGCACAGGGAAATTCCTTGTAGCAGGTGGAGGCCCCGCACCGAAAAGTACCTATGCGATTGATATCAATGGCAATCAACCCGTCGTCTCCAGAACTGGGGATCTCACCTATGGACGACGACAGCAAAACCTGACAATTCTGGCTGATGGTCAAGTTTTAGTCACTGGTGGTAACTCTAACCCCAACGGCAAAGATGGACAACCAGGATCGCAGTTTGACCTCAATACCGCAGTCTATGCAGGTGAAATCTGGAATCCCGCCACGGGACAGTGGAAAACAGTCGCCAGTATGGCTAAACCCCGCCAGTATCACTCCACCGCCTTATTATTACCTGACGGTCGTGTAGTGGTGGCTGGTGGTGTATGTGGCCCTTGTGGTGCTACAGGACACAATGAACAAAATGCAGAGGTTTTTTCCCCACCTTATCTGTTTAACCTTGATGGTACTCCTGCGGCGCGTCCCACAATCAGTTCTGCACCAGATGCTATTGGCTACGGTCAATTTTTTACTGTCACATCACCACAAGCCGCCAGTATTACCAAAGGTCATCTGATTAAACTAGGTGCAGTCACCCATGCAACTAACTTCGACCAGCGTTTAGTACCCCTATCTTTTACCCAATCCGGGACTACACTGAATGTAACAGCACCTGCAAATGCTAATCTTGCACCACCAGGTTACTATATGCTGTTTTTAGTCAACTCGGCTGGTGTGCCTTCCGTATCGAAAATCATCCAAGTAGGTGGTAATCCTTCCCCTGTAACTCCACCCAACGTCCAAGTACCACTATATAGTAGGCAGTCCATCCAATCATTGAATTTTTCCAGTCACTATGTTGGTGAAACTAATTCACTTGGCTATATCAAACAGGTGAATGTTAGCAGTAGTGCTGTAGACAAAAATAGCACGACATTTAAAGTAGTACCGGGGTTAGCAAATCAGCAGTGTATTTCCTTTGAGTCAGTGAATGTTGCGGGTAAATTCCTCCGCCATCAAGGTTATCGTTTGAGGGGGCGACAAGAATAGTCAAAGTATTACAGGGAGAGGCATTCAAGTAAAATACCCTCTCAAAAAAAACGATTCTTATTGACAATGCTGTGCGGTTATTAGACCGCTACTTAGAAGGGGCAGTTTGATGGTAAAAAAGAATGGTCTCGTGAAGTTAACAAGACCACACAAATAAATGCTGCCCCAATTCTATCAAGAAATCTTAGAAAAGTACCTGAGTAAGACACAATTAATTACCCTAAAAATGCTGGTATGGTTACTACAAAATCAAAAAGAAGTCAAAATTGAAAGATTAGCTGCTACTCTACCTTTACCAATACAACAAAATAGCCGTCGTCGTCACTTACAAAGATTTCTCAAATCGAATGCGTTGAGTGTAGTTTTACTATGGTTTCCCATTATTGAAGAAATATTATCACGTCTATTCAAACCCAAATCACAATTGATTATTGCCCTGGATAGAACCCAATGGAAAGATAATAATATTCTCATGGTGAGCGTCATTTATCAAAAAAGGGCATTGCCAATATATTGGTGTGTACTTAAGAAAGATGGTTGCAGTAACCTTCAAGAACAACAAAAGGTATTACGTCCAGTAATCCGGCTATTGAAACATTATCAATTAGTTGTAATTGGGGATAGAGAATTTCAGGGAATTGAATTAGCCAGTTGGTTACACCGTCAAGGGTTGAAGTATGTTTTCCGACAAAAAAAAGATACTACTTTTCGAGAAAAAAGACAAAAATTTCAACCCTTACATACGATTTCAATTTCCCCTGGCGACCGCAGATTCTTTCAAAAGGTTAATCTCACACAAAATCAGGGTTTTGGTCGTTGTAATTTAGCAGTTTATTGGAAACGAAAATATCGTGGTAAACAAGAGAAAGAACCTTGGTATTTATCAACTAATCTGACAGATATATCAACTGCTGTCAAAATATATGGTCAACGTTTTGGGATTGAGGCTATGTTTAAAGATTGTAAAACTGGTGGCTATAATTTAGAGGGTTCTCAAGCTTCTCCTGATAGGCTTATCCGCCTGATTTTATTGATTGCTATAGCAATGACTTCTGCATGGTTACAAGGTCAGAAAACTCAATTTTCTAGACAACAATCTTATGTTTGTCGTCCAAGTGAGCTGAAAAGAAATAGAAAAAGACATAGTGCCTTTTGGATAGGTTTATACGGATACAATTGGATAATCTCTCTGAATGGGTGTCAGGAATTGGTCTTGGAAATGATGGCTGCCGTTCGCAATAAGCAGGCATTTTATCAGCAGGGGGTGATGGCTATGATGCTTATACAGCAGCCTCTTTAACTTCTTTGTCGCCCCCTCAAGGTTATCGTTTGAAAGCCAATCAAAACGATAACACAGCTTTATTCCAAGCCGATGCCACATTCTGTCCCAAACCTGGATTAGCAGACACAACTGCTGTGTCATTTGCATCTTTCAACTATCCGAATCGCTATATTCGTCACCGCAACTATGAGTTGTGGATTGATCCCCAGGCTACTGATACCCTGTACAAGAATGATACTACCTTTAAGTTTGTCACACCTTGGACACCATAATCTTTGCTAGAACTGCAAAGTTTATCAATTTCACAAATTAGTTCTATTGAATCTGTCGGTTTGTATCCGACAGATTTTTTTTCATATATAGTTGTATGTATGACTAAATAAGGGATCAGACCCACCATTCGCCAGTTGCATCCTTCCAGAAGTCGGATATTTTATTTATCAACAGCGACATTTTAAAATTTAAGCTAGCATGGGTTTTGAATTAACTGTCAGTTTTAGACTTTATGCCTCAAAACCCTCACAGCAATTCCCGAAAAATAAGTAAATCAAAACCCAAATTTATTTATATTGTTGTAACAATGGTTACTTTATTAGCCGCCTTTCCTTGGTTATACGAAATTAAAACAAAAGCTGGAATTAATATATCAAAAAGTCGCCACGCTGGCACTTTTATAGAAAAGCATACACGGGGGCTGTTTCGGTGTGAGTGGCTGTATCCTTATCATTGCGATCGCTCTCACATGAATTAGGTTAGAATCTGGGGTTTGTAGTAAGCACTTTAGTGCTTAGAAAATCAGGACTAAAGTCCTTACTACAAACTTATAGTCTTATAAATTTCTCAAAGATGTAGAGGAGATAAAAGGCTTAGTACCATCTTCAGAATTGCCAGTAAATGCGTAACGTTGTTCAGGAACAGGATAACCAGCCTCACCAAAGGTTTGTTTGATGACTTTATTCGTATCAAAATAAACCTGCCAGTAATGTTCATTATTACAATAGGGACGCACCGCTAATACAGTTCCTGCTAGATTAAAGTCCAAAATATCTACATCTGGGGCTGGGTTATTTAACACATTGGGAATTTGGCTAATGCGTTGTTTTAATAGCCTAATTGCTTCGTTGTGATCAACACTGTGATGTAGTTGTGCTTTAAGATCAACACGACGGTAAGGGTTAGCAGAAAAATTCTCAATATTGTCAGCAAATATTTTATTATTGGCGACAATAGTCATCACATTATCCAGTGTATTTATTGTTGTTGTAAACAGTCCAATTTCTGCCACTTTTCCTATTACACCTGCGGCTGATATCATGTCACCTGTCTTAAAGGGACGAAAAATCATTAAAAAAGCACCAGCCGCAAAGTTTGCTAATAATCCACTCCAGGCTGCACCAATGGCGATACCAAGTGCGGCTAACAATGCAGCAAAAGAAGTAGTTTCAAAGCCAAAAAAGCCGAGAATTGCCACAATTAGGATAATTTTTAGCGTTACTGAAACGATATTCAGTAAATAGCTAATTAGTGTCGGCTCAATATTTTGGCTGCGGAAAGCGCGCCGTAGTAATTTTAAGCCAAAATCAATCAACCTTTGACCAATAATCCATATGGCGATCGCGCCTAATAATTGCAGTCCAAATTGTGTTAGTAGTCCAATAGCAACCGGCCAAATTTGAGTTAAATTCATAAAATTTTCTCTATTTGTAAATTTCTAAAATTGACAAGAAATTCAGCACGCTTGCCATAATGGTGTGAATAAGCATAAAACCCCACCTCTTCCTCAAGATAGGTTTTATAGTTTCTGTCTTTTGAAAGACATTTAGTTAGATTGCCTACTAGAACTAATAACAAGTCATATAATGTTTAAGAACCCCACCCCCAACCCCCTCCCCGCTTGCGAGGAGGGGGCTATGACATACTTCATGTGATTAGGAAATGCTAGAAACTCAAAAAAAGTAATGTCGTTTTGGTGGGTTAAGTATATTTCAAAAATATCAGTATATGTAGGGTGTGTAAGGCCTAAGCCGTAACGCACCAAAAGCCTTGGGAAAGGTGCATTACGCTGACTTAAAAAAAGTAGGTAGAGTAAATACTTTACCTACTTTGCACTTATTATTTTGCTGTTGAATTAATATGCTGCAAATCAGCTAATGAGGGGAAACCCCCACAACCAAGCATGAAAATGTCTCAGAACTCAGCACCGGCTAAACGCCGCACTACCGCTAACAGCACTCAGAACTCAGCACCGGCTAAACGCCGCGCTACCGCTACCGCTAACAGCACTCAGCACTCAGCACTCAGCACTCAGCACTCAGCACTATTTTCAAGACAGATCACAGTTTTTACTATGAAATAAACTCACTTAATGATCCTGTGGGAACAACAGCATTCATTGCAACATCTGAAGGACTGCTGACAGCATAACGTTGTTCGGGAACTGGAAAACCAGCTTCACCAAAGGTTTCCTTAATAGTTTTATTAGTGTCAAAATACACTTGCCAATAGTGGTCATTATTACAATAAGGACGCACCGCTAATACTGGCCCTGCCAAATTGAAGTCGAGAATTTCTACATCTGGTGCGGGATTATCCAACACATTGGGAATTTGGCTAATTTTCGCCTTTAGTAGTGCGATCGCTTGGTTATGATCGACAGTGTGATGCAGTTGAGCTACCAAATCAACACGACGGTAGGGATTGGCAGAATAATTTTGGATATTGTCAGAAAAGATTTTGTTATTAGCAACAATTGTTAACACATTGTCGGGTGTATTGATGCTGCTTGTGAATAGTCCAATTTCTGTAACTGTTCCAGTCACACCGCCGGCTGTAATAAAATCACCAACGCTAAATGGACGAAAAACAATTAAAAAAGCACCAGCCGCAAAGTTTGCCAATAGTCCACCCCAAGCTGCACCAATGGCTATACCAGCAGCCGCTAGTAACGCTGCAAAAGAAGTGGTTTCAATCCCAAAGAAGCCGAGAACCGCTACAACTAGGACAATTCTCAGGGTTACACCAATGATATTCAGCAAATAACTAATCAGCGTCGGCTCAATATTTTGACTGCGGAAAGCGCGTCGCAGCAGCTTGAGTGCAAAATCAATCAGTTTTTGAGCAATTAGCCATAGGGCGATCGCACCTAGAACTTTTAAACCGAACTCTGTCAAGAGTTTCAGCACAAATTCTCCAATCTGTTGGACTTGCATAAATTGTGTTTATATGTGGTATTTATCAAAAAATACTAGAAATTCTGCTCTAAATGCGTATAAATACTTTTTTTTAAGATTTAAGAATTTTTATTCTTCTCACTTTGTTTTCGTCGCTCTTCAATGCGAGCGAAAATTTCATCAAGGGTGGGATTTCCTAATATTTTATCTCTATCTGTTGTGTAATCTCCACTACCTTTTTCAAATTGCTGCATAAATCGCGCCATTCCAGCAGGACCAAGAGCCTGAGTGAGTGCCTCTATTCCTAACCGTCTAATCTCAGCTTGAGTCAGCTTAGTTACGTCTAGCATCTATTACCTCCAGTACCCATCGTAATGGATTCTCTACTCTCACTTGTAGCATGGCACTGTATCTAGCTGCTAAACGCATCATTCTGTCATCAGTTGTTAATAAAACATCGGCATTTCCAGTTTCTGCACAAGCAATATGAGCCGCATCAAAAGCTTTAAAACCAAGAACCGCAAGTTGCCTCGCACGATATTTAACCTGTTCATTAGCTAGAATTTTGGTGTTGGCTACACCCGTCAAAATCATCATTTGCTGTTTTCTTTCTCCCTCCGGTGTCTGTTCCAACTCATCATCTATGACTTCACCTACTGCCGCAAGGAGGCTCACACTGAACCCGATAGGGTCAGTGTGGGTAGTTTACTTCCCAGTAATTGCCATTCACCAATCTGACAATGAGCTAAGATTATCCGCACTGCTTCTGTTTCCAAAAGAATGCGTTCTTGTGTCTGGTCATCGAAAGGCCGATTCAGACAACACACATCCAAATAAATTAAACACTCCATAGGTACATATTGCTCGGTATGATATTTAATTTGCAAGCATTTACCGCATAAAACTAGCTATGACTCAGAACTACCGTATTACCCTACTCCCTGGCGATGGCATTGGCCCCGAAATTATGGCTGTGGCGGTAGACGTGCTGAAAGTTGTAGGACAGCAATTTGATATTCAGTTCGATTTTCAAGAAGCTTTGATTGGTGGTGCAGCCATTGATGCAACAGGTGAACCTTTGCCGGCTGCTACCCTAGAAACTTGTCGCAACAGTGATGCTGTTTTACTCGCCGCCATCGGTGGTTATAAATGGGATACTCTCCCATCTCACCAACGTCCAGAAGCAGGTTTATTAGGACTCCGCGCAGGTTTGGAACTATTTGCCAACTTACGTCCAGCCCAAATCTTACCCCAGCTAATCGATGCTTCCACTTTAAAGCGGGAAGTCGTGGAAGGTGTAGATATTATGGTAGTGCGTGAACTCACAGGCGGTATTTACTTCGGCAAACCCAAAGGGATTTTTACCACCGAGACAGGTGAGAAACGCGGTGTCAATACAATGGTGTATACCGAATCCGAAATTGATCGGATTGGGCGAGTAGCCTTTGAAGCCGCACGGAAACGCGGGGGTAAACTTTGTTCAGTAGATAAAGCCAACGTATTAGAAGTATCGCAGTTGTGGCGCGATCGCATGATCAAATTATCCGCAGAATACCCAGACGTGGAACTCTCACATCTATATGTAGATAACGCCGCCATGCAATTGGTACGCGCTCCCAAACAGTTTGATACTATCGTCACAGGCAACTTATTTGGCGATATCCTTTCTGATGCCGCCGCCATGCTCACAGGTAGTATTGGGATGTTACCCTCTGCTAGTTTAGGTGCTGCAAGTCCCGGAGTATTTGAACCAGTCCACGGTTCTGCACCCGATATTGCAGGACAAGATAAAGCCAACCCCCTAGCCCAAGTTTTAAGCGCAGCGATGATGTTACGCTACGGTTTAGATCAACCCCAAGCCGCAGACAAAATAGAACAAGCCGTATTGCAAGTTTTAGCCCAAGGCGATCGCACTGGAGATATCATGTCACCAGGGATGAATCTTTTGGGTTGTCGCGCTATGGGTGACTCACTGATTAAAGCTCTGGAAAAATAATATTTTCTAGTTAAATCCGCCAAATTGGCAACCGTTACTAGAAGTTTCAGCTAAACTAGAAGCAAATCTAGCAACTACGCAGCAATATAGTGTACGCTTTACGACAAGAACAAGGAAAAGCTAATTTTACTGCCCCCAGAAGCCAGTCTCCTTTGATTGATCCTGCCGTAATCAGAGCTGCGGGGCAAATTTACTACACCCATTGTGAAGTACATCCTGAAATAGCTGGCCAACCTTCAGGAGTAGCAATTAATCGGGTGAATCATCGGGGTAAGGTAATTTTTACCAGTCAACCAGTTCTCCTACCTCAAGAGTGTTTTGTACCCTTGAGCCAAATTGAATCTCATATGTATTAGTTATTGGTCATTAGTCAATGGTCAAGAGTCAAAAGTCAAGAGAAAAAATCATTAACTCTCGACAAACGGCGAAAGATAAACGACAAATGACTCAGGACTTGTGACAAATAACTATATGGATACTTTGATGGTAGCCGTGGCGAGTATCATTGTTTTCGCCTTGGGTGCGTCTATTGGCAGCTTTATTAATGTTGTAGTTTATCGATTACCTGCCGGATTATCAATTCTCTGGCCGCCGTCTCGTTGTCCCCATTGCTTGAATCAGCTAAAAGCCTATGATAATGTGCCTGTGCTTGGTTGGGTGTGGTTAAAAGGGCGATGTCGTTATTGTAAAAGCAAGATTTCTCTGCGTTACCCAGTAGTAGAAGCGGTGACAGGGATAATCTTTCTCCTCATATTCTTTTTATTTAACGTCTCAATTCTGACAATAGGATACTGGGTTTTTTGTAGTTGGTTATTAGCATTATCACTGATCGACTTAGATACAATGACTTTACCCAATGCTCTCACTAAGTCGGGGTTAGTATTGGGAATTATCTTTCAAATGGTACTAGGTTATATTACTGAACCCAGTATTGAGGGAGTAGTCAAACATCTGATGATGGGGATAGTGGGAGCTGTATTAGGTTTATGGTTATTTGATGCGATCGCTATTCTTGGTATTTTCCTGCAAAAAGAAGCAATGGGTGCAGGAGATGCCAAACTAGCAGCCATGATGGGTGCGTGGCTAGGTTGGAAGCATTTACTCTTGGCGGGATTTATCGCCTGTACCCTAGGAGCTTTAGTAGGTATCGGCGCAATTATGCTATCAAAACGCAAATGGGGGCAAAAAATCCCCTTCGGCCCCTTTTTAGCCGCCGGCGCATTCTTCACCCTATTCGGCGGCGAAGCAATTTTATCAGCTTACCTACGATTGTTTTTTTAGGGCTGAGAGAGTGAGAGAGTGAGAGAGTGAGTGAGAGAGTGCTGAGTAGGGAGTACGCGATACTCATTCTGTCCTATCCCCAGTCCCCAATCCCCAATCCTCAGAGGTTCTTTAATTTTGAATTTTGTTAGCGCAGCGTTAGCGAGTCATGCCTACGGCACGCCAAGGGCGAACGAGCGTCATTTTGAATTTTGAATTGAATAGTCCCCTGTCACCTAAATTTTCATGACTGTAGCGTTGATTACCCCATTTACGCTTGACATTTTGGTAATATCAGCTTGTGACCAGTATCACCCTCTCATTGAAAAGTACCTGTTGGTAAATGCTAAATGCTTGTCAACTGGCAAGGCAAACTGCAATCTTGGGGGCAAGATTTCAAGCTGGGGGTTGAGGAAAGGCATACTGTTGGGGGGTTGGTATGATAACGTCTTTAATTTTGCCAATACATATACAAGAAGAGACGAACCAGAGACTTGTATTGGCATCAGTATTTTCGTTAAGCTGGCAACCAAAGATGCAAATTTAGGTCTGAATTGCTTATAAGCGTAATTTGGTGATGTAGTCAACAGTTACAGGCTAATAATCAATAGTCAATAAAATTACTCAAGACTAATGATAATTAAATTATCCTAGCTGCTTGACTGATTTTCGACCTCGTACCCACTTGAATAAGATAAAAATGGCAAACAACGAAGAATCACGCGGTTTAAAGTCTCTATTTGATTGGTTCGCAAATCGCCGTAAGTCGGGAGCAACCAACCCCGAACGCCAAGAACGTGAGATTGCTGACGGGCTATGGCACAAATGTACTAAATGCGGTGTCTTGACCTATACTAAAGACCTTCTAGCCAATCAAATGGTGTGTGCTGAATGCGGACATCATAATCGGGTAGACAGTGATGAACGTATCCGCCAATTGACAGATCAAAACACCTGGCGGCCAATTGACGAAAATTTGCGACCTACAGATCCTTTGCAATTCCGCGATCGCAAAGCCTATAGCGATCGCCTGCGGGAAATGGAAGATAAACTAGGTCTTCTAGACGCAGTGAAAACTGGTTTGGGTCAAATCAACGGTTTACCCATTGCTCTAGCTGTGATGGATTTCCGCTTCATGGGCGGTAGTATGGGTTCTGTCGTGGGCGAAAAAATTACCCGCCTCATTGAACAAGCTACCCAACGACGTTACCCAGTCGTTATTGTCTGCACCTCCGGGGGAGCGAGAATGCAAGAAGGTATGCTCTCCCTCATGCAGATGGCGAAAATTTCCGCCGCCCTAGAACGTCACCGCGATGCTAAATTACTTTACATACCTATTTTGACTAATCCCACTACAGGCGGTGTAACAGCTAGCTTTGCCATGTTGGGAGATATTATTTTGGCAGAACCAAAAGCCACCATTGGTTTTGCAGGTCGGCGCGTGATTGAGCAAACCCTCAGAGAAAAACTACCAGACGATTTCCAAACGGCTGAAGACTTGCTCAAGCATGGTTTTGTTGATGACATTGTACCCCGTACCCAATTAAAGTCCACCCTAACCAAACTCATCGCTTTACACCAACCCATCCCTACCGCCCCTCCTATGGTGCTGTGGGAGACGATGAGTCTTAGTACCACAGCTGTTGATTGAGAGAGTAAGGGAGCAGGGGAAGCAGGGGGAGCAGGGGAGGTAGGGGAGGTAAGGGAGAATTTTTCTAAATCCCAATCCCCAGTCCCCAGTCCCCAATCCCCAGTCCCCAATCCTTCACTCCCTGACAAACATTAACGGAATCAAAGCTACTAGGCGCAACATACCCGAAAGAGCAAAAATTCCCAATAAACCGCCATGTTGAGCAAATTGGGCAATGCAGCTACCGATAGTTGTGCCTAAAGCACCACTAAAGCCAGCCACAGCAGACGCGATCGCAAAATAAAGTGACTGGTTTTTTATTGGGGCAATTTCTAACTGCATATTGTTATTACATAAGTCAATAGCTGCCCACGTTCCACCAGTTAAAATATGTAACAGTGGCAGCGATAACCATAAATCAAAATTATTAGTATCAATTCCTAACCATAAAAATGGTGTCACCGCGACCAAGACACCAATAAAAATCAGAATTAGACGATTGCCAATTTTATCTGCTAACTTGCCCCAAAATATCATCAGTAGCATATTAGCTCCCGCTTGCAAACTAGCATAAAGCGTCACCCAACTGACATCTAAATGCAGCGTATCCAGCATATAGAGGTTAAAAAAAGGTGCGCTGAGATTTACAGCCAGCATCCAAAAGGCAGAATAAAACAGAAACATCAAAAAGTTAGAGTTTTTCCAGAGGCTGTCTTTAGTCTCTACTTGTAGAGATTGGTTTTTGGGTAAAGATTGCTCTGTATTGCTATTTTCAGGTTGCTGATGAGGATATTCAACGATCGCATTTTGGACTTTTGGATTAATATCTAGTTTAAAATACTGGCATCCCAAACTCAGCATACCAAAAACGATACTCACCAACAGCACAACACCATAACCTTGAAGAGTACCGCCGTACCAATGGGAAATCAACAACCCCGCTAAAGGTACACACAGCAAATTAGTCAGACTAGCTGCACTATTGCGTATACCAAAATACCTACCTCTTAACTTTCGGGGAACAATTATCGCCAGCCAACTCAACCAAGATGCGCTTCCCAGTCCCCCTAACAGGTGGCTAGCTAAGACAATCAATAAAGTCACTATTTCTAATTGTAGGGAATTCACCCATCCCCAACTAAAACCGACAACCCCAATTAATAAAATCAGCCACAACAGCCTAGCAATTCCAAATGTCCACAGGGAATATTGAAACCGGCTGGTAGTGCGTTCAGATAAGTAAGCACCCAAAGGCTGAATCAGGTTTACCAGCATGGGAATTGAAGACATCATCCCAAACACTACCGGACTAGCATCTAACTCTACCAAGAAATTACTTAGCAAAATTCCGCCAGTCGCTAGCGAAAACACAGCCGCAAAAACCGCATCCGCAGTTGAGGCTTTTAAACTGGTGCGAATCGCATTTTTAGTAAATCGGGTGCGAGATTTGGCGGTAGGAGTAAGTGTAGCTTGGGTTTGAGGAATCTGGGGAACTTCCAGAATCAGAGGTGAAACTGTTTCAACCTGAACCGAATCTATAGACATTATTAATAGGTAATGAACCCTAATATAAGTTCAATTACTGGGTAACTCAGTTTACACTTAAAAGCTTTGGTTATAATTCTTAGACAATTTTAACTTGTATTTCTCAACAAAACTTTAAACGAGTTAAATATCAGTCCGCAGCTACACACGATATAAGTAAGGTGACAGGGACTTTCATCCAATTTTAATGAGAAAAAACTTGTGGCGATTTTTGGGACTAGCGATCGCGATCGCCATTACTATTATTAGTTGTCATAGTCTACCAAAACCCAACTATGTCACAGTGAAACTTAGTGGCTGGGGAGGTTCGCCTGTAGAGCAAAAATTATTAACACAAGTTCTGCAAGGCTTTGCAGCCGAACATCCCAAAATTAAGGTCAAATATGAGGTAATTTCTGATCAATACATGGATGTGATGAAAACTCGCTTAGTTGGGGAAGCCGCGCCTGATGTTTTTTATCTAGATGCGCTGGAAGCTCCTTTTTTGATGAGTCAGAATGTCTTAGAACCTTTAAATAATTACATCACACCCAAATTTGACCTCGCAGACTTTGAACCAACTTTATTAAACAGCTTTAAATATCAAAACTCTATTTACGGTCTTCCCAAAGACTATTCCACCTTGGCACTGTTTTATAACAAAAAAGCATTCGCGGCGGCTGGGTTGAACACTCCGCCAACTACTTGGGAAGAACTCCGTACCTACTCTAAGCAATTAACAGGTAAACTCAACAGATACGGCTTCGGGGAAATGCCAGAATTAGCACGTCAGATTTATAAAATTAAAGCCTTTGGTGGACAAGTCATTGACGCAAACGGTTACGCTGCATTTGCTAGTCAGCAAGCTTTGCAGGGATTACAGCTAGTTATAGACCAGTATCGTCAAGACCGTTCCTCAGCCCAAAAATCTGACGTAGGGACAAACTCAGGTAGTGAAATGTTTGGTCAGGGTAAGGTAGCAATGGTGATTGAAGGTAACTGGTCAATTCCTTACCTACAAGAAACTTTTCCCAAATTAGAATTTGCTACCGCAGAAGTACCAACTATTAATAATAAAAAAGGCACAATGGTTTATACCGTTGCCTATGTGATGAACAGGCAATCAAAACATAAAGCTGAAGCTTGGGAATTAATTTCTTATCTCACAGGGAAAGCGGGAATGCAGAAATGGACAGGAACAGGGTTTGCTTTACCCACACGCCAATCAGTCGCCGAGAAGTTAGGATATGAGCAAGATGTGTTGCGATCGCCTTTAGTTGCTGGTGTTAATTACGCTACACCATTACAAGTGGGTAAACATCCAGCCGCCATTGTCAACAATTTTGATAACCAGTTTATCAGTGCTTTATTAGGGCAGCAACCATTAAAGCAGGCAATGTTACAGGCGCAAAATGAAGTAAATCAGCAAATTCGAGCGATGGAGTGAACACTCATCAATTTGAAGCGGGATCTCAAAGTATTTGATCCATCAACAAAAATTTTCAACCATCCTCTAAGAGTGCTAATCTAGACGTTTTTTTGATGACTCACTTCTAAAGGTAAGAAAATAGTCAAAATTTCGCCGTATTGTGGACGCTGACGGACAATTAACTTACCACCGATCGCTTGAAACAGGTGTTTAGTAGCAGCAATATTTAAACTAATAGTACCTGTCTCTGGTTGAAACATGAGCAACTGACCCAGAGCTTTACGGATTGGTGGTGTGGGAGGGATATTGACTTTATTTGTATCTTGGCAGAGAGTTTGAGGCGATAATTGCAACTTTAGTTGATCTCCGGCGGGAATCACCTGAACTTGGATATGACTACCAGGCGGTAAACTGCGGGTGAAATTTTCTATTAACCCGGTTAGTACGCGGTCTAACATAGCCGGATTACTTACCACTGAGGGTAATTGCTGCGGTAAAACTACATCCAAAGTTAAATTACGACGCTGTGCTGCTTGCTCCCAACGGGGAATGCTTTGATGCAATACTTGATCGAGAGACATGGGAGTTAGGTGAGTTATAGCAAACTTCGCCGCCGCACAGGTTTCTAGTTCTGCTGCTTTAAATAACAACTCCATACGATCAATTTGCTCAGTACACTCGTGATCGATTTTTTCCAAGCGATTAATCACGGTCGTAGGCAAATCCCGCCGCTTTAACAGCAGGCGAGTCATAGTCCGAATAGTAGTCAGTGGGGTACGGACTTCATGGGCGAAAGCTTGGAGTAATTCTACATCAGCTTTGGGTGCTGGGGGATTAGGCATTGGGCTTCCGCCGTGAGCGTCAGCCGAACGGGATGGGGTATTAGGCCTTGAGCATTGGGGGAACTCTTCCCTAGTCCCTTCTTCTGGTAATTCTTGGAGCAAAAATTGGCTAAATTGAAAGGCGGTGCGGTAATCGGGTGGTACTAAGGGATAGCTTTCAACTAATGAATCCAACTCACGAAAGAAATCGGGATTACTGAGCATGACTCGCGCACCAAGCGATCGCCATGCTTGTTGTACTACTTCTGGCTCAAAAGAAAATGAAAATGATTTTGTACCATCTTTGCCTGTTGCTAAAACCAGCACTAATCTAAATTTATCTGTAAATACCAGACAAAACTGTTCTGCTGCGAGGGGATCGGCTGGTAATAAAGGTAAAACTGACTCATCGGGAGTAGTTTCTTCTGGAGAGATAACGGCCGTAGGTAGGTCTTCAACCATCCCATCTGGCATATGAAATGGCATCAATGCCAAAGGGTTAAACAACTTAGCTGTAAAAGTTACTGTCTGCAACCTTTTAGTAAGTATTGGCTGACTAAATAAAGGTGCAGGTGCAGCCAATACTAGTCCCAGGGTTTTATCAGGTGCAGTTTTAGCTAAAGTGTTAATTAACAAATGTTCTATCGCTGCTAGACTCATCCGCCATTGCCTCTCTGCTTTGGTTGGTGAGCCTTCAGTCACAATAGATTCACTTTCGGCTAACACTTCACTCAGACTTGGCAAGATCCATTCGTACACAGACTTTCACCTCTTTGTTCAAGAGCGACTAGCAGCTTTGAGATTTCAAGTTTCACTACTAATTAGAGGTTATAGTTATTTACACCCTAACAACAGTCGTATAACCGAACAAAATAGGCGCAATTTCCCCTTCAATCCCCGTCCAACACCTTCAACCCCTACACCCTTAAACCCTTACACCCCTAATGAAACACTATTCATAAATCTACCCAACAACCGTCAGGATAGCCTTCCATTGGGCAAGGGTAAAGCAATGCTAAGTTTGTCTGTATAGGTGGCATCCTCATCATGGAAAAAGATTCTATAGCTACCTTATCCTCACTAACATCAGTAGATTGAAGTTTATTTAAGTCGAGTGTGTAGTTGATTTTCAGAACTTCTGACTTTGATATACCGTATTTTTCCAATACCTTGCTTAATTTAGATTGATTCAAGACTTCTATTAGTTCCTGTTTAATCTCGTTTTCTACTTGCTTTAAGGTTTGAGAATCTAAAACTGTTTCTGGTAAATTGTTAGAACTCATAATGATGGTCAATCCTGGAAATTTATGTAGATGTGCTATTTAATGTGATTTCGATGAATAAATTCTAGTAGTCCAGATATTTCGCGAAATCTGAAGTTAAACTTCACCTAATTATTGCATACACCTTACTTAATAGTAATTACGCAGTAAGTTGCAAAACTTGACATATGAGGCGTAATTGCTTTGTCACTACCTAGCTCATGCAAAAAAAAACCAGCCTCCCACAGCTGGTCTCAAAATATTCATTCGCGTTGTCTTCTCAATAGAGTCAAAACCCAGTTGCGAGTTCCCAAAACGCAACCAGAAACTTTTCTTAACAATATTGTAACAGCCAACACAGTTTTTTAAAAAAAATTTACCAAAAAAAGATAAGTCTAAAGAAAATTAACCTCTATCTTTGAGAATATTTCAAAAAGCCTTTGGGCTGAGTCATTAGAGAACAAAAATTATGCAACAAATAATACCAAGCCTTCACAAGCTAGCAGTGCTTGAGGAAAAGCAGACGTGATTTCACGTTGAACTTTGTCGAGAAAATCATCATGGTCATCTGGGTGGTGATGAGAAATCACTAACTGTCGCACATTAGCGGTTTGAGCTATTTCCACAGATGCTTGCCAAAGGGAATCGGCACAGTCATGGTCATGGGATGTTGGCGGACTATAAGTAGCATTAGCAATTAATAAATCGACACCTTGAATAATTTCGATGATGTCGTCTCGTTCTACTTGTTCTGCACGGTAACTTAAATCTGTAATATAAGCAACACTATAGTCTTGCCAGCTCACCCGATAACCAATTGATCGCTGAGTTTGGTTGATCAGTGCAGTTTTAATAACAATATCGTCTATTTTGACTTCACTGTTGGAGGTGATATTTTTAAACTGCAACTCAGACTGCATGACCTGTAGAGGGTAGGGAAAGTGCGGTTGGAGCATTTGGTCACACAGACATTGTTTGATAGAAGCCCCATTGGAAGCAGCTGCACCATAAATATGGAAGCAATTGTGCGGAATAAATGCGGGTGCAAAAAAGGGAAACCCCTGAATCCGATTTGATTGGGAATTAGTAAAAAATAAATGGGCTTCTAATGGCTGTTCTAAATGTTGCCAAGTTTTGCCTAGTACACGTAAACCCGTACCACCATCAAAAATTAAGTTTTTACCGCCTACGCGCATTTCTACACAAGTAGTATTACCACCATAGCGGCTGGTATTAACGTCTGGCGTGGGAATCAAACCCCTGACACCCCAAAATTTCAAAGCAAAATCACCCACAAGGCTACTTGGTGAGTTGGCTGACTTTTCAGTTAGGTAGACCTGAGAACCTGACAGCTCAATATTTGACATTTTTTTTGCATTTAGACCTTAGTGAGCAGGTCATCGTAGTACCGCACTTCCAAAATTCGGTTTTGTTCGTCCACAATGACTACCGTAGGAGTGTAACTTTTTAACTCCTCTGGAGTAAACTGCCCGTAAGCCATTATAATCACGCGATCGCCGATCATGCCTAGACGGGCGGCAGCCCCATTTAGTTCAATAATTCCCGAATGGGCTAGAGCTGGTATTGCATAAGTAATGAACCGCTCGCCATTAGCATTATTCACTACTTGCACTTGCTCGTATGGTAAAATGCCAGATTTTTCTAACAAGATTTTATCGATGCTAATACTACCCACATAATTGATGTTTGCTCCCGTGAGGGTGCAATTGTGAATTTTTGCTAAAAGTAGGGTACGCTGCATTTCGTTTCAATGTTATGAGTGCTGAGTAATGAGTGCTGAGTAATGAGTAATGAGTAATGAATTATGAGTAATGAATTATGAGTAATAAATTATGAGTAATGAGGGATATGCTCAATCGACATGGGCTTAAGCCCCACTACGCATAACACAACTCAATACTCTCGAAACTCAGCACCGGCTAAACGCCGCGCTACCCCTAACAGCACGGGCTAAACGCCCCGCTCCGCTAACACTACTCAGCACTCATTACTCA
Source organism: Nostoc sp. UHCC 0870 (assembly GCF_022063185.1). Classification (NCBI taxonomy): domain Bacteria; kingdom Bacillati; phylum Cyanobacteriota; class Cyanophyceae; order Nostocales; family Nostocaceae; genus Nostoc; species Nostoc sp. UHCC 0870. The sequence goes on along the minus strand of NZ_CP091913.1, from coordinate 1,119,019 downwards.
GCACTCATTACTCACTTTAGTCTTACCGATTAGCGATCGCCTACTATCCCTTGTAAGCTTTTATAGACTCTTCTACCAGGGGTGCTACCTTGTCAACATCTTGCCAACCGAGAATTTCAGTCACTTTCTTTTCTAAATTTTTGTAACTGCGGAAAAATTCAGCAATTTCTTCTAAGCGATGTGGAGCTATATCTCTCAAAGATTTTACGTGTGTGTAACGTGGATCTTTGTCTGGTACACACAGAATTTTCTCATCGCGATCGCCACCGTCAATCATTTGCAAAAAGCCAATCGGTCTGGCAGGAATGATACAACCTGGAAAAGTTGGCTCATCCATAATTACCATACCATCCAAGGGATCGCCATCATCCGCCAAGGTGTTGGGTATGAAACCATAGTCGTAGGGATATTTTACTGAAGAATACAGTACCCGATCTAGAGCAAAGGCTTGCAGGTCTTTATCAAATTCATATTTATTTTTGCTACCACCGGCAATTTCGATCAAAACATTAATCACACCGGGTTTTGGCTGGGCTGGAATAAGGGATAAGTCCACAAAAAATTCCTCTCTCTGTTTTACTTAAAATTTATCGGGGACATACTCCCCGTGTAAAATTTTATGGCCAAGATGGACTTATTCCAAAGTATTATTCTGAACTTCGCATAATTATCAGGTGCATGGAGATAACTGCTTCAAGCCTTGATATTTCCTTTTTTAAGCAAAAAGCGTTGTGAACAAACATCACAACGCTTTTATAACTCGCTGATCAACCTTTGATACGCAACGCTAATGCAAATTAAATTTTGTTAAAACACTGCATTATCGGGCTTATACACAACTTAGCTCAAAGTTTTAGCTAAGAACGCAGATTTGGCTCGGATATTATTGAAGTTAAATACAAAATACTAGCTCAAAATTTTTTCTCCGTTGTTTGTGTTTGGAACTTTTGGCTGTTACATCTTACAGTTGATAATTTTGTCTATCGCTCACCTGTCTTGAGTTCGTAGGTCATAGGTTGCTGACTTTCTGGAACATTGGTGGAATAATGGGCAATGACAAACACAGGTAGTGTTAGAGTGACCACAGCTATTAATGTTCCCACAATGTCTGCCAAACGATGGGAATACGTGTCGGGAGGGTTGGCAGACTGGCTATCTGAATTCATACAGAATTAGAGTTAATCACAATTAATTGGAGGTTAGCTCTCTAGTAGAGAGTTTCAATACTATTTTAGCTATTTTCGATTGTCAAATGTGTAGCCGATCAAAGTTTGGTTAGGTTCATATTTGTAGGATTTGTGCTTGGCAATCTTGATACATGGTTGCATATGAACATTTCTGACTTGACCGAGGACATCATATGTTAGCCTTCATCTGTCTAATGTATTAATTTCAGGTTAAGCATAGATTAAATACACGGGATAATTACTTGATTTTTATTTTTCAGCAAATTAATTATTTATCTGAATGGTTTCATCTTACTAAGATTTTACCATATTTGAATCCTTTGTCTAAGCTATTTCTAGCGATTTAGCTTGTTCATTATACTTGTAATAATCCGCAGTTTTACTGGCCTATGGAAGTCTTTTTTGAACCGCTAAAAAATATTAGCCCTAAATACATTGATAACCATAAATAGATAGGTTAGCAGGTTTTCATAAACAAAAAATCCCACCGAAGAAATACAGACAAATTTTCAGGATTTGCTAGTGACGATTCGGTAATTACACCATCAATCTTTGCCGAAATGTAAATTGATAAATTTAAGTAATATTACTTTATTTTTATATAAGTAGAGTAAAAAACGCTTTTTGTTTTTAGATGGGGGATGGGGGAGCAAGGGAGTTCTAATTGGGAAAAACCGCCACTATAGGGCGGTCTAGTTAAGCAATCGGAGGGTAATTTCTAGACTACCCTCCTCATTTGCAGATTGTTGTAGCAGAATTTGCACTTACTTTTGGGCGAATGCTCAAGACAAACTACTGTCTACCGTAGGCACTCATTGGTTCTTTAATAAAGCGAATATAAAAATGTTTGAACGTAGACTTGATTACCCTGGGCATAGCAAAATCAATTGGTGTTAACTGGTCTGGCAGTCGCCAATCTGTAATTTGAAGTAAGTCAGGATGTAAGTTGGGAAAATCAATGTCAGCTAATTCTGGACAAACTCCTAGGCGTTGAGAAGCTGCAACAGTAGGGACTTCATGGGGTGGAACGTTGAGAACTTCTACCATTGCCCTATCTAGGGCGAAGACATTGGATGCTGCGGCTAATATTCCCAAGGGGCGGGGTTCGCCACCACTAGGGCCATTACCTTCATGTCCAATGATCCCATCTAAAATAGTTAAATCTGGATTAATCGCCTTGGCAGTTTCGACTAACATTTCCCCGAAGCGGTTCGCATCTTTGCCTGCTTCCATGTGCCACCATGCTTTCATTTTGCCGGGAACGCAACCAAAGAGGTTTTTGACTCCCAAAGTTAAGGTTAATTGGCTATGGGACTTGACTTTCGGTAGATTAATCACCACATCGGCTTCTATCGCTTCTTTACTGATTAGTAGGTGATTAAAATTTTCGCTCACGGTTTGGTAACGCTGTCCGTGAAATTCAATGATAGGAAGATTTAATTCTTGGATGATTGGCTGATAACCATTAGCTATGGCTACACCTTTGGCACTACCAAATGCTGGACTATCCCCTAAAAATGGTTTACCACCTGCGGCAATTACCATCTGAGCAACTGCATAAACTATTTCAGCGCGAGTGGTACACTCTTTTTGAGGACGCGCACCTGTGAGCAAATTTGGTTTGAGTAAGACACGTTGCCCTGGTTTGACAAAGGCCGCCATCCCCCCCAAAGGTTCTAGTAAGGTAACTAAAGATTCTCTTAAAGTATCTTTTTCGTAAGAAGTAGCCCGAATGAGGCTGACAGATGGTTTTGAGTTCTGCATGAGTTATGAGTTATGAGTGCTGTTAGCGGTAGCGCGGCGTTTAGCCGGTGCTGAGTTATGAGTCAGAGGGTGTTTGAATTTTGAATTTTGAATTTTGTTAGCGCAGCGTTAGCGAGTCATGCCTACGGCACGCCAAGGGCGAACGAGCGTCATTTTGAATTTTGAATTGATTATTCCCCAGTCCCTAAAATACTGCTCATCTGTTCTAGATTTAACACAGTAGCTAATTCTGCTTCACTCATTAGACCTTTTTCTAAAACAATCTGTCGTAGGGATTTGCCTGTTTCTAGGGATTCTTTGGCGACGGCGGCGGCGTTTAGATAACCAATATGGGTGTTAAGTGCGGTGACTAAAGCTAGACTACCTTCAGCGTAGGCTAAACAACGTTCTTTATTAGCGGTAATTCCCTCTATACAACGTTCCGTGAGGGCGGCGATAGTATTACCGAGAATTTCTATACTGTGAATCAGGTTATAGGCTATTAACGGCATCATCACGTTCAATTCTAATTGTCCAGCTTGGGCGGCAAAAGCGATCGCATTGTCGTAACCCATCACCTGAAAACATACCATTGATGTCATCTCTGCCATCACGGGGTTATATTTTCCTGGCATAATCGATGAACCAGGTTGTACTGGGGGTAATTGTATTTCTTTCAAGCCAGTTTTTGGGCCGGAATCCATCAGGCGCAAGTCGTGGGAAATTTTGGCTAAATCTTGGGCTAAGTTACGTAATGCGCCAGAAACATTGACAAATGCGCCCATACTTTGCATTGCAGCCATGAGATGGGGTGCAGGTTGCAGAGGAAAGTTGAGTAATTCTGAGAGGACTTCCACCACACGAACGCGATATTGGGGATGGGTATTTAGTCCAGTTCCAGCCGCACTACCACCCAACCCCAGCACCATTAAATCCCCAGAGGCTGTATAAAGGCGGTTTTGGTGTTCTGAGAGGATTTGCGCCCAAGCCCGGAAGTTTTCACCTAAACGCACGGGTACAGCGTCTTGTAGGTGAGTTCTGCCAGATTTAACGATATCTTGAAATTCTACAGCTTTATTTTCTAAGGTAGCGATCGCTTTCTCTAAAGCGGGGTGTAATGTCCTCTCCAGTGCTAACAAGCCACCAATCCTAATGGCTGTCGGAATCACATCGTTGGTAGACTGTCCGTAGTTGACATGATCGTTGGGACTAACTCTTTTGTAATTGCCTTTCTCTTCACCGAGAATTTCTAAAGCCCGGTTTGATAAGACTTCATTGACATTCATGTGGTGCGAAGTCCCTGCACCGGCTTGATAAACATCTACCACAAATTGATCACGGAATTTGCCAGCGAGGATTTCATCAGCTGCTTCCACGATGACTTGGCTAATATCTTGGGGTATACAGCCTAATTCACCGTTAACAATGGCTGTAGCTTTTTTAATAAATAAACAAGCATCTACGTAAGTAGGTAATGGCTTAATGCCGCTAATGGGGAAGTTTTCGATAGCTCGCAGAGTTTGGATACCGTAATAAACATCACTCGCAATTTGGCGATCGCCCATTGAATCGCGTTCGATCCGAAAATCTCTATTATCAGTCATATTATTGTTGGGATGATCTCAAAATACAGATCATGCCATGCAAATACACAAAAAACTTGATTGTTCTAGAGATATGGTTCTTGAGTACATTAAGTTTTGAGAGTTAAACGGGAAAACGTCCATAAGATGAGCATGAAGACTAAGTAAATTATACCCACCAGCCCAAACTCAATCAAAGGGATATAGGTTACTTCATAAATTCTGCCCAAGCCGCGTTCAGTCAATCCGTAAACCGCTATTACACTCACTAAGAAAATTCCGTAAATAGTACGTTTAGTCAAGCTACTCACTGGTAAACCGTGGAGTTGGGTAAGTACAAGAATTCCCAGAAAACCAAAGAGAAATGTTGGCCATTTAGTCTGTCCTAGCATCCAGGACACAACTACACTATGTAAAAGCACCGTAATTTCCAAACTGAATGTCCACCAACGGTTTGTATGAGCGCGATTAAAGATTAATGACGATTGGAGCAGCAGCAAAAACATATAGAAAAAACCAATTAAGTGTCCCGCAGTCGCTTCCATTGGATGATACCAAAAGGTGTAGATAGCAGCGAAGGAGAAAAAATAGCCGTGGTACACCTTGATAATTCGCAAAAACTCTTGATGGAATGGCACAGGATTGCCAAAAAACAAGCCGCGTCGAGGTGTTTCCAAAATCAGTATGAAGACTAGTAGAAGTACAACCGCACCTTGGGAAGCCCAAATGGAGGTATCTTGAGCTAGGGCATCGTACCAAATGTAGGTTTGCAGGAAGTGTAAAGCGATAAATGCACCATTGATGGCAAGCATCGCGTAATTAATGGGGTGCAACGCTGTTTTGTATTTCAACTGCGTTTGCTGCGCCCACCAGATACACGCCCAGATGCCAAACTGATGCCCAAGGTACATACCCCAGGCTGTGGCTCTGCTCCAAAAAGTCGGATGAGGAAGCTTCCAGTAGTACCAGCTTAATCCTTGGTCAGGAAGCTTAATAATACTTGCAGGAATACCCCCACCCAGCCAAATTGCGTAGGTGAGGAGGATGCTGATAAAAATGCCGATAAATAATACTTGGCGACCTGTCATATTAATTCGTAATTCTTAATTAAAAGGATGTTTTAAAAGTTATGACTGATGTGTTAAATATTTTTACCCCACCCTAAACCTGATCTTGGAAAAGGGAGTAATAATTCAATTCAATTCATAGATAACAACTTTTAAAACAACCTCTAAGACCTAGCAAAAATACACGCAAGTCAAAATTCCAACTTAAACTAAGTAGTTTATTGACACTGCACTGTAATAGATTTTCAGACAACACGTTCTGCTTTTGATTCAGAAGTATTTTTATTCATTCGCCAACTTAAAATAAAAGCTAGCAGCACTACTAAAAAACCACTCAAGAAAGGGGCAGAACTCCCAAATTTCATGAAACTAGCTCCTGCCCATATTGAACCGACAATGCGAGCCAAGGCAGAACAAGAACTGGCAATTCCTAATATTTGTCCTTGGTCTTCTGTTACTGTTATTTGAGAAATGAGGCTATTCAATATTGGTTGATTGACACTAATTCCCCCTGCCACAAGTGTGGTAGATACTAATAATAAAATTAAGCTTTGTGAGAATCCAATTAGCAGTAATCCTACACCTAGTCCTAATATTCCCAAGGTAAGTAACTTGATTTCACCCAAGAGTTTCTTGAGAAATCCGATAAGTCCTCCTTGAACGATTGTGCAGACAATCCCCATGAAGGCAAAAAGATAACTAATTTGTTGAGGACCCCAGTTTAATTCCTGCTTAGACCATAAAGCAAACGTTGAGTCCATAGCTGCAACCGCAAAGGTAACTAAAAAGTAGATACCAATGAGCATACAGAACTGAGGACGCTGTAACAGATGTAGCAAATTTAGCCGTCGCTGACGGTAGCGATGAGCTTGGATTTTGGCTTTAGTCTCAGCATTGAGGGATTCTGGAAGTAATACCAAAGCACAAAGCAATGCTAATAAAGATAATCCGGCTGAGAACAACGATGGTAGATGGAAGTTAGCGTTGTCCGGGTCAGTCCCTACGAGAATACCTCCAATAGCTGGGCCGAGAATAAAGCCAAGACCAAAAGCTGCGCCGATGATGCCCATGCCACGAGCGCGATTAGCTGGTGTAGTAATATCTGCTATGTACGCCTGAGCAGTGGCTATATTACCTGCCATCATCCCCGCAAGACCACGAGCAATAAATAAAATCCCCAAGGAGTTGGCAAAACCTAAGCCTGTGTATGCAATTAAAGAACCGAACAGGGTTAGTAGTATAATGGGACGACGACCATAGCGATCGCTCAAGCTACCCCATAATGGTGCAAATAAGAACTGCATTAAAGAATAAATAGCCACAAGCAAAGTAGCTTCATTCGGTTCTGCACCGAATTGTTCAGCATACAAAGGCAGTATCGGCAAGATAATTCCGAAGCCAAGCAAGTCTATAAATACAATCAAAAATAAGACGAATGTAGGCCTGCCATTGTTATTATTCACCATTGATGCAATTTCCTTTGATACATAGTAGGGAACACTTAATCATAGAAATAACTTGGATACAACCAAAGTCAAATTTGAGCAATATGCCTGAATTTGACTTTGGTTGAGCGAAATCGCGTGGAACAAACCTACTATAAAAATCAACCCGATAATACTGCTAATACAAGCAACTATCATCTCATGCTTGCGTATAGCTCTTTTGATTTTCGCGTCTATGATCGTTTCTAGTTCTGTGTACGGCATTTAGTTTAATTTCGCTAAATACAAGAAGTGGGAAATTTACGTTAATACGTAAGTTTGAAAATGTCATTCTTTCTGCTTTATAGGCTACATATCAATACAGTTCACAGAAGATTTTATACTTACAATTCCCCTGAAAAAGTCGATTAAATCATCATTCAATTACCCTTTTCAATAGGAACTAAGGGGAATATTTAAGAACTATGTACCTTCAGTGAACTGAACTGTATTAGCCTACTTGCCTAGTCTTGCGTTGGCGCAGTTTCCAAATAGCACCTGAAACACCAAAAACTAATATTCCTAAGGTATAAGTCGGTTCAGGAACTAGAACCACAATGCTGACACGATTAATAGCCAAGCCAAATTGTGGAGCAGTACTGCTAAAAACAAGTCGTGAGATATTTGGAGTATCACTACGAATACCCAAAAATACTGCCGAATTATCTAAGGCTAGGGATGAAGTACTCAAAACAGAGAAAGTACCTAATAGGTTATTGACTTTATCAAAAGCAGTGATAAAAGTTTCTACTTGCTGGTTACTAATGTCTACAGCTATCTGAGTACCTACGCCAAAAACAGGCTTATCAAAACTAATGGTAAAAGGTCCTCCATTCCCTGGAGTACGAGGGTCAGGAGAGCCGGGGGAAAGAGGTCGAAAACCTGATGGGTCTATACCTCCAAAGAGAATATAATCACCTTGAGCAAAATTAGTCCGAATACCAGGAGGCGGTAAAGTTTGAAAGACAAACGGTGGAGTAAATCCAGGATTAGTAGCTGGAGCTATATCGACATTTAACCTTAATCCACCTTGGGAAGTTGTGGAGAAGGAGTTAGGCAAAAAAGCAGAAAAGCTAGGAGCAGATGGGTTGAATACTTTTCCTAAACTTACCCAGTCAACTTCATCATTACCTCTCAAAGCCGCGCGTTCATTTACTAAAAATGTGGCTGCCTGAACTGGTAGTTGAAAAACAGTGATTACGGCTGTAATTGCCGATAAATATTTAACCGATAGATTGAATACATGACTGCCCGAAAATATCACAATACTTAGCTCCTTAATTCCACAGAATCTGATGATCAAATGTAAAAAATGACTACCAACAATAAGGTAGCGTTTTATTCTCATTGAGATAGATAAAGCAAAAAAATGAATGCTCTACATGATAAATATGCAAGTTAGATGTGGAATAGCCAAGAAATAAATTATCCCAATAAATGTAGATGCGACAGCACCTTACCGCAGGCTACGATACAGACACAAAGGACACAGAACAATAGGCTACGATACAGGCACAAGGGACACAGAACAATAGACTAAGATACAGACACAAAGGACACAGAACAATGAAGAGTAGAGAAGATTTTTGTGTCAGTTTTTTGGATACTTTTAGACAGCTTGTCTCTTAGACAAACTGAATACTGATATTAGTTGAGAGATTCACAAGAGAAGCAAATTGATTTCCTGAGAAAGACAAGCTGCCGTTTGTGTTGTCGTAGAAGAACTGGCTGAGGTTAGTAGCACCAAATCCGAGTTTAGAAACTTGGATTACGTCCTTTTGACCAAAGTTGTAATCTGTGATGATGTCAAGACCATCAGCAAGGCTATTGAAAACAAACTTATCCGCACCAGCACCGCCTGTAAGAGTATCGTTACCTAATCCACCGATGATGGTGTCATTACCAAAGCCGCCGGAGATAATGTCATCACCTGCTCTACCTTCTAATCGGTTATTTTGGTTGTCACCAGTCAGGCTGTCACCTTCATCTGTACCGATAAGATTATCAAAGTTGATGACATCAAATGTGATTGTCCCCAAAAAAGGAACGTCAAAGGCGGAGATAGTTTGCGTTTGTAAATTAGCGACGACAGATACCCCAGGCAAAGATAGGGAGGAATCTATGGTGTTGTTAGCAACCTTAGCGTCAGCAATCACCGTTTCCACTTTAAACACTGTGTCTGTTCCGAAGCCGCCAGCTTTGGTAATTGTTCCTACTCCTGAGAGAGTGATAGTCTGACCTAGTTTGCTGTAGTCTACTACGTCAATACCATCTCCACCATCAATGCTGTCGTTACCCCGACCACCCTTAAAGGTGTCATCACCAGCACCACCGAACAAGGTGTCATTGCCGTCTCCACCATCAATCAGGTCGTTCCCATCTCTACCATCAATATAGTCGTCTCCAGCCAGACCACTTAATTGGTTATTTTGGCTGTCGCCCTTAATAATGTCGTCATTAATTGTACCGATAACATTGTCAAAGTTAACGACATTAAATGTCAAATCTCCTAAACCAGGAACGTTAAGGGCAGAGATGGTTTGGGCTTCTAGGTCAGCAATGGCAGGTACACCCGACAAAGATTGAGACGCATCTATCGTGTTGTTGGCAACACTAGCATCAGCAATTACTTTTTCTACTTGAAAGACGGTATCTGTACCAAATCCACCAGCTTTGATAATTGACCCTACTCCTGACAGGGTGATTTTTTTACCCAAACTGCCGTAGTCTGCGGTATCAAAGCCGTCTCCACCATTGATGGTGTCGTTACCTCGACTGCCTCTAAATATGTCATCACCGCCATTACCAGTTAATGTATTACTCTGGGTATCACCAGTAATGATGTCATCTTCATTTGTGCCGATGACATCATCAAAGTTGACTACAGTAAATGGCAATGTCCCTAGACCAGGAACATTGTTGGCTGACAAAGTTTTACTTTGTAGGTTAACGGTGATGGATACACCAGAAACAGATGCGGAGGCATCTATAGTATTCTTGGCAACACTAGCATCGGCAACAATTCTTTCTACTTTAAAGAGTGAGTCTGTACCCAATCCACCAGCTTTGATAATTGTCCCTACTTCTGAGAGAGTGATAGTCTGACCTAGTTTGCTGTAGTCTGCGGTATCCGTGCCGGTTCCACCATCAATATAGTCATCACCCTGACTACCCTTAAAGGTGTCATTACCAGCACCACCTAACAAGGTGTCATTGCCGTCTCCACCATCAATCAGGTCGTTCCCACCTCTACCATCAATGATGTCGTCTCCAGCCAGACCAGTTAATTGGTTATTTTGTCCGTCGCCTTTGATGCTGTCATCATTAATTGTACCGATAACATTGTCAAAGTTGACGACATTAAATGTCAAATCTCCTAAACCAGGAACGTTAAGCGCAGAGATGGTTTGAGCTTGCAAGTCGGCAATGGCAGCAACTCCAAGCAAAGAGGCGGAGGCATCTATGGTGTTGTTAGAAACCTTAGCATCAGCAATTACTTTCTCTACCTTAAAGAGTATGTCTTGACCTAATCCACCAGCTTTAGTAACTGTTCCTACTCCTGAGAGAGTGATAGTCTGACCTAGTTTGCTGTAGTCTACTACGTCAATACCATCTCCACCATCAATGTTGTCGTTACCCTGACCACCCTTAAAGGTGTCATCACCAGCACCACCAAGCAAGGTGTCATTGCCGTCTCCACCATCAATCAGGTCGTTCCCACCTCTACCATCAATATAGTCGTCTCCAGCCAGACCACTTAATTGGTTATTTTGGCTGTCACCTTTGATGCTGTCATTGTTGATAGTACCGATAACATTGTCAAAGTTGACGACATTAAATGTCAAATCTCCTAAACCAGGAACGTTAAGGGCAGAGATGGTTTGGGCTTCTAAGTCAGCAATGGCAGGTACACCTGACAAAGATTGAGACGCATCTATCGTGTTGTTGGCAACAGTAGCATCAGCAATTACCTTTTCTACTTGAAAGACGGTATCTGTACCAAATCCACCAGCTTTGATAATTGACCCTACTCCTGACAGGGTGATTTTTTTACCCAAACTGCCGTAGTCTGCGGTATCAAAGCCGTCTCCACCATTGATGGTGTCGTTACCTCGACTACCTTTAAATGTGTCATCACCACCATCACCAGACAAGGAGTCATTACCCAGTCCACCATCAATCAGATCATTACCTAGACCACCATTGATTATGTCGTTACCGGCAAAACCATTAATCTCATCGTCGCTATCAAAGCCATTCAAAAAATCATTGTTGGCAGTACCATTAATTTTCACAATAATCTATACCTCTGTGGTGTTATTACTCACATGAACTGAACACTTGTAATACTCACATAATACAAAGAATAAAATTATAAATTTTTCATGAAGTTTCAGGGAATATACGTAAATAAACTTTAATATAACCTGAAAGATTTTTCTTGTTTTTAGGGAAATAAATGCTTTTATTTCCCTAATTAGGGTTTGCAGAATAAACCTAAAACCTGAATAAATTAAGACATTCAGGTGGATAGAAGGTGAATAAGATGTAAGCAAAAGAGTTACAATAGGGGAAAGTCCTTGCGCTAAAATGCGTTAAAATGTATAGAAAAGTGCAAGAACAAGAAACAGCACCAGAAAAATTTGAACTACCCTTTGAGGGGACTTCCAGAAATTAAATATGCGTTTTCCAGAAACCTTGTAGAGACGTTACATGGAACGTCTCTACATTCTTTTTTGGAGATGTCTATTTGACATTAGGGCAATTATTTGGTTGGTTGAAATTATAGAAAATTGCTCAACCCAAATCATGACTTTACCCAACTGGATAACTTTTTCTCGCCTTCTGGGTGTCCCATTTCTACTTTATGGTTTGTACAACCCTACAGAGCAAGCTAAATGGATATGTTTAGCAATTTTTTTAGTCGCTGCACTCACAGATTGGTTAGATGGATATTTAGCACGAAAACTTAACCAAATTACTGATTTGGGTAAGTTTCTTGATCCTTTAGTGGATAAATTGTTAGTATTAGCACCCCTGCTGGTGTTAGTGGAATTGGGAAAAATTCCGGCTTGGGGAGTGTTCTTAATTTTAGCGCGGGAAATAGCGATCGCAGGTTGGCGAGTTAATCAAACGACGATTACCGGGGCAAATATTTGGGGTAAACTCAAAACGGTCAGTCAAATTATTGCGATCGCCTTCCTCATTGCACCCTTATCAGTAGAGTGGCAAATTCCCTCTCTTATCGCCTTTTGGATTTCTGTCACCTTGACGTTAATCTCTGGGGGAATTTATCTGTGGCCGCAAAGTTCTGCAAGCGACAAACCCCCAGAGAAAAACTGAAATTCTCAAGTTGAATTTTTTGTATATTAATAGTTGTTTTCTAAACGTGTTAGTAAATTTTGCGCTGTTCTAGCTGATGGGCCAGCAACAATAAAAAATGCCATACCTTTGGAACTAATACACCGGATTGTACCGCTATATTGTCCGGTTTCTCCATAGACTCCCGATTCCAATGGTGCAAAACCTTTAGTGAATCCCGTATTTCTCAGGGCTAATTCAGCTCTATTGAGACATTGTTGCTGGGTTAACCTAGTTGGTTGCCAAGAAGTCCATATTAAGCAGCTAGCTTGAGCTATTGATGGAACAAAAGAGACGAATAAAGTCGTTAGCAGTAGTAGGGATTCTTGGTTGCCTGCTTTTTTTCTAAGTACACCTAAAAAATTCAGTAGGCGATTTTTATTTCTTTTCGATGAAACGTGAAGCATCTCAAAGCCTAAAATAACTCTATAGTTAAATATGTCACATATTTAACTATACTGAGTATCATTATGTTGAATTATTTAATTAATATTCATATATTTTTTGTACGAATTTATTAATGTTTAAGCGGACTAGAATAATATTCAACAGCAATCGAATCCACGAACCCGTAGTGTAAATTCCAATAATAATTTAAAAAACCTGCCGATCTTATACTAAAGATTAGCAGGATTAGGGATTTTATCAATCGGAGCGGCGGGATTCGAACCCACGACCTCCACTACCCCAAAGTGGCGCGCTACCAAGCTGCGCTACGCCCCGGTCAGAATTACCATATTATCGCAAAACTCTAGGATAATCAAGGGGTAAGTTTAAAAAACTTTGAGCATTCCAGCAGCTTGCAACAAACCAGGTATAGCAGGGGCTGGCCATTTACCTTCTGCACAGCGTCCTGAGTTGAGGATGAAGCGCAAACTGTATTCATGGGGATAGCCTTCTACCTCCATCCATAATAAATCGCTTTCGGCTTCACAGGCAATTTTTTCCTCATCCATTAATTCGGCGGTGAGTTGTTTCATGGTGTCGGCTAGCTTTGCCAACAGGCGACAAAAATCATCTATCTCGGCTGCGGTTAACTCGATTGCCCAATCATCAGTACCGACTAATCCTTGAAACTCGCTGGTGTGAGGATTCCAGCCGATGCGCCAACCTTCACCGCTTTTAATTAGACGTTCCATGAGGGTTAGGGATTGGGGTTAAAGATGTTGGTGAGGATTTGAACTAGGGTATCTCTTTGGGTGCGAGTGAGGTTTTTAATGACAGTGCGATCGCCATCTAAGGGGTTCTGCCTTAAGGTATCATTACCTGGGTAGGTTGTGTCATACATGATTTCATTGGCATCCAGATAATCAGCTAACGTTAGCTTCCAATCTAGGCGATAATTGGGGGCGCGTTCTTTAACGTAGATGTGATATCTAATCAGCCGGCTGGCTAGGGTGCTATTTTCTGCTACTTTCCCTGATTCTTTGCTGATATATTGGTTTTCTTTGGGCAAATCAGGCAATTTTTCATAGACTATCTGCCAGACATCACTGGGACTAACTCTTTGGGCTTGTGCTGGTGATAGAGGAAATATACTTATTCCTGAAGCTAATAAAATCACACTGAGAGTTGAGATAGCGATCGCAATTAATTTAAGTCGCACAAATATAAACTGAGAATGAGAAAGAATTTTTTACTTGTTCATAGTAGTGAATATCTGAGGTGAAAGCACAAAGCAAATAGTTTTTAACTCTGCACCGCTACGCTAACAGCACTTCCACCTCAGCATTAATTTCACAGCTCGCCAATGATTTCTGGTTGTGTCAGTTCATCGGACATTTCAATAATTGCCCTTAGCACAGGTTTCATCATGGCATCTTCGGCATTTTCAAATTCTTCATAACGCCGACGCTTGGCACGATTTGCCACTTGAACCGTAATGCGGTAGCGATTGGAAGCTGCACTAATTAGTTCCTCGGAACGGTGCATAATCTGAGACTGTGTTGTCTCGAACTTAGAACGCTTGAGCATAGTAATTGGTTCTTGGGGACATACCTAGTTTAGCAGTACCGAACAAGATGCTGTGTTTTCTCACCCCTACACCCTTTTAAACCAATTCGCAATTCGCAATTCGCAATTCGCAATTCGCAATGGACTAACGTCCCGCTCCGCTAACGCAATTACGTGTTGTAACGGGGATTTAGACCCCGCCACAACACTTGCGGCTTAATAGAGGCCGGGGATTTAAACCCCTACATTTTGTTAAATAATCGATTGATTTGATTCTGTAACTGTTCACGAACTTGGTTGGTGCGTTGATACACGGCTTTACGTACTTTACTAGAATTATTTTCAAACTCTGCTGTTGTGTCTACTGCATCCACAGGCTGAATAAAATAACGTAAGCGACTTCTCATAGCCCAAACACCCATTGAAGGAAAGATAATTAGTACCAACATCAAAGGTGAGATAGGCAAGAACGGTAATTTAAATAGTCTTTGTAATTTTTTGAGATTAATAGTCCAAGGATGTAACGATTCACTACCGATGCAAACGACTGGCAGAATTGGAATATGATAGCGATCGCTCAACTGTAAAAAACTCACATCAAATTTTTGCAGTTGGTAGCGGTTACCCCAACCTTTTAGGGGGCCGCGTAAACCTTCAGGGGCATATAGCAAAATTTTACCTTGGGAAATCGCCTGTTCAAAATCACCTAACTCTGCCCGCACAGCACCCAAAACCTGCGACCATTTGGGAGGTAGCCACCACACAACCCAAGGATGATCAAATAATGATACCCCCGCTAAAGGTTGTACTGTCCAACCTCGTGCTTCGCTTAATAAATAACCCAAACAAATAAAATCCCAGGGAAAACACATCCCTGCATGATTCATCACCACAATCATCGAACCAACAGATGGCAGATTCTCAACTTGCTGCAATTCTCCACGAAAATAATATTTCACAATAAAAGTTAAAATTTCTTCACGAAATGCCTGTTGATAGTGAGGATTAAATTCTGCAATTTCTGTTCTAGGTGAACGACAACCTAAGCGCAACCACCGACTCAACAATGCTAGATAAAATCCCCCAGGAATTAAAAATAGTAAATATTCTAGCCAATACCAACCATCAGGATCTCTATGATAATGTTGCCAGTGGCGATTAAATAAAATCAGCCAACCGGGAGGATACCACAAACAAAACCAGTCAAACCAGCTAAATTGATATGGTTGCTTAGACGGAGTTCCTATTGGGGGATGTATCAGACTTTCAGAGTGTTGATTAATCACAACTACTGGTTCATTAGGGGTGTAAGGGTGTAAGGGTGTAAGGGTGTAAGGGTGTAAGGGTGTAAGGGTATAAGGGTGTAAGGGTATAAGGGTGTAAGGGTGTAGGGGGTTGAAGGTGTTGGACGGGGATTGAAAAAGAACCCAACACCGTTGTCCCAAAGAGCAGGGCTTTTAACCCAAGGGTTAGGTTGGCTGCTCTTTCTTACCCCTATACCCCTATACCCCTACACCCCTATACCCGCCCCAACGGGGCTTGGTAAATAAGATGTCACTTAATATTTCAATACAGTTCAGGTAAGCCCAAAATCTTCATGTAGATAGATATCAAGTATCTACACAAATAACCCTTAACTGAACCATATTGACTTATATTTGCCACATATCTTAGCCTGATAAATTCATAGTGTGTATCTGACTCTAGACGTAAAAATTACTACATCAGCATTACAAGCTTACTATCAACAAAATCAATCAAACAAGCTATCTTAGATTTAAGTTTCTGGAGTGGCAGCGATGTTATTAGAATTAAAGCGCATCTATGTTCCACCTGGACAAAAAGTATTGCTACGAGATGTCACTTGGCAAGAATTAGAAACAATTCTTGAAGATTTAGGAGAACACCGCGCAGCCCGAATTGCTTATGATAGGGGAATGCTAGAAATCATGTCTCCATTGCCAGAACATGAAGATAATAAAGAAATTATCAGCGATTTAGTCAAAGCACTTTTAGAAGAATTAGAGGTTGAGTTTAGATGCTTAGGTTCTACCACATTCAAAAATCAATTCATGGCTCAAGGTATAGAACCTGATCAGTGTTTTTATATTAAAAATGAATCTAAAATTCGTGGTAAGAAGAGGCTCGATTTAAAAGTAGATCCTCCACCAGATTTAGCTTTAGAAATTGATATTACTTCTCGCACCCATCTCAATATTTATCAATCGCTAAAAGTGCCAGAAGTTTGGCAGTTTGAAAAAGATAAGCTACAAATTAATATTTTGCAGAATGGTGTTTATATAGAATCGAAAAACAGCTTGAATTTTCCTCAATTACCTTTAATAGATGTCATTACCCAATATCTTGAGCAAAGTAAAATTATGGGAAGAAATACTACGCTCAAGAATTTTCGGATTTGGGTAATACAGCAGATAAAACCGTCGTAAAATGGCTGATTTAAAATGACAATATTAGTTACAAAAAGCCCTACAAGCTAAGAGATGCAATTAACTGCACAACTCTTACTTTTATTTCATCCCGCACACGACGAAAAGTTTCTATAGATTCTCCTGCTGGATCATCTAATTGCCAATCTTCAAATACATCTCTAATTACCCAAGCTTCCGGTAAATTCACACCGCAACCACATAAAGAAATTACTATATCGTAATCTTCTGGATGGAAATTATTTAAAATTTTAGAAGTCTGCTGACTAATATCGATACCAATCTCTGACATGACTTTACAGGAAATTGGATCTACTTCATTGATGGCCAAACCGGAACTTGTAGCGGTAATTTTTCCTTCTCCTAATGTACGGGCAAAGCCTTCTGCCATTTGAGAACGGCGTGAATTATGCTTGCAGACAAACATCACTTTTTTCATGCGCTTACTTTATACTCTAATAGAATAGAGAAGAACACACAGCATATTTAATATCCACCTAATTAAGCATAATTGCCCATGACCACTGCTAAACGCCGCTATCACATTACTACCTTCGGTTGCCAAATGAATAAAGCCGACTCAGAACGCATGGCTGGCATATTAGAAGACATGGGCTTTGAATTTGTCGAAGATCCCAACAATGCAAATCTGATTCTTTACAATACCTGCACCATTCGAGATAATGCCGAGCAGAAAGTCTATTCTTACCTCGGTAGACAAGCCAAGCGCAAACATGAACAGCCAGACTTAACTTTAGTCGTTGCTGGTTGTGTTGCTCAACAAGAAGGCGAAGCACTATTACGGCGTGTACCAGAATTAGACTTAGTCATGGGGCCTCAACACGCCAACCGTCTGCAAGATTTATTAGAGTCGGTGTTTGAAGGCAATCAAGTTGTGGCGACTGAAGCAGTCCACATCATGGAAGATATCACCCAGGCGCGGCGGGATAGCACTGTGACAGCTTGGGTCAATGTGATTTATGGCTGCAATGAACGCTGTACCTATTGCGTAGTCCCCAACGTGCGCGGCGTGGAACAGTCCCGCACACCGGAAGCTATCCGGGACGAAATGATAGAATTGGGACGGCAGGGTTACAAAGAAATTACCCTCCTTGGTCAAAATATTGACGCTTACGGACGAGATTTACCGGGAGCGACAGCAGAAGGGCGACATCTGCACAACTTTACAGATTTGCTGTATTATGTCCATGATGTGCCGGGAGTTGAACGCCTGAGATTTGCTACCAGTCACCCCCGTTATTTTACGGAGAGGCTAATTAAAGCTTGTGCAGAATTGCCTAAAGTCTGTGAACACTTCCATATTCCTTTCCAGTCTGGAGATAACGAACTATTAAAAGCGATGGCGCGGGGTTACACTCACGAAAAATACCGCCGCATTATTGACACCATTCGCCAATATATGCCAGATGCGTCAATTAGTGGTGATGCCATTGTTGGTTTCCCAGGGGAAACAGAAGCACAGTTTGAAAATACGTTGAAATTGGTAGAAGATATCGGTTTTGACCTGTTGAACACCGCCGCCTATTCCCCCCGCCCAGGCACACCCGCCGCCTTGTGGGATAATCAACTGAGTGAAGAAGTAAAAAGCGATCGCCTACAAAGATTAAACCATTTAGTGAACGTCAAAGCAGCCGAGCGATCGCAACGTTACATGGGACGCATTGAGGAAGTCTTGGTAGAAGACCAAAACCTCAAAGATAAAACCCAGGTAATGGGACGCATACGCGGTAATCGTCTCACTTTCTTCACTGGCGATATTAATCAACTAAAAGGGCAATTAGTGAAGGTGAAAATCACCGAAGTTCGTGCTTTTAGCTTGACTGGTGAACCCGTAGAAGTGCGTCAAGCTGTGCCAGTCTAGAAACAACTGAAAAATTTCTGTTTATTCCCTTTCTAGTTGGTCTTTATAAGCTAGTGTAAAAATCTCACGCCTCCGGCGAATGCGTCTTTGCGTGAGTAAATAATACTCTAATTTACACAGGTTTACCTGCTTTGAACACCGCTAATTTTTAACACATCACTCATGGTTGCACAGTAATTCGGCAAGTCAAAACTACCAGGATTAATCACCGTATCATAGGTAAAATGGCGATAGTTCATGCAGAATCGATCCCAAGCTGCCATCTGAATCCGAAAGACGACGATAATTAAATTGGCTAAGGATAAAGATAGGGGAATGCGGAAGTAAATCTTTTTACCGAAATAAGTGCAGAGTTCTTCAATGGCTTGGTCTGCGGTTAGTCTTGCTTGTCCTAAAACTAGCCTTCGTGGTGCATCGCTTTGGGGAGGATTAAATATTAAATATTTAACTACACTGGCGATATCTTGACCGTGGATAAAATGAAAACTGCCGTCGGCTTTTAAGAAGCGAATTAAATTAATATATTTGGTAACTTCTGGAATCCCTGATGTTAGATGAGAATAGGGTTTTTTGGCATCACCACCTAAAACTAAAGTCGGGAAAACTGTAGTAATTTTAGATGCTATTGCTAATTGTGATATTTTCTGTAAACATTCATATTTAGAACGAATATAATCTGTCCCAATTTCCCCTGCTTCTTTGAGTGGTTGATTATGACTGTCTAAAACACTAGCTGTAGAAAAATAAATAACTTGTTGGCAACGGTCAGGATTTAATAAACTGAGTAACTCTAAAGTTTTAGAGACATTAATATCAAAGGTTTGCTCACCACCCCAAGCCGTAGCAGTGAGAACTGCAACATCAATTGTTGGCAATAAGTCAGCTAATGCGCTGATATTCTGCATATCACCCTGCAACACATGAATACCAGGACGAACCGTGGTATCAACTTGCAATTTATGGGGATTTCTAACTAGTAAATATAGTTCGTCATCTGTTTCTTGAATTAGGGCTTCGCTAATATAGTGACCTATACAGCCACTAGCACCAGTCACTAAAATTCGTTTCTTGGTCATAAGAGAAAGCTTGAATTAAAACACTCTGTGTCTCTGTGTCTCTGTGGTGAAAAATATTAAACCACAGAGACACAAAGACACAGAGAAAGAGAAGTTTTGACTACACAACCGCATGAAGTTGTTTCGCTGTTTCAAAGAAAAAGGCGACGTTTTCTTCTGGGGTGTCTGGGTGTACACCGTGTCCGAGGTTGAGAATGTGACCCCAGTTACCAGCTTTGCGAACGGTGTCAATGATGCGATCGCGGATAAACTCTTTTGAGCCGTATAATACGCCAGGGTCAAGATTACCTTGCACTTTGATGTGTTTACCTAATCTGGCTCTAGCATCGGCCATGTCTACTGTCCAGTCTACGGTGACGATATCAGCACCAGATTGCGCCATGCGTTCTAGTACGCCTGCGCTACCACTGACTAACAAAATTAATGGTGTATCTGGGTGAGTTGCTTTGACTTGCTGGAATACTCGCTTTTGGTAGGGG
Source organism: Nostoc sp. UHCC 0870 (assembly GCF_022063185.1). Classification (NCBI taxonomy): domain Bacteria; kingdom Bacillati; phylum Cyanobacteriota; class Cyanophyceae; order Nostocales; family Nostocaceae; genus Nostoc; species Nostoc sp. UHCC 0870. Next base: position 1,098,757 of record NZ_CP091913.1, on the reverse strand, counting down.
AGAGCAAAGGTGTCATAATCTTGGGGGCTGAGATATCCCGCCCAAGAATCGAACATTTGCACGACTTGCGCGCCGGAATCGATTTGATAACGGGTATAAACTGCGATCGCATCTGCTAATTTAGCTAGGAGTTGATGCAGTACATCTGGCTGTGTGAAAGCCATGTTTTTGATGATGGAGTAGGTTTTAGAACCTTTACCTTCCACTGCATAGGCGGCTAATGTCCACGGCGCACCCACAAAGCCTAATACCGTTGATTTGTTGCCTACTTCTTGGCGTAGAGCCTGCAATATGGTTTTAATGAACGGTAGAGCCGCTTCTGGTTCTAGAGGACGCAGTGCGTCAATTTGTGCTTGAGTGCGAATGGGCGCATGAATGATGGGGCCTTTACCTTCCGCAATGTCCATGTCAATCCCCAAACCTGGTAAGGGGGTGACAATATCGGAAAATAAAATTACTCCGTCTGGTTGGAAAGCTCTCCAAGGTTGGAGGGAGACTTCAATTGCTACTTCTGGAATTTCGGAGCGATCGCGAAATGAAGGATACTTCTCCCTTAAATCCCGATATGCTTTCATATATCGTCCGGCTTGTCGCATCATCCATACAGGGGGACGATCTACAATTTCACCACGAGCAGCCCGTAAAAGATGAGGAGTCGTTGACGAAACACCCATTTAACACTTCATCCTAAGTCACTTTTTTATGTCACTGTTTAGCTTATCATTCTGGGATTACGCTTGATCAAATAGAGGTGACGGGGGACAGGTGACAGGGGACAGTTGATAGTGAATATTTTACACCTATGCCCCATGATCTATGCCCTATAACCGTTCTCTTGCTTAGGTTAAAACTGGTTTTATTGAGATTACTTTATTCAAATTTCTTAACTTAAATTAATATGCAAACTAACTCTAGTAATTACTCTCATTTTGCAGATGCTCATAGTAATTCTCGCCCAGTCAAGTTATTAATTCCCCGTTCTCAACGCCGAATATTCTTTGTGCAGTTTACGTTAATGACTATTGTGGGGTGGGTGGTGGGTGGTATTGTCAGTATTGCTATAGAAAAAATTCTCTGGCAAACTCTGCTCCCTACTTTTGCTGATCAGCCACAAGTATGGAGTTTTTGCGTGAGATTGCTTGGTAATATTGTCTTTGCGGTAGTTTTTGCTGCTGATCAAGCATTAGTTATGCGCCGTTATCTCCCTGGTTGGCTATGGATACTGGCTACCAGCATCGGTTGGCTATTAGCTAATGGTGTCTCAACCGCTTGGATTAACTATATTGCTAGTCTGGCTAATTCATCTGATCAAACTTTAAGTCCTGAAACTACTTTGACTTTAGGATTTTTGTCAACATTTCTCTATATTCTTTCAGGGATTTGGCTAGGTTTTGTGCAATGGTTAGTCTTGCGGCGTTATACAGTCAAAACTTGGTGGTGGAATTTTTTCCCCTCTTTTTCCTTCTTCTGTATTAGTCTGGTAGTTTGGTTGCTTTCCTTAATGAAAAATTTGATTCCAGCAGCAGGAATGTATTGGATTGAACAAGGATTTACAGCTATGATTCTCGGAGTTATACCAGCAATTGGCTTATGTACTTTGAGAAAACAATTACAACGTCAGGCTGGAGTTCCTAGCTCATCCTAAATTTTTGGGTAGCTAGTTGGTTGACATGGGATAAAAGGTTACAGAAGGATGACAAAAGATCGGGTGTTACAAAAAAATATTCAGCCTCCTGTTGCTGACAAACAGCCCCAGGTTTTAGAGTTACATGGCGATCGCCGATTAGACAACTACTTTTGGTTGCGCGATATTGATAACCCCAAGGTAGTCGCTTATCTAGATGCAGAAAACGCCTACACTACAACCATGATGCAGCATACAGAGACGCTGCAAACTCAGCTTTACGATGAAATGCTCTCGCGCATTCAAGAAACTGACCTCTCAGTACCATACCGCAAAGATAATTACTATTATTATTCGCGAACTGAAGCCGGAAAAGCTTATCGCATTTATTGCCGTAAACAAGGCAGTTTAGATGCTCCTGAAGAAGTGCTATTAGATGAAAATGAATTAGCAGCCGGACATGATTTTTTTGAATTAGGTGTATTTGATATTAGCCCTAATCATCAAATCCTAGCTTACTCATTTGATACTACTGGCTCTGAGCGATATACACTTTTCTTTTTGGATTTAAATACACGTCAATTTTATCCAGAAACTATTGCTGATACTTATTTTTCCTTTTGTTGGGGAAACGATAATCAAACAGGGTTTTATACCAAAATTGATACAGCTAACCGTCCTTACCAATTATTTAGACATACTCTCGGCACATCAACAGAGTCTGATGAGTTAATCTATCACGAACCTGATGAGGCTTACGCTTTATACGTTTATAATACTCGCTCTCAAGCATATATTTTGATGACTTTGCGGAGCAGCATTACCACAGAAGTTCACTATCTAGATGCCAATAATCCTGGTAGTGATTTTCAGATAATTTACCCACGCGACTCAGGAATAGAATACGATGTAGACCATCATAGTGATTACTTCTACATCGTCACCAATGAAGCAGCTACTAACTTTAAATTGGTAAAAACTCCCCTAGCTGCAATATCAAAAGAAAATTGGCAAACCATAATTCCTCACCGGGAAGATGTATTGTTATCAGGAATTAGTCTGTTTGCTAATCATTTGGTGATTTATGAACGCAAAGATGGATTGCAAACTGCCAGAGTCCAAAATCTATCAACAAATGATGAAAGTAATATTATCTTTCCTGAACCTACCTATGAATTTTCCGAAGGTAGTAACCCAGAATTTAATACTAATATTTTGCGGTTTAATTACACTTCCTTAATTACACCGCCATCTGTTTTTGATTACGATATGGAAACCCAAGAACGGGAATTAAAAAAACAAACCCAAGTGCTTGGAGGCTATGACCAAACTCAATATCATAGTGAATGGTTAATGGCTACAGCCGAAGATGGCACACAAGTTCCCATCTCGATTGTTTACAAACAGGGAATTAAAAAAGACGGTAAAAATCCCTTATTACTTACAGGCTACGGTTCTTATGGTGCTTCTTACCCCGCATCATTTTCTTCAACTAGACTAACATTATTAGACCGAGGGGTAGTATTTGCGATCGCTCATATTCGCGGCGGCGAAGAAATGGGACGCAAATGGTATGAAAACGGTAAATTCCTCCACAAGAAAAACACCTTTACCGATTTTATAGCCTGTGCCGAATATTTGATTAAGGAAGGTTGGACAGCAAATACACACCTAGCCATTACAGGTGGTAGTGCAGGCGGTTTATTAATGGGTGCAGTAATTAATCTGCGTCCTGAATTGTTTGAGTTAGTGGTCGCTAATGTGCCGTTTGTCGATGTGGTGACAACAATCCTAGATACATCTTTACCCCTCTCGGCAATGGAATGGGAAGAATGGGGAAATCCCAACGATCCAGCCTACTATGACTACATGAAGTCTTACTCACCCTACGATAACGTTACAGCCCAAGATTACCCCGATTTGTTAATCACAGCCGGGTTAAATGATTCCCGCGTCAAATATTGGGAACCTGCCAAATGGACAGCCAAACTGCGAGAACTCAAAACAGACAATCATATTCTCCTACTCAAAACCAATATGGATGCTGGACATAGTGGTGCTTCTGGACGTTATGAAAGCTTAAAAGAGCTAGCTTTTGAGTATGCCTTTATTTTGGATCGTTTGGGTTTGGTTTAGTTGTCAGTGCAAAATAGAATCAAAGTCCCCCTTTTTAAGGGGGATTTAGGGAGATTCACCTGTTTTCTTAAATCTCCAAGAAACTTCTTCAAATGCTGGGCCTGTAGAAGATATGACTAATTCCGTAGAACCAAGTAAGTCATCTTTATGGATCTTGAAAGCTGAATCTATATTTCGGTGTTGGGTTTCCTTACGTCAAACGCCACTCGCCCCAAGGTGGGAGACCCGTTCAAGGCGGTGGCTTACCAACCTACTGCTCTGGTGAGACATCCGGGACTACATCTTTGATTACCTGCAAAAAATTCTGCAAAATCACAGACATATCATCACTGCGCCAAACTGCGGCTATAGGTCGAGTCAGATTTTTTCCCTGTATGGGTCTATAGACAACTCCTGTGCGTTGTAGGTTTTGGGCGTTAGCTGGTAACAATGTTACACCTACTCCCCCAGCAACTAAACTCAAAACTGTAATCAACCACGTTGCTTCTTGGACTACTTTTGGTGGTAAACCCACTTCCTCTTGATAAAGTTCAATAATTTGACCGTAGGAAAGAACTACATCTGGTGAAGGTAAAACAAAAGGTTCATCTACTAAGGCTTTGAGAGAAATTTCGGGTTGTTTTGCTAGGGGATGGTTTTCTGGTAAAGCAATGACTATCGGTTCTTGCAAAATTTCTAAAGAACTCAACCCAGTATCGCCGTTGCTGAGTAAACAATCAAAACCAACATCAATTTGAGAGTTGTGTAACTGTTGTGATTGTTGTGAAGACATCACCTCACGCAAAATCAGCCTGACTTGGGGATAGCGATCGCGAAAAGTTCGCAGAATTTCTGGTAAAACACTATTAGCGATCGTGCTATTTACTGCCACTATTAAACTACCAATTTCTCCTAGACTTGCTTGGCGTGCAGAGATGACTGCTTTCTCTAAAGTTGTCAAAACTAAACGTGCTTCTTTGAGAAACACATTCCCCGCAGAGGTTAAGCGGAGTGGCCGCCGATGACGCTCAAATAGTTGCAATCTTAATTCTGCTTCTAAGGCTTGAATTTGTTGGCTTAGGGGTGGTTGAGCAATATTTAGGCGTTCCGCCGCCCGACTAAAGTTTAATTCTTCTGCTACAGCAATAAAATATCGCAAATGTCGAATTTCAATCATTACTGACATAATACCAATTTACTACTTTTTCAAGTTAGTTTTGGGGTTTGTAGTCAAGACTTTAGTGTTTAGAACAATCAGGACTAAAGTCCTTACTACGAACTTGCTGATCCATCAATTTAAACTGGATACACTACTACGGCTTTTTCTTTTATAAAGTGTCCGTAGGGGAGTAATACCAAATTTAAACTTAATAAATTCAGATGTAGCCTGGGTTTACAGCTTTGCATCTGTTGCTTGATTGTGGAAAATTAATATAACTATATTTTTTAAATATAATTCTATTAATTAAAATGGTATTGCACATCTTAAAAATATTAGGTACGCTGCTAATCATACAAGAAAAATATATCAATAAACACTAAATTTGTACCTAAAATGAGGCAGGAGGCAGTCCCAAGAAAATTGGTTCTATGTCCGAATATGAAAGTGAATTTTCCCAATTACCACTTCCTACAGCTTATTTCCTATTGACTAAATTACTGCTATTTTATCGTAAATTCAAGGGTTTAAGACCCCTAGGTCTACACGTAGTATCAGTTGAGTTGGGGTTTAAATCCCTAACTCCAACTGTCTTTAATTTTGAATTTTGAATTTTGAATTGTTAAACACTTGGAGGAATATTTCATGAATAAAATTAATCGTGTTGCCCTGGTTGGTGGAACTCACGGTAATGAATTTACAGGTGCATTTCTGATTAAAAAATTTGAACAATTTCCACAATTAATTCAAAAATACAGCTTTGAAACTTTGACATTATTAGGTAATCCCCAAGCCTTTGCAGCAGGTAGACGCTACATCGAAAAAGATTTAAACCGTTGTTTTTTAAACGAAGATTTACAAAATACTACCTTGTCTAGTTATGAAGAGATACAGGCGAAGAATATATCTAAACTTTTAGGAGAAGATAATAAAACCAAGGCAGATGTAATTATTGATTTACACAGTACAACAGCCAACATGGGCTTGACTATTATTTTAGGTAATCAGCATCCATTCCTATTAAAATTAGCTGCTTATCTAAGTGCAATTAATCCTTTAGTCAAAGTTTGCCAGACGATACCAGAAGAAGGTAGTAATTTTCTCCGTTCCCTAAGTGAGTTAGGTTTTGTAATTGAAGTAGGTGCTGTGGCTCAAGGTGTCTTAGATGCAGAATTATTTCAAAATACTGAGAAACTAATTTATGAAATTTTAGATTATTTAGAAAGATATAATCGCGGTGATATTTTGGAACATAATAATACACTCACACTGTATAAATTTTTATGTTCTATAGATTATCCCAGAAATGAACAAGGCGAAATTCAGGCAATGATTCACCCGAAAATCCAGTCTCGTGATTATGAACCACTCCATCCAGGCGAGCCTATATTTTTAACATTTGATGGTCAAGCGATCGCCTACACAGGCACATCAATAGTTTACCCAATTTTTATTAATGAAGCCGCTTATTACGAGAAAGGCGTTGCTATGTGTTTCACAGAAAAACAACAACTCACAATTTAAATTACAGCATTGCCTTTTTCAACAATTCGGGAATTAAAGAAGGACGTTCCGCCACCGGAACTTCTGCGGCTTCAAAAGCGGCGATTTTGCATTGTGCAGTACCAAAGTTAGGCGGACGACCCACAACAGTAACTAAAGTACCAGTTTGTCGCCAAGTTTTCCCCGGTGGTGCTTGTCTACCTGCGATGTAAGCCACAACTGGTTTATCGATGGCTTCAGTGATGTACCTAGCTGCGGCTTCTTCACTACCCCCGCCTGGTTGACCGACTAAAACGATCGCCTCGGTACTGTCATCCTCATCTAAAATTTGCAGCCATTGCAAAAAGGAAGAACCGACAATGGCATCACTACCAATACTGACACTAATCGATTGCCCCAAGCCTGCTTTTGTCAGTTCCCAAGCAACTTCATAGGTCAGAGTGCTGCTGCGACTCACAATTCCTACCGATCCTGGGGTATAAAATTCACTCGGTTGTGTGCCTAAAAGAATTTTTCCTGGCACAATAATTCCCGGACTGTTGGGGCCGACTACTAGAGTTTCCCCGGCTTCAGCTTTGCGGAGTAATTGCACCATATCCAAAGGCGGCACACCCGCCGAGATAATGATAATCTGACTGATCCCAGAAGCGATCGCTTCTAAGGCTGCATCTAGAACTTGGTAAGGGTGTACGCAAATAATCGTTGTGTCAATTGCGCCAAATTTATCTACTACCTCCTCTACCAAATCAAATACAGGTAGATCGTAAATTTCCTGTCCACCACATCCAGGATCGACACCAGCAACTAAGTTTGTACCATAAGCTTTCATTTGAGCAATATGGGTTGCTGAGATAAATTCATAGAAGCCTTGGATAATAACTTTGCTGTCTGGCGTTAAGTTCATAAAAGATGGGAATTGGGGATTGGGGATTGGGTATTGGGGATTGGGGATTGAGAATTGGGTATTGGGTATTGGGGATTGGGGATTGAGAATTGGGAATTGGGGATTGGGAATTGGGGATTGGGGAAATTATCGAACCTGTCACCTGTCCCCTGTCACCTGTCCCCTGTCACCTGTCCCCTGTCCCCTGTCCCCTGTCACCTGTCCCCTGTCCCCTGTCCCCTCTAATACCTAGGAAGCTTTCTTATAGGCGGGTGATTTAACTAGACTAACTGCTGCGGCTACAGCTTCATCTAAATTTTCCACTACTATCAGTCCATCATCATGAGCTTCTAACGGTGCTAAAACGTCTTTAGCCGCGTTTAACTCTGAACCAGCTAAACGAATAACTAAGTTTGGTGACAAATGCTCTCTTTTATTGCCATTAGAGCGTACCACCGATGATGGCAGTTCACCTTTGTTTCCTAATACAAAATCAACAATTGCTGTAGCTGCTGCTTTTGGTTGGGGAATACTACCGAGAAGATTAATGAGTATGACCTGAATACTTTTATCAGCAGCTAGGATATTTAAACCTTTAACTAAGCGATCGCCAAATGTGGTCGGTGATGTATCTATAATCGAAGCGTGTCGGAGATTTAAACACATCCCTGGTTTTCCACCAGCACTAGCAACTAAATCACAGGTTGCCATCATTGAACCTGTACCATTGCCTAAAATACCTATTCTGCCGTGCATCGCTAAACTATCCCACTCACCAAACCGGGCGTTAATCTGATTTGTGCCATGATAATTGGCAATTTTGGCTGCCATTGCCGCAATTTCTGGATGCCGCCCAATTGCCCGTTCATTCACTCTGACTTTACCATTGAGTGCCATCACCTCCCCAGAATTATTAATGGCCAAGGGATTGATTTCTACTAAATCTAGGTCTTTTTGTATAAACAGCTGATACATTTTCTCTAAAACGGTACTTACCGACTGCATCAGTGCGCCTTGTAAACCCATTTTTAAAGCCAGCCTACGGGCATAAAAAGGCGAAAATTCCTGTTCTACAACGACGTGCTGCATTTTTTCGCCTGCTAATTCCCAGTCAACATCCGGTTCTTGGCAACCTAAAAGGATTGGGCGGCAAATCGCTGTATCTAAAACTACGGCTAAATAAAACTCCTGACTAGCATCATACTTAGATTCTGCTAGTACAACTTCTGGTAATTCCCCCCAAATGGGCAAATTAAAGATATTTTGGGCAGCCGCAACAGCATCAATGGTTGTTTCTACAATCCTCACTCCTCCTGCTTTTGCCCTGTCTCCAGCGTGTACTTGAGATTTCAGCACAATCGGATAGCGAATTTTCAGGCGTTTTAAATCTGTAGGATGGTCTATGCGTTGGGAAGGTAAGACCGGAATGCCTATTTCCCCAAACCATTCTTTAACTTGATATTCCAATAAATCCATTGTTACGCACCTGATATTTATACTTTCAGAGAATTATTTTGGTGCTGTTTTTTAGTTTTTGACTGCACCCCAATTAGATAATCAAGCCTTGAGCAACTATAAAAACTTATTTTTCACGTATCAATTGTATCGAATTCAGTCATTACAGCACATTTAATTTCTAGTCCTAACTCCTTAGTATTGTGTTCAACTGTCGTAATGGATAATATCGGTGAATTTACTAATATAGAATAAAACCAACTTTTACTTCAAACTTTTTTATATCACGATTGAGAATTAATCAGTTAGCAACCAGAATACTGATTTGATTGATTTTTATACTGGTTAATAAGTAAAGGTTAGTCAATGATAACAATCAAAAGTTTTATTATTCCCAATTTCGATCTGTAATTTCTACTAAAACTGAGATTATAAAATTTAGGGTTGATTGTCTATAGCGATCGCATTTGATTTTGTGAGAATTGAAAGCCTGAGATCCCCAACTGATCAGAGAAATCTGGAATATTTAGCGTTTTTCAGTCCAAGTCAGTATATTTAGTCAGGACTTACGCCACTGCCATAGATTAGTCTTATCAACAGTCAATGGTCAAAAATTAAAGTTTTTGACCATTGACTCGTGACTATTAGCTGTTGACTCCATATAGCAGTTGAATTTTTGGTGACAACTCCAAATTGTGTGTTAAAAAGTTGGTCTATTGGATTTTATGATTATGGTTGGTTAAACTGTGCATCTGCATTCAATCAACGAACAACCTTTATTTCGGTCTCTCAAAGATAAAAAATATAATATAGATAACCAGCAGGAAAGCTCTATGGCAGTAGCAGTCCAGCAGGAAGATTTGCAAATCTTAGCCAGAACCTTGCAGGAACAATTCCTAGCAGAAATCCCCTCTGGGGAAGTTTTCCAGATTAAGTGTGCTGTCAACAAAGACGAATTGATGATTCTGGCTCAACATCCATTCGGTATAAACGTTGACACAGAACAAATTTTTTCCGTGATTGAGGAAGTTATTCAGTCGCTAGCACCTTATCGGGAGCAACAAATTCAATGCTTCTTGAGAATGTTAGGTGAAAAACTTCCCTATGCTAAACGTTCCTTGATGATGAAGGGTTATGAGCAGGTAGAAACCCCAGCCAATCAGGAAAATGAAATAGTTGAGGAAGCAATATCGGAGGCATTTCCTCTGGCTTATTCTCCTCCACTAAGTCACACTGAAGATGAAACTGAAGAGGAAGTGTTTGACCCTTTAGCGGGTACACCAGATTTGTTAACAACTCCACACCGCAGGCCAATTCCACCTATTTTCTTGGGTATGGCTTTGATAGGAATTGTCCTTGTTGGGGGTGTGGGTGCTTATGTAATGACTCGTCCTTGTGTGATGTCTGAATGTAGAGAGCTTCAAGCGGCTGAAGAACTCAAAACTCAGTCTAGACAGCTAATAAGCCGCGCTAAGTCAGATAATGAATTAGCTACAATTACACAGCAGCTAGAAACAGCTAGTGTCGCCTTAACCGTTATCCCCTGGTGGTCGCCTCATTATCAGCAAGCTGAAGAACTCAAATCCAGTTTGTCTGCACAGGCAAAAAAAATTAATCCGGTGCTAAAAGCTTTAGAAGTTGCTACTGTGGCAGAACAAAAGATGAAAACACCTGCCAATAGCCCAGAAGAATTAAAAGCTAGGCAAAACTTATGGCGGCAGGCGATCGCACCGTTAGAATTAGTTAACCCCAATAGTGAGCTTTACCGTCTCATTTCACCAAGATTACTGAGGTATCGAGCCAATTTAAAAACTGTCAATCAGCAAATACTGGCTGAAGAAAAATGGCTGAAGAAACTGGTGGATGCTAAAGCTGTGGCGGGTGTAGCTGCAAGGCGTGAAACCAATGCTAAAAGTTTACAAGATTGGCAAAAGGTGCAGTCCACTTGGCAAATCGTAGTGAATGCTTTGAATGTGATTCCCCAAACTAGTCCGGGATACCAAGAGGCACAACAGCTTTTACTAGAATATAAACCTAAATTAGCCAGAGCGCGCGATCGCGTCACCATAGAAGAACTAGGAGCTAAAAGCTACCAACAACTTATAAGTATTGCCAAACAAGCCCAAGCTTACGAACAACAACAACAATGGCAAGCAGCCGTCATATATTGGGAACAGGCTTTACAGGTGGCTAAACAAGTCTCTAATGATAGCTTGTACTACAATCAAGCTCAGAGTGCCATAGCACCATATTCAGCCTCTCTCAAGCAAGCACAAGAGAAACTACAACTAAATAATGCTTGGCAGCAAACCCGTGCAGATTTAAATAAAACCTGTTCTAGTGGAATTAGAATTTGTAACTTTACAGTAGATGAGAAGGGAATTAATGTCAAAATTACCCCTGAGTACGAACAAATGCTGCAAAGTGGTATATCCGAAGCCACTACTAACAATACCAGTACGATTGTTGATGTTACCAATCACTGGGAAAGCTTACAGGAAGCTTTAACAGTAATTAGTGAAAACGCCAATCTGCCTTTGTTTATTTACAATACGGGAAATCAGGCAATTTACATACGTACACCACAAAATTAATCAATCAGAAATACCGCCTCTAAATCAGTATTTTCTGTCCTGAACCGTATTATCTCATATCCCCATATTTATCAATTTTCGCAATTTTAATGTGCAGAAAATTAGGGATTGTTAGTTATTTATCTATATTCCTTGTATAAACTCTGGTTCTGGTGCTATTTCTGGTGTAGGTGCTATTTCTGGTTCTGGTGCTATTTCTGGTTCTGGTTCTGGTGTAGGTGCTATTTCTGGTTCTGGTGCTAGTTCTGGTTCTGGTGCTAGTTCTGGTGTAGGTGCTATTTCTGGTGTAGGTGCTATTTCTGGTGTAGGTTCTAGTTCTGGTGTAGGTGCTATTTCTGGTTCTGGTTCTAGTTCTGGTTCTGGTTCTGGTGTAGGTGCTATTTCTGGTGTAGGTGCTATTTCTGGTGTAGGTTCTAGTTCTGGTGTAGGTGCTATTTCTGGTGTAGGTTCTAGTTCTGGTGTAGGTGCTATTTCTGGTGTAGGTGCTATTTCTGGTGTAGGTGCTATTTCTGGTGTAGGTGCTATTTCTGGTGTAGGTGCTATTTCTGGTGTAGGTTCTAGTTCTGGTGTAGGTTCTAGTATCGGTTCAGTTTCTGGTGTACGTTCTAGTTCTGGTGTAGGCTGTTGATTTGTGATTGAAGTTGGAGGGTTGGTATTTGTGTCAATAGAATTAGAACTATTGTCTATAGTTGGGATTTTTTCTTCACTATTTGCCGATTCTTGAGCATTATTAAATAATATTTCTCCTGTGTCTACAAAAGTATCTACTGGAGAAGCATTTGAATCTCCAATTAAATTTACTGTAGCTGTGTTTTCACCATCTGATCTAGTAGTTAAATTTAAAAAAGATGGGTTGTCAATTATTCCTTGACCACTTAACGGTGCTTGTCCTGCTAAAGCTGTGGCAATTTCTGCTTTCACACTAGCGATCGCAGGGTCTGAAGAAGAGGTAAGATTTTGTTTAGTTAAATCTAATCCCTGAACTAAGTCACTGGTTTGATAAAAATTTTGCAAATCAAAATCGTATAGACCCTGAAATCTACCTTTGACGACTACTAAAAGTTGTCCTGCTTTCAGTTCTTGATCTTGAGAAGCGTCTTTGTTAGAAACTGTAATCCCACTATTGGTCAGCGCACCTATAACTGTAGTATCTGTTTGTTGGTCATAGCGCACAAATAACGCCGAACCCCGAATTGCTGCTGCTGCACTTGGGGTCTGGATGCGTGTTTGTCCCCTTCCTGGTGGAATCAGCAGTAATACAGTTCCGTTTGACAGTCTAAAATTCCGAGTTCTAGGCAAAAATTGAAATACTGCTTGTTCCCCAACTCTTGCTAAAGAACCATCATTGAAACGCAAATCGGCTAAAGAAGCTCTACCAGTAGATAGTCCATCTCCAGGAATAATAGCGTCTTTAGCCCGTGCCGGACGTTTACTTCTGTTGCTTCTTTGAATCAATTGTACAAAATTACGGAGGCTCTGAACTTCAGCACGAGTCAGAGGGGTATTAGCGTTTACCGGATTTGATAAACTTATTACTATTGCTACACCCCACAAGCCAATTGCCCACAACGGAAACAGTTTAAAACGCATCATATCAAATTAGTAAAAATCGCACTGTTATTAAACTAGTTTAAAATTGCTTCTGAAATTTAAACATATCAGCTTGTCAATTTTATAACTTTTATTAAATATTTTGATTTAGTTTAATGTTAAGTTTACCTAAATTTCCTATACAAAATAGATAACATAAACTAATTCTGTACTTAAGTATATAAGTAGTCTATGTGATATATATATAAATCCAATACAATTAAGTACACACAATCTGTATAGATGTCAAAAATTAAATATTAATCCTATAGTTAGTGTTATAAAATACTATTTATGAATTTACACATAAAAAATATGTATCATTGCTGCCGTTGACCGCATTTATTAAATACAAAACCCAACTAAGACATCAGATTAATCAGCTAAAGCATCTCTAGTTTGCATATGATGAATGCTCCTAACTCTTGTGGGGTGGCATCTTGTCCGACCTATTTATGCAAGTTAAATGTCCAACAGCTTAGTAAGCTAATATTCTTGGTAAGAAGAATATACTCAGGACTCAGGACTCAGGACTCAGGACTGAGTGCGGTAAAAGTAATTAAATCCATCCATATAAAATGCAATTTCAGGGCTGGAAAAGTTTTTTTCTCACGGTTTTATTAGTTATTACTGGTGCAAGTAGTTATACCATCAAGGTAGATGCAGCATCCGGTAAAAAAACAAAGACATCAACCTGTCAAGATGAGTTAGGCAAAACACAAGAATTTTTGCTAAATGCAGAGAATAATATGGCAATGTGTCAAGAACTTGATTTAAACACAGATTATTCTCAATTGCCAAAATTCGTATTGTTTGACATATCCTCTAAAGAACAGGTGGATTTAAATCTGGTTAAAGCAAAACTTTCAATTGCTCAAGCAATTCCTACACAAACAGAAAATGCCGGAACTGAAGCGAATTTTATACCAAGTTCAGATACTGGTGTTATTCAACAGAGGAATGAACCACCACAGCTAGAAACTCAGCCTAATAATTTCCCCCAAACTGCTCCAAAGCCTATAGAACAATTGTTGGAATCACCGCCAAAAAATGACAATGAACGATTAGAAAGATTGGAAAGACTCAGGCGGCGATTAAGAGAAAGAAAACAATTAAATTCAGAGTCTGAGACTTATCAGGAATTGGGACTAAGGGTGCGTCGAAGACCTTTACCCAATCCACCCCTAGAACAACCACAACCTCCACAGACAGAAATTCCTGTACCTAAGTTTAAACCTATAGGTTCTCTACAAGCACGTATTGGTTATTTTCATACAAGTAACATTTTCTCATCTGAAAATATGCCTGTAGAAGATGGGTTATTATTTTCTGGAATCAGACTAGCTTCTGCATATTTCCCTTTGGGAACTAAGACTTATTTAAATGGCTCAATTGATGGTAATTTAATTCGTTATGTAGACCAATCAAAATTTAATTATAACCAAATAAGATTTAATTTGGGTATTTACCAACAGCTATCACGACGAATGTTTGGTGAAATCAGTTGGAGCAATCAGCAATTATTTTATGCGAACAGTAGCGATATATTTAAATCTGGCGATCGCTTCTTAAATGAACAATCTTTCAGGCTATCTTTGGGTAGAAGAGATCCACTGAGTAAACGATTAATGCTAGACAGTGTTTATGAATTGAGTTGGAACTTAGCTGACCCTGATAGCCGTAGTCGTATAGTGAATTCTTTGTGGTTATCGTTGAACTACCAGCTACAAAAGCCTCTGGATGTAGGGTTAAATTACCAATTAAATTTATCAGACTTTACAGAACGCGATCGCAATGACCAATCTCATCGTTTATTTGCACACCTCACTTATCGTTTATCTAAGTCCAATAGAATGAATGTTCAGACTGGTTTTAGCTTTGGTGATTCCACCGCCAGGAACATTGATTTTGATAGCTGGTTTTTTAGTGTCAATTACAACTGGGTGCTAGGTGAGTTTTAGAGGTGACAGGTGATAGGTGACAGGTGATAGGTGACAGATGATAGGTGATAGGTGATAGGTGATAGGTGACAGGTGATAGGTGACAGATGATAGGTGATAGGTGACAGGTGATAGGTGACAGGTGATAGGTGACAGGTGATAGGTGACTAATAGCTAATCCAATCACTCCAACTACCAGCATAAAGTTTACCTGTATGAATCCCAGCTAACTCCAAAGACAGCAAATTTACACAGGCTGTAACACCAGAACCGCAATAAACTAAAATTTCTTCAGATGGTTCTACTTGTTCCCAGCGTTGTTGATGTGCTGTTGGCGGAATTAAATAGCCGGAAGTATCTGTTACTTCCATCCAAGGGTAATTGACCGCACCAGGAATATGACCAGCGATTTTATCAGTTGGTTCTCGTTCACCACGATAGCGATCGCCTTCTCTCGAATCTACCAAAACAACCATCGGTAAATCTTTACGATTTTTTACAGCTTCAATATCTATCACCAATTCTGTTTGAACTTGGGGGATAAACTTAGCTGTTTGCGGTTGGGGAATGACATCTGTGACGGGATAGCCAGCTTTTTCCCATTGGCTAAAACCTCCATCCAAAACAGCTACTTGTTCATGACCCAAATAGCGTAACAACCACCAAAGACGAGATGCAAAAGCCAGGCGAGAGTCATCGTAAGCGACAACTAAAGTTTTTTGAAACTCTACCCCAATTGCGGCTAATTTCTCAGCTAGGTCATTAGGTTGTGGTAAAGGATGTCTTCCACCATGTTCACTCACCGGACTAGAAAGATCCAGATTCAAATCTAGGTAGTAAGACCCCTCTATATGACTTGCTTCGTATTGTTTTTGTCCTAGTTGCGGGTCAGCTAAAGAAAAGCGACAATCTACAATCACAACCTGCGGATCATGCAAGTGTTCGAGTAACCAGTCCGATGAAACAACAAATTGAATGTTAGTCATTAGTCATTAGTCATTAGTTATTAGTCATTTGTCAATCGACATTGGATTGTTCCCCTACCTCGCCTGTCCCCTGTCCCCTGTCACCTGTCCCCTGTCACCTGTACCCATGTCAGACTTAGAGAATAATTTTACCCCTCAGCTAACAGCAGATGGTTCTTTAACTTTCTTCTCCCAAGAGTTTGGTGAAGCTTTTCACAGTAATTTTGGGGCGAAGCAGGAAAGTTTTCGGAAATTTGCCAGTGCAACTCAACTAAGTAAAATTGCTCAAAAACCAGTTTTGCGTTTATTAGATATTTGTTACGGTCTAGGATACAATACCGCAGCAGCATTGCAGACTATTTGGGCAGTGAATCCCAATTGCTATGTTGAATTGATTGGTTTAGAACTAAATCCATCTGTACCACAAGCGGCAATTGCTCATCATTTATTAGATAACTGGAACTATGAATACACTACCATTTTGACCAAGTTGGCTTTTGAGCAACAGGTGCAAACAAATCGCCTCCAAGCAACATTATTAATTGGTGATGCTAGAGAATCAATTAGGAAAGTTAATCAGTTGGGTTTTCTAGCAGATGCTATTTTTTTAGACCCATTTTCACCGCCTCAGTGTCCTCAACTATGGACTGTGGAATTTATGCAACAAATAGCTCTGTGTTTACACGGGGCTGGTATACTCGCTACTTATTCCTGTGCTGCGTGTGTACGTAAAGCTTTATTGTTAGCTGGATTACAAATAGGTTCAACAGAACCAGTAGGCAGGCGATCGCCTGGCACAGTTGCAGCCCATCCTCAAAGTGTTGAATCAGAGTCAAATTCAGCACTTCCCCCCCTTTCCCCGGCAGAGAAAGAACATCTCCTCACTCGTGCTGCTATTCCCTACCGCGATCCGCAATTAAATGATCCTGCGTCTGTCATATTGCAAAGACGACAACAAGAACAACAGACTAGTTTACTAGAACCTACTTCTCGTTGGCGCAAACGGCGGTTACTCAGTGATCACTCTTAGCTTTACTACCATCTCAAAAATAATTTAGTGCTGAATTACAGGTATACTGTAAAATTTTTAACAGGTTTTACGATTTATTGCTATTTTAGACATAAATGTAGTATTTTTATCTGTTGTCTGTATTGTAATATACAATAAATCTTGTATATTGAAAGCAGATGATCATAGTACCTAAATTTATGGATGAAAATACTGAACTTTATCCGCCCAAAACAGAAACTTAAAACTCAACCTGCATAACTTTGACATAGAGTCAACAATCATTATTTTTTCTGCTGTAACCATGATTAAAAATCTCAGTAAAACACCTGATTTAACATTGGCACAAATTCATCATACTGGAATCAGAAGCAGGGAAAATAGATTAAGTCAATTCTCACTTTTCTCATACAAAATGAATGGATGGGTCTTGCTCAAATAAGTATTCTGATACGATGCGGGTAAAAGAAGAGATTGACAGTTGTATAAAGTTAAATACTCAGGTCTTTTTGAAGTTGGGACGCTGTTTAATTTTTTATTAAGATTGGGGTGCTTCTGTGATTAAAAGGAGTGGTGAGTACACAGGCTCTACTGAACAAAATGTGAATGGGTATAAACCCCTCAGCCAAGTAAACAATATTAGTTCAGATCACGGACCAGGATTGCAAGACGTAGAAGATTATTCCTTGGATTTATCTAAAGAAGATTTTATGATTACAGAAAGCCAAAAAGCAACTTCTTGGCTGAAACCCAATCGAAATTCGGGTTATGAGTGCCTAATTTCAAAAACCATACAAACCACAACGTCCCCAGTCAAAAGCTTCGATTCCGAACCCCCAAAAGTCTTAGTAGTTGATGATCATACGGCTAGTAGAATGACTGCGGTTGCACTTTTATCCCTGGAAGGGTACACAGTCATTGAGGCAGATAGTGGTTATACAGCAGTAGAACTTGTCCAAGAACAGCAACCGGATCTGATTTTGCTAGATGTGATGATGCCGGGGATGGATGGGTTTGAAGTGTGTCAATTACTTAAACAAGACGAAGATACTAGACTAATTCCCGTAATTTTTATTACAGCATTAAATGATAGGCGATCGCGCATCCAGGGCATTGAAGTAGGCGCAGATGACTTTTTAAGCAAACCCTTTGACCGAGTAGAACTAGTAGCCCGTGTTAAATCTCTAGTCCATCAGAAGCGGTTAAATGAAGATTTAGACCACGCAGAACAAGCATTATTTTCTATAGCTAGGGCGGTTGAAAGTCGCGACCCTAATACTGGCGACCATTGTGAACGGCTAGTAAGGTTAGGTCAAGCCTTTGGAGAATACCTAAATCTCTCACGCTACCAAATTCGAGATTTAGGTTGGGGCGGTTATCTTCACGATATCGGCAAAGTAGGAATTCCCGATGCAGTTTTGCTCAAACAAGGCAAACTCACCCCTGAAGATTGGGTAATTATGAAGCAACACGTCTTAATTGGGGAAAAAATCTGTCAACCCCTACGTAGTATGCAAGGTGTAATTCCCATTATTCGCCATCACCATGAACGCTGGGATGGTTCAGGTTATCCCGATGGACTCAAGGAAAATGAAATTCCCTACATTGCCCAGGTATTTCAAGTAATTGATATTTATGATGCTTTAACAAGCGAACGTCCTTACAAAAAAGCTTTTACACCAGAAGAAGCACTATGTATCATGCTAGATGAAACTGAGTCTGGTTGGCGCAACCCAAAACTCATGCAGCAGTTTGCCGAATTCGTTCTCTCTCGGCAATAGTCATTAGACAGAAAAAAGTCAACATTCAACAGTCCTAATTTATCGTAAATTCAAGGGTTTAAGACCCCTACATCTACACGTAGTATCAGTTGAGTTGGGGTTTAAATCCCTAACTCCAACTGTCTTTAATTTTGAATTTTGAATTTTGAATTTTGAATTGTTAATGCTCCCCATACTTACTGCATTGATTAGCTGATATGATTTGAGCCTGAATCTCACAGTACCAAGTACAACAGCGAAATTTAATTGTAGATAATAGCTAATTATGGTAGTTGTAGCAATATTAGCAGCAGGACGCGGCACTAGAATGAAGTCTAGTTTACCCAAGGTTTTACATTCTTTGGGTGGGCGGACAATGGTTGAAAGAGTTTTGGCTAGTGCAGAACCTCTTGCACCGTCACGTCAGATGGTGATTGTAGGGTATCAGGCACAGGAAGTCAAAGCAGCTATGCAGTTACCTGGATTGGAATTTGTGGAACAGACTGTACAGTTAGGAACAGGTCACGCCATCCAGCAATTATTACCGCATCTAGAAGGCTATAGCGGGGATTTACTGATATTGAACGGGGATGTGCCACTGTTACGCACTGAAACCCTAGAAAAGTTATTACAAACTCACCAAGCCAATCAAAACGCTGCTACTATCCTCACAGCCAACCTAGCCAACCCTAAAGGCTATGGGCGTGTTTTTTGTCATAACAACTTTGTAGAACAAATTGTTGAAGATAAAGACTGTACTTCCCTACAAAGGCAAAATCAACGGATTAACGCCGGCATTTATTGTTTTCGTTGGCAGAATTTAGCAGAGGTTTTACCGCATTTGCAGGCGAATAATGCCCAGAAAGAATACTATCTCACAGATGCTGTCACCCAAGTTGGTCAGGTAATGGCAGTAGATGTAGAAGATGAGCAGGAAATTTTGGGTATTAACGATCGCCTACAATTAGCTACAGCCTCCGAAATCTTACAACGGCGAGTCAAGGAAAAATGGATGCTAGCTGGTGTGACGTTAATAGATCCCAATAGTATTACTATCGATGACACCGTAGAATTACAGCCTGATATAATTATTGAACCGCAAACTCATCTACGAGGAAATACGGTTATTCAATCCGGGAGTCGTATCGGCCCAGGTAGTTTAATTGAAAATAGCCATTTGGGTGAAAACGTCACCGTGCAGTATTCTGTAGTAACAGATAGTGTGATCGAACCAGGAACGAAAATTGGCCCCTATGCCCATTTACGGGGTCATGCTCAAGTGGGTACTAATTGCCGTATCGGTAATTTTGTCGAATTGAAAAATACCCAGATAGGCGATCGCACCAACGTAGCCCATTTATCTTATTTAGGTGATACAACAGCAGGTAATCAAGTCAATATAGGCGCAGGGACAATCACCGCCAACTATGACGGCGTGAAAAAACATCGCACCATTATAGGCGATCGCACTAAGACCGGTTCTAATAGCGTTTTAGTAGCTCCTGTCACCTTGGGTAATGATGTCTACGTAGCTGCGGGTTCTACAATTACTGAAGATGTGCCTGATGATAGCTTAGTAATTGCTCGTAGTCGTCAGGTAATTAAACGTGGTTGGCGTAAGAAGAGTGAAGAGTGCTGAGTGATGAGTGCTGAGTGATGAGTGCTGAGTGCTGGGTGCTGAGTAAAAAGAGTGCTGAGTGCTGAGTAAGAAGAGTGATGAGTGCTGGGTGTTGGGTATTGAGTACAAAGAGTGCTGAGTAGTTAATGAAAGTTGATAGTTATAACCAATGTTTGACTCGAAACTCTGAACACGGAGTGTAGTAGTGCGTCAAGTTTAAATTGATGGATAAGCGAGTTTGTAGTAAGGACTTTAGTCCTGATTTTTCTAAGGACTAAAGTCCTTACTACGAACTGTCAAAACTAACTTGATACAGTAGTAGTAGGAAAGGAAAATTCCACTCCCCACTCCCCACTCAGCACTCCCCACTCAGCACTCAGCACTCAGCACTCCCCACTAAATTATGCAGCCCACCTCAGTTCTTTCAGGGAGTTCTAAGGTGTCGCCAACTTTTTCACCGTCATGGAAGGCGGCGAGGATGACTTGACTGGTTTTACCCCAAGCGATCGCACCATTTGCATCTAATGCGATCGCGCCAAAATCTCTCTTGTTCTCGTGTGCTTCCGCAAAAGACTTTTGCATTGCTTCTTTTAAAGACATTCCATCGGTGACGCGAATGACAATTTTGGGGGCTAAACATTCATCAATAATGTCTTCACCAATACCAGTACAACTAACGGCAGCATGATTAGTAGCATAATTACCTGCGGGCATAGCAGAATCACTTACCCGGCCAATGCGTTCAAAGCCTTTACCACCTGTGGAAGTACCAGTTGCGAGCTTCCCGTAGGCATCTAAGACCACTACGCCAATCGTACCGCGTCCAGCGTTACTGGGTTCTAAAATTTCCGGTTCTGCAACCACCCCAGCCATCGGGCTTTTAAAGTTGTCTTGACGCTCCTGTATCCATTCTTGCAACCGTAACTCTGTCAGAGCGTTATAACTGGGAATTTGTAATTCTCTCGCTAATTCCGCCGCACCATAATCTGAAAGTACGCGGTCTGGGGAACTTTGTAAAAATTGTGCCAACTCAATGGGATTTTTCACCCGCGAAACATTAATTACACCACTAAAATGGCCTGATGCGCTATCCATCAAAGAAGCACTCATCCTGATTTGACCATCAGATTGCAGTACCGAACCAGTACCAGCATTAAAGCGCGGCTCATCTTCTAACAGTTGACAACCCCGCACTACTGCTACAGAAGCATCTGCTCCTGACAATAACAGAGCATATACTTCCTCTACTATGGCATGGAGCGATCGCCTAACTGCCTCTAATCCCCCTTTGCCGTGGAGAGAACTACCTGCTCCTCCGTGAATAATTAATTTAGGTTGCACCTGTGATTTCATTTATGCCCCTGCGCTATTTAAGTTTAAGTTGCGGTTGTTTTGAAGTATTAGATATTGGGTATAAAGCATTGGGTATTAAAGAAATTTTTTCCCAGTCCCCAGTCCCCAGTCCCCAGTCCCCAGTCCTCTTATGTTTTTCCCTCAGAACGACGACGACGGCAACGTTCTGAGCAATATTTCACCTCATCCCAGCAATCTTCCCACTTTTTTCGCCAAGTGAAAGGACGTTGACACACGGGACAAATTTTTGTAGGTAAGTCAGACTTAGAACGATTACGCCCCATATCAATACCTTGCAAAGTTGAGTTCGATTCTGGAGAGAGATGGAAGACAATTATACCCTGTCACTAAAGGAAGATACATTTGGTGATCCGATGCCGTTTACATCCTCCTATGGGTTGTTTTTTTGGGCAGTTAGCTCAGAAAATATAGTATTTGACACTCCCCGGTCTAAAGACACGGGGATTCTACTTTCACCCTAGTCACTTGCTCAACCAGGGTTTCCCCAAGTAAAGTAGAGGTTACTAGTCCAGTAGCGTTACTTTCGGTCTGCCCGGCCGTAGCTTTTGCAAGATTCAGAATATTTTTAGCAGCGTTAACATCTCTTTGCATCTCACATCCACAACTACATTTATGGGTACGAGTTGAAAGAGCTTTTTTAACAATTGCGCCACAATCACTACATTTTTGAGATGTCATTCTAGGATTGACAGCAACAGCTTTACTGTTAAACTTACCTGCAAAATATTCTAACCAGCGACGAAAAAATCCCCAGCTAACATCATTAATTGATTTAGCAAGACAATGATTTTTTACCATGTTCTTTACTCTTAAATCTTCGTAGACCACTAAGGCGTTAGCCTTGCATACGTTACGCGCAATTCTCTTTGCGTGTTCACTCCGTTGTCTACTTACTTTTAAGTGCTTCCGAGCATATCTCTGTCTAGCTTTCCGTCGTTGGTTTTTACCTTTCTCCTTTTTATATATTTGACGTTGAGAGTGCTTAATTGCTTTTTCGGCTTTCCTTAGAAATCTAGGATTAGGTTCATGATACCCATTGGAATCAGAGTAGAAATACTCTAAACCAACATCTAAGCCCACTTCACCATCAGCAATTCTTGACTCACTTAATGGTTCAGTTTTAATTGCAAATTGGCAATAGTAACCATCAGCTTTCTTGACTAGCCTTACCCGTTTAATTGACTTAACTGGGTAAGTGTGAATATCCCATTTACCAAGTAATTTGACCTCACCAATACCTTTTTTATCAGTGAAAGTAATGCGTCGTCTGGTGGGGTGTAGTGACCATCCCGAAGTTTTATACTCAACTGAACGGTTATCTTTTTGAAAGCGTGGATATCCTTTCTTGCCTGGAGTCTTTGATTTGCAATTACTGTAAAACCTGTCAATAGCCGACCAAGCTCTTTCGGTTGCAGATTGGCAAGCCATTGAATTGAGTTGTTCTACAAATTTAAACTCTTTCCGTAGTGCTGTTGAGTAGTTATTAAGAGCGACTTTATTGATGTTCGCTTCTCTTGGTGCATCCATCCAGTAACGAATAGCTTTATTCCTAATGAACTGCGTGGTTCTAATAGCTTCATCTATGGCTTGATACTGTAACTTTGTGCTTTTTATTTTGTACTCTAATACCAGCACTACTTAATCACCTCCTTGATGTACTGAATTTCTTGTATAGTATCATAAATGTACAAACAATGTTGAACATTTATGAAAACTAAAAGATTAGGATTTCGTTTGTCGGAACGCAGGTATCATAAGCTTTTGTTAATATCCGTCGAGCAAGATAGAACTATGTCTAGCCTTGTTGAAGAATGGATAGATTCTTTGCCAGAACCCAAAAAGCCAAAGGTCACTGAGGGCTAAAGCCAATAAGCGTGGTTTTCATCCCCTGTCTAAAGCACTTTGGACGCAACTACGTTGCTATTTCTCAGGGGTTTTCAACCTACCCTTTATAAATTTTCAACTAATCATGAGAGAAACCTTGTAGAGACGTTCGGTGGAACATCTCTACATTCTTTTTTGGAGATGTCTAATCCCGGATTTCTCACAAAGGTTTAAACGGTTAGCCCAAAACGCTTATGCCACTTAGACTTGAGATAAAATACCCCGTTCACATACTGCTGTGATTCGTGCAGTGTCTAAAACGCTCAAAATTTAAGCCTGATAAAGGTTTGGTAATAGCGATCGCAAAGCTTGTGAGAAATCCGGGTAATATAAATGATGGCTCTAATCTGGCACGGCAGATTAGAGCCACAAAAGTTAAGAATTAAGGGGTTAAAGTGTCACTTAACCGAGAAATCTGGGATTAGACCTGTGCTTAAAAGCCAATTTCAATAGTCAAACTGCGAATTTTGCCTGTATCTGCTTCGGCTTTATCTGTTACTTCCAAAGTCCAATTGCCTTGGGGAATTTTACCTTTGAGGGTAGCTAATTCAGGGGTGTTGACTTCATCATAGGTTTTTTTGATGTTGTCTGTAGATCCGCCTTGACGACTATGGAGAACTATCGGTAATAAGCCTAATTCCGTGGGGGGGTTGAGATTTACCATTAAATCGCCAATGTAGGTATGTTCGATGTCTACCTCAACTTTGATAGATTTAATAGTGTTGGTGTTAGCGATCGCTAAACTCAATTTAGATGTCTGCAAATCGTTAATGGGGACATCCTGCACGGCTTTGAAAATACCAACGCGTTCATTTTGTGGTGGTAACGCCAGTTCTACGGCTTTGAGGGCATTGACGCGACCGTATCCATAGAGGGGGCTACGTCCATTAGCATCATAATTGCCGCCAGCTTCATCAATGCGATCGCAGGAACGTTTAATGATGTCTTTGACCTCATCCCAACGTAAATCAGGGTTACGGGCAATAATCAAAGCGGCGAGACCAGCCACCCCAGGACACGCGCTAGAAGTGCCGCCGAAACTATTAGTATAGTTGCCTGCTGCGTCTCCAAGTGTAATATTACCAGAATTGTACCCAGCTAAACCAGTGCGATCGCTTGTCCAAATGCCAGGGGTTTGAGAACTATAGCCGTTATTGCTAGGGAAAGCACACCAGACAGCATTCCCAAAGTCGCTGTAGGCACTTCTTTTGCCGAAGTCGTTACAAGCGGCGACAGCAATCACTTTAGGATAGCTGGCGTAACCGTCATTATCGACACTCTCATTCCCATTACCTGCGGCAAATAAAATCACACAGCCCTTACCATTGCGCCCTTTATTAAAGGCGTATTCCATCGCCAAACGTGCAGAGTCAGGTAAGGGAAATTTTTGCTGATGGCCTGGGTCATCGTCTTTCCACCAAATCCCGTCTGGTGGCCCCCAGCTACAAGAAATTATATCTGCACCATTTTGCGCCGCCCAAACAAAAGCGTCGGCTTCGTCTTGTGAACCCAACCCAGAAGCAAACCGAATCGGCATGAGTTTGGCTTTTGGTGCTACACCGGATGCTCCAAAGTTACCATTACCACAGGCTACCCCGGCGCAGGCTGTACCATGATGGTCTGAGTTTCCTGGTCGGGGATTATTATTTTTCCGTGTTACATCCCGTGGGGCGACAATTTTATCAGAAGAACGGAACTCTTCATGTTCCATATCCACACCATCATCAATAATGGCAATAATTGTGCCTGCACCTTCGCTTAACTTCCAAGCTGCTTCAACGTTTACATGAGCATTGATAGTTTTACCATCAATTGTGGTTTCCTTGAGATGCCATTGCTGGGGGAAAACTTGGCGTTGGCGCAATTCCCGGACTAACTCAGGATGGCACAGTTCTACTGACTCTTCATGGAGTAGTCTTTCAGCCAGGTCAAAGACAGCTAAACCAGTATTTGCAGGCGCACTGATAAAATAGGCATTACGGGCATAATCAAGTTGACGTTTGATGGTTAAACCATAACGCCCCAAAACTTCCTCACAGGTACTAACTTCCGCTTCGTCATCGAACTTCACGAATAAGTTTTCGGTGTAGACCACTGGCTGCATCGATTGAGGATCAACCAATACCCGTCCAGCAAATTGGATTTCTGCTTCTTGATTTAAAATTTCCTTAGCTTGGTTACATAAAGCACCATCTTCATGTGGTACTTTCACGTGCAGAATTTCTACACCTGCTTGACGGAATCGCGTTGTCAACTCAAATTGATTGAGGATATTACGGGCTTCTGGTGATACAGATGCCACTTCAAAAGGGCGATCGCCTACAAGCACATTACGGCTTTGGGTACGAACTACAATGTGATCGTCACTAATCACAAGTTCATACTGTTCACCGTTCTGGCCACCATAGCGAACCTGAACCATAATTTAATCTCCTGGTCTCAAGTTAAATCTCAGCCTCTGGCTGGCGTGTGCATATCTGGAATGAGTCACCCACAAGCCGCAGCTGAGAAAGAATTTAGTATTAGCCACTAAATACAAGCCTGCCCTCGATTTTTCCAGAATATCGGCAATACAAGTTACAAAATGTAAGTAAACAGCAACCTAGATTAACTTTCTGCTGTCTAGAGAAAAAATAAGGGTAATAGGTTTGTAGTCAGGACTTTAGTCCTGATAGTTTTGAGGACTAAAGTCCTGAATACGAAAAAATCATCTAACTAATTCATCTTTCCTCTGCTTGATTAAAAGTTTACAAGACCAATTTGCTGATAGCCGAAAATCATTAGAATTTAAACAACATGATTGAGTTGTTCGTCCAGGCTTGTTCTCTACCCCCAATTGCTGAAGTGAGATTTCAACCAGACTACTTTAATGAATATCCCCAACAAATTCGTGTTGGTAAAGATGCGCCTGTATTATTCAGCCGTCAGCCTGGATACTACGCCGTACATTACAAAGAACCAAGTACCGTAACATCTTCAGCAGTTTTAGTATTAAATGAGGGAAAAATAGTAGTTTTTGCTGGTGAACCTAAGCCAGAAATAAAAGACACACTCAGCCCTGTCTATACGCTGGAAGGGGGTTCACTCGCCGTTCCCACGGGTTTAGTATTTATTCGCTTTGCGGAAGATGTGGAGGTAAAGTCACAACAAGCAGCGATTAATCAAGCAGGTTATGAAGTCGCCCAAAGTCTGGCTTATGCTCCCCATGCGGCTTGGTTACGTGCTAAATCAGCTAAGATGAGTGATAGTTTGCAAGGCATTGCTCAATTAGAAGCAATACCGAATGTGGAGAATGTCGAGCCGCAAATGCTCATGGAAATGAGACGGCGTTGATAGACAGGTGATAGGTGACAGGTGACAGGCGATAGGTGACAGGTGACAGGTGACAGGCGATCGCTATTTGGGTTGCACTACAGCCTTAAACGACTGCTCAAAAGGCGATCGCTCCATTAACTCAAAGATGCTAGGATATCGCCAAGTGATATAGCGCAAGAAAAGGAAGTTAGCATCATGGTTGCTTCTCCTCAAGAAAACTACGTAACCGCAGAAGAATACCTGCAACTAGAAGAACACAGCCAAGAAAAACACGAATATATTGATGGCTACATCTACGCAATGGCTGGCGCAAGTGACCCTCACGTTACTATTGCAGGAAATCTATTTGCGCTTTTAAGGACTCATGTACGCGGTTCTGGTTGTCGTGTTTATATCGCTGACATGAAAGCCCGAATTGAGTCTTTGAACCGCTTTTACTATCCTGATGTGATGGTGACTTGTGACCAACGCGACCAAGAAACACCGACTTATAAAAAATTTCCCTGTTTAATCGTGGAAGTTTTATCTAATTCTACTGAAGCTTTTGACCGGGGTGATAAATTCGCTGATTATCAAGCCTTGGAAAGTTTACAAGAGTATGTTTTAATTAATACCAAGCGTCAACGTGTCGAGTGTTTCCGACGCGATGAGCAAGGTTTGTGGATTTTGCAATCATACACGCCAGCACAGGAATTATTTTGTCTCAACAGTGTTAATTTTGAGGGGACAATGGCGGCGTTGTATGAAGATGTGGTTTTTGAAGAATCTTTGAGTCAAAACTAAAGGCACAAGTGAGGCAATCAATACTAAATTGGTAGCATTGTAAATGTTGAGTTTCCTTGCGTTAAACCAACCTACTTTGATTAAATGCTTGCAGTCGGTGTAGGTAGTTCACTAAACTGATTAACTATTAATGGCTTCAATACTTCCTAAGTTTAGGGAAGCATAGAAAGAAGTAGGGATATTGATTAAACAAAAGTTATGCCGCTTATAGTTCAGAAATTCGGTGGTACATCTGTCGGTTCAGTCGAACGCATCCAAGCTGTAGCCCAGCGTGTCTATAAAACTGTCAAAGCAGGAAACTCTCTGGTGGTAGTGGTTTCAGCAATGGGAAAAACCACCGATGGACTCGTTAAGCTAGCTAATGATATTTCTCCTAATCCTAGCCGTCGGGAAATGGATATGCTGCTATCTACAGGGGAGCAAGTTACTATTGCTTTGCTGAGTATGGCGTTACAGGAACTTGGACAACCAGCGATTTCTATGACTGGCGCACAGGTAGGAATTGTTACCGAAGCTGAACACACCCGCGCCCGGATTTTGCAGATTGAAACAGAACGGGTGATGCGTCACCTTAATGATGGTAAGGTCGTTGTTGTTGCTGGGTTTCAAGGTATCTCTAGCAATGGTGAGTTAGAAATTACGACTTTGGGGCGTGGTGGTTCTGATACTTCGGCGGTAGCTTTGGCAGCTGCATTACAAGCTAACTTTTGTGAAATTTATACCGACGTACCAGGGATTTTAACTACAGACCCCCGGCTAGTTCCTGAAGCGCAGTTAATGGATGAAATCACCAGTAATGAAATGCTGGAACTGGCGAGTTTAGGTGCAAAAGTATTACATCCCCGTGCTGTGGAAATTGCCCGTAACTACTGTGTACCTCTGGTAGTTAGGTCAAGTTGGACGGATGACCCTGGGACTTGGGTGACAACTCCTCAAAATCAAGGGCGATCGCTGATTAATTTAGAAATTGCTCGTCCTGTAGATGCGGTAGAATTTGACACCGACCAAGCAAGGGTAGCGTTGTTGCGTATACCCGATAAACCAGGGGTAGCAGCTAAGTTATTTGGCGAAATTTCCCGCCAACAAGTAGATGTAGATTTAATTATTCAATCGATACACGAAGGTAATACTAATGATATTGCTTTCACTGTCAGAACACCCATCCTCAAACGAGCCGAAGCCGTAGCCTCAGCGATCGCCCCAGCTTTAAGAAATCCATCTCACCCCAACGCTGATGAGGCTGAGGTGATGGTAGAACAAGACATTGCCAAAGTCAGTATTTCTGGCGCAGGGATGATAGGCCGTCCTGGGGTAGCCGCTAAGATGTTCGCCACCCTAGCCGCAGCCGGAGTAAATATCCAAATGATTTCCACCAGCGAAGTCAAAGTTAGTTGTGTCATTGATGCGAGTGATGGCGATCGCGCTGTGGCTTCATTATGTCAAGCTTTTGAGATAGTAGCCTCCCCGGCTTCCCCTACTTCCCCGGCTTCCCTACCTTCTTCCCATCCCCCCGTGCGCGGTGTAGCTTTAGACTTAAAACAAGCCCGTTTAGCGATTCGCCAAGTCCCCGATCGTCCGGGAATGTCCGCCAAACTCTTTGGTATTTTGGCACAGCACAACATCAGCGTAGACATGATTATTCAATCTCAACGCTGTCGGGTAATTGATGGTGTAGCCAGACGAGATATAGCGTTTACAGTCCCCCTGATGGATGGAGAAACCGCCCACAGATTGCTGACAGAAGTAGCAACAGATTTAGGATGGGGTGATGTAGTTTTGGATAGTGCGATCGCTAAAGTTAGTATTGTGGGTGCAGGTATGGTAGGACAACCAGGTGTAGCTGCAAAAATGTTTGATGCGTTAGCTAAACACCAAATTAATATTCAAATGATCGCTACCTCGGAGATTAAAATTAGTTGTGTCGTAGCCCAAGAACAAGGCGTACAAGCTTTACAAGTCATTCACGCCGCCTTTGATTTGGCTGGTAGCGAGAAATTTGTTGTACCTGCGTAGAGAGTGCTGAGTGCTGAGTGCTGAGTAAGGAGTAGGGAGTAGGGAGTAGGGAGTAGGGAGTTAAATCAGTTATCAGTCATCAGTTATAAAGTGACTGATAACTGATGACTGATTATGCCTAATCACAATGTAGGATTTTCATATAATAATAAAGATAGGAAAAAATCTGTCATAAAAATTGCTACCCAAGTAGTAACAACTGCTGTTGTGGCGGATTCTCCTACTTCTTTTGCGCCGCCTCTAGTAGTTAGTCCCCAACTACAGCCGTTAACAGAAACTATAGCTCCAAAAATTAAGCCTTTAAGTAAAATAGTAAATACGTCTGATGTGTCTAAAAAATCTCTAACTGATTCTAAAAATATTTCTGGAGGAATTTTGTAAAATTGTGCAGCTGCAAAAATGCCTCCAGCGATGCCCATAATTAAAGCAAAAATCATCATGATGGGCATCATTAAACAGCAGGCAATTACTCTTGGTAAAACTAGATAATCAATAGGGTTAGTTTTGAGCATATATAGCGCATCAATTTGTTCGCTAACACGCATTGCACCTATTTCGGCGGCGAACGCAGAACCTACTTGTCCGGCAATAATACTTGCTGTCAAAATAGGGGCTAATTCTCGACAAAAAGCTAAGGCAAAAGCACCTCCTACGGTACTGACAGCACCAAATTTTATTAATTCTCTGGCAGTTTGAATAGTAAAAATCATGCCTGAAAAAACACTGACTAACAAAACTGGAGATATGGAAGCAGGCCCCGCAGTTACCATATGCTCTAGAATTTTACGGTAGTAAGTTTTTCCTTGGATTAAATGTAGGCAGACTTGACCAAAAAGTAATACTGCGGCCAAACAACGTACAATCCATAATTGATCTAAATTTTTTTTTGGTTGCAATTTTACCACCCGGTTTAATTCGTAATTCGTAATGGACTAACGTCCCGCTACGCTCTAAGCGCAGCTATGCCGCAGGCTTTACGTAATTCGTAATTTGTAATTCCCTACAGAATGTTTATGTGTATCTATGATCTGAACTATAGCGGTTCTCGCTTTAGTGAGGTACAAGAACCCCACCCCCAACCCCCTCCCCGCACGCAAGGAGGGGGCTATGATGTACCTCATGTGATTAGAAAACGCTATACTACGCTAATTTAATTGTCTCAGGAATAAAGTAGGGTAGTTGATTAATGACATAATATTATATCTAGATTTTGATATGGTTATTTTTAGGTTTATTTTTAAGAGTTGATTTCACGACCTAAGCATTTTCTCTCAAGCAAAAACCCTCGTTTATTTGCTAAACAAGGGTTTTTTGTTATGATGAATGGTTTAGTCCCTAGGCAAAAATCATTGATAACTAGGTGTGGAATATCACGGTTAGTAAAGGCAAAAATGCTAACAGGAATGTATGCCAAGATTGTAATTTAATTTCTGGGGTTGGTGTTGCTGGTGTTAGTAAAGCTTCAATTCTCTGTTCTAAGCGTAGTTTACCGCCGTAGGCATCGCCTACACTATCACCCAAAGCCGCACAGCAAATTCCAGATGGGGTGAATACAGAAGCATTACTGACTACTAATAATAGCGATTCTGCCAACAATAAAGGGTCTACTTGGGATGCAGCGTAACTATCAGCGCGTAATTCTCGCAGTGCTAACAGTTCTTCCCACAATGATTCTGTGTTGGGTAGCCAAGCGGTGCAGGTGCGTATCCAACCCAGCCAGAAAAACCAAAATGTATCTCTATAATAATGATGTCCTTGCTCGTGTGCTAATACGCTTTCTACATGGTCTGGAGAGAGGGTTTGTAGTAATCCTTGACTGACTACTAATTCTGGTTGCCAAAAACCAATTTGACCTGCAAATAAAGCTTCTGTGTTCAGTAGTCTGACGGGTTTACCCTCAACATTCACCATAGGACAATGACGGGCTGATTGTAGCGATCGCCAACCTTGGTAAGCTAGTGTGAGGCACAACCCAGAGAATACAGTCAAGACAACTAAAGCTAGGGAATAGCTCACCCAACCTGTATACATACCGCCCATTTGGCCTTGCGGCCCCATGCACAGCACCGCGATCGCTGTCAT
Organism: Nostoc sp. UHCC 0870; assembly: GCF_022063185.1. Classification (NCBI taxonomy): domain Bacteria; kingdom Bacillati; phylum Cyanobacteriota; class Cyanophyceae; order Nostocales; family Nostocaceae; genus Nostoc; species Nostoc sp. UHCC 0870. Next base: position 1,067,091 of record NZ_CP091913.1, on the reverse strand, counting down.
AAAAATTAGCAAAGGCGGGAAGAGAAACAGAAATAGCGATCGCCGCCAGCGCACATCCCAACTACCTTGGGTAGGAGTCCAAGAACAGCGCAATATCCCTGCGACTATCACAGTAATCAAAATCATGATTAGGTGCATTATTGTTCCTCCCTGGCTTGGCGTGCTGCTTGAATACGTTTAGCGATCGCTTCGATTTGCTCGCTAGCTGCTTCATCCAGACTATCAGCAAAAGCCGCCACTACATCAGGATTACCTACAGCCAGAAATCGCTGTAATTGTTCATGGGCTTTAATTACCTGTGCCTGCTGCTTTGTCAGTAAAGGCCGCCAATAGAACGCTTTACCTTTTTTATCACAAACTAGCCAACCTTTATCGGTGAGGCGACGCAAAACTGTAGTCACAGAAGTGTAAGCTAACTCGCGGTTAGGGTCAGCCAAAATGCGATCGTGAACATCTTTGACGGTGACTGAACCTAATTCCCAGATGATATTTAATATCTCTGCTTCTAAAGGGCCTAAAGACAGTTGTTTAGGATGATAGTCGGGTAAAGGGGCCATAGGGATTGGGGACAATAAAAGTCAAAAGTGAAAAATCAAAAGTCAAAATTTTAGATTTTCTGGGGGAATAGCTTTCCCCATATTGTTTCAGAATATAAGGTCTAGACGCAAACTCTAGCAACTTTAAATCATTAGTTAATATCTGACCAGAGAATGAAAATCTCTCTTCCCCAATCCCCAATCCCCATTACCCAATCCCCAATCCCCAATCACTCACAATAATCAATACTCTTGCCTAACCATAAGAAATACTCGGACATTAAGTGTCATTATTGTGATCACGAGCAATTAGAATTAATCTCGGCAATAGTATTGAGAGCAGGTTTATCCCCAGCGTGAAGCTATTTGTATACCATACCCCGGAACTAACTCCAACGGACAAAGCCCCAGACTGCGCGATCGCAGTCGATGTTTTGCGAGCTACTAGCACTATAGCAACTGTCCTCTCTTCTGGGGGCGAAGCTGTACAAGTCTTTAGCGATTTAGATCAACTCATCTCTGTGAGTGAACAATGGCCAGCACAAAAACGGCTGCGAGCTGGAGAACGCGGCGGTGGTAAAGTCCCTGGGTTTGAATTAGGTAATTCACCCCTCGATTGCACACCTGAACTGGTGGAAGGACGGCGTTTGTTTATTAGTACCACCAATGGGACTCGCGCTTTAAAACGGATAGAGGACTCAGCCACTGTGCTGACAGCCGCCTTTATTAACCGCGCCGCAGTTGTAGATTACCTGCTGGAGAAGCAACCCGAAACAGTTTGGATTGTCGGTTCTGGTTGGGAAGGCAGTTTTTCTTTAGAGGATACAGCCTGTGCAGGTGCGATCGCTCATAGTGTCATCGAAAAATCCCAATTACCACCAGAAGAATTAGCTGGTAACGATGAAGTTATTAGTGCGATCGCTCTATACTCCCAGTGGGAAAATAATCTATTGGGTTTATTCCACCACGCTAGTCACGGTAAACGATTGTTACGCCTGGAATGCCATGAAGACCTGAAATATTGTTCCCAAACCGATATTTTAGCTGTTCTGCCCACACAGCAAGAACCAGGAGTGTTTAAAAGTAAAATCTAAATATGTAAAGTCAATAACCGCAAAAATTTCTTGCTTTGTTAACATTAGCCCCTTTCTAGAATTAATTTAGAAAGGGGCTAATAAGTAGTTGGACAGGGGACAGGTGACAGGGGACAGGGGACAGGTGACAGGGGACAGGTGACAGGTGACAGGTGACAGGGGACGGGTGACAGGTGACAGGTGACAGTTAAAAGCCCATTGCCTGAGCGACATCGCTTAATTCTGCCTCAATGCCTTGTTTAAATTGGGAGTGGCTGTGTTTGATGGCTGTATCAGGGTCTTTCAATCCGTTACCGGTGAGGACACATACGACTGTTGCGCCTGTGGGTACTTGGTCTTTCACTTGTAATAAACCAGCGACAGAAGCAGCACTAGCGGGTTCGCAGAAAATGCCTTCTGATGAAGCTAAAAGTCGGTAAGCGTCGAGAATTTCTTCGTCGGTGACGGCTTTAAATTGACCTTGACTGGATGATTGAGCGGCGATCGCTTTGTCCCAACTGGCGGGATTACCAATACGAATGGCTGTGGCTATGGTTTCAGGATGAGTTATTGGATAACCGTTGACTAAAGGTGCTGCACCTGCGGCTTGAAATCCCATCATCCGGGGGAGGCGATCGCATTTGCCGACTTGATGATATTGACAAAAACCCATCCAGTATGCTGTGATGTTGCCTGCGTTCCCGACGGGGATACACAACCAATCGGGAGCATTCCCCAAAGCATCGACAACTTCAAATGCTCCGGTTTTTTGTCCTTCTAAGCGGTAGGGATTAACTGAATTTACTAAGGTAATGGGATAGTGTTCCGCCATTTCCCGAACAATTTCTAAGGCGCGGTCAAAGTTACCTTTAATCGCCAAAACTTCTGCACCGTAGAGTAAAGCTTGCGCCAACTTACCCAAGGCGACGTAACCATCAGGAATCAAGACAAAAGCCTTCATCCCCCCCCGGCGAGCATAGGCGGCGGCGGCGGCGGAAGTATTGCCGGTACTGGCACAAATTACCGCCTTAGCTCCGGCTTCCTTGGCTTTAGTAATTGCCATCGTCATCCCTCGGTCTTTGAAGCTACCGGTAGGGTTTAGACCATCATATTTGACAAATACCCGCACTTGTCTACCGATGCGTTCTGCGATCGCTGGCACAGGAATCAAGGGAGTATTACCTTCTAACAAAGTGACAATCGGCGTAGTTTCGCTAACAGGTAAATACTCACGATAGGCTTCTATGAGTCCGGGCCAGGGTTGGCGGTGAGATTGAGCAATAGACAAGCTTACAGTCACGGGCTTAAAAACTTACTTCAAAATTATATTATGGAGGAATTTGGTAATTGCTCAGGCAAGGAAGGTTAATATTTTTGCGACCTTCTCTTAGTGCTGAGATTTTTTACTTCAGATATTATCTCTTTTTGTACAGCTATTTTACAGTTAATTTTAATTTTATTTAACTGGGGGCTGGGGAGAATAACTAATAACTATTGATTCCCCACTCACCGAGGGCTGTTTCATTAGACCTGGCTTGAAAATAGGGAGTGGGGAGTAGGGAAAATAAATTTTCTAGAGACCGTCAGTTGTTTACTTCTGCAAAATACGCATTAAATAAGATGAAAAGACGAGATAAATTTTCCAGGTAACAGCCCCTCCAATAAGTGCAAAGATCGTGCTAATCCAACCATTCTGTCCAAAAATTATCGCACTGAGTGAATTGAACTGGAAGTGAGAAAGATAAATGAACAACGATGCGCCAGCAATCTGAGACATGGGGAGTTTCAAGATAGCCGGTATCTTAATCAAAGGAAGCCATATTAGCAAAAGTCCTCCGTAGGTAAGGAGTCGATATGGGGCATCAATGCCCAATTGTAGATAGACGACAGTAAGAAAAGTTGCTGATAAAATCAGCTTTGACGACTTAGTTACAAATGTCTGAGTACCTATGCCAAAAGCGAAGAGCCAAAATAACATATGGGGTACTCGGTCAAATAATGGTTTTGTATCCCAAACCATTGGTCCAACTAGGTTTAGAAATATAGAAAGTATAATTAAGCCAACAACAACAGATTCTTGACGTACACTAGATATGCGTTTCTTGGGTATCAAACTAACTACCAATGACATGAAACACATAGTTTGTACGTAGACTTCGATAAACCACACGGTCAAACCTTCGTTCGCGTTAGCCTCAATCAGGTTAGAAATCAAGAGTAGGGATGGGAGATGTAGACGATTGAACAATATCTGGATTAGCAGGAGATAAGCCAAACTTGGCACCGCAATTGTCGCAGCCAGTGCCAGCATCGGTCGAGATGATCCTGTAGCGATAATCTTGGGGATCTGAAATCGGGAAAAATTAAAACCAGCAATCATAAATAACAAAAAAGCACCAGTTCCGCCGTAGTTGAAGTCTGTGAGATGGTCTATAACGATCAACGAAATTGAGATGAATCGAAGCAGAATTTGGGTTTCAATGCTTTGAAAGAAACTGCTTGTCCCTTGCTGCTGTTCGAGTTCGTGAAGGCTTACTTTATACCAGTCTTGTGGTAAGTTGCTAATACTCTTTTCCAGAGCCAGCATCATATCTATGTAGTCTAAAGATGTACCACCAAGGCTCATGAAGGACGACTCTGGTTTAATCTCCTGGTTGGGGAAACGCGCGGCAAAGATATTTCTGACTGTATTTTCTTTGAATTCTGTAGCACCATTAACTATCGTAGCATCTAGTTTTTGTGCTTCTTGCTCGGCTAAACGTGCAACTTCGCTAAAGTCAATCTTGCCATTCGCTTTTCGAGGAATAGTTTCTACAACACCAATATTAATGGAGGCTAAGGGCAAACCAAGCCAATCCGCAACCGCAGTGCGAATGATTGGTACACTGGTAGCATTTGTGGTGAGAATCCACAAATTATCATTATTTCCAGTGCTGACAGCACTGTAGCCATGATCAACTAACCATCCATCAACCGAATCAAGACTGATTCGCAATCCGTATAGCTTAACAAAACGTTTTTTGCGGCCAACAATATAATAAAGACCATTACTAGTTCGGCGCGCCAAGTCTCCCGTATGTAATTCCGTTAAATCATAGCCGAGGGATAAGTCTTTGGCACTTAGAGCATAGCCCATCATTATATTGTCGCCTGTGTAGACTAATTCACCTGTTTCCTCTGAATCTTTAATTTCATGTCCCTGATCGTTGATCAGCCGAAATGTACCTCCTGGGATAGGGATGCCAATGCAATGCAGATTTTCTAATGCGAGGTCTGGTGGAAGATAAGCCATGCGAGCTGTTGCTTCCGTTTGACCGTACATCACAAAAAATTGCCAGCCTTCTTTTGTACTTTGTTCAATCAGTTCCTTGACGCGACTTGGTTCAAGACGTCCGCCGGCTTGCGTTGCATAACGCAAAGTCGGTCGTTCAGATGTTTTCATGCCACTCTTTTCAATTAGTGCATAGCTATGGGGAACGCCTGCAAAGCTGGTGCAATGATATTTATCAAAGAGTTGCCAAAATTCTGGTTCGGCGACGGATTTCTGCGTTAGAACTAAAGAACCGCCAGCTAACAGATGGGAATTGATTACTGACAGTCCATAGGAATAATTCATCGGCAGGGTTGTGGGTGCGCGATCAGCTGAGTTGATAGCAAGATACTCCACAATTGATTTAGCATTAGCCTCAAGGGCGCGGTATGACAGCCGAATAGACTTTGCAGTTCCAGTTGAGCCAGAGGTTGAGAGGATGAGGGCTAAATCAGGGTGTAACTGAACGTTAGCTGCTGATTCGTAAGTTGTTACTATATTGGCAGCAGTATCAACATGATATAAAGCTGAGAATTGAGCCAAAAGGGACTTACTAACTTCAGGCTGTTTTGCTCCAATTAAAATTACTGGGCAACCGGCGCGAAGCGCACTAAGATACGCAACAATAGAATTTAAAGAGTTTTCACATTCAATCAAAGCAACGCCTCGACCTAATGAAAAACGAGATTGAAATACATCGATTAGCTCGTCTAATTGTCTATAAGAAATACTCAGCTCATTTTCAGTAATAATTGCTAGTTGATCATGAAATTGAGAGAAAGATTCAAACATATAATGCGATCGCCTCTTGTTTAATAGTGTTTCCTAATCACATGAGGTATATCATAAGTCCTATCCTTGCTCCGCAGAGAAGTCTGAGCGGCGGTTTCCGCCGAACAGAACTTTTACTGAAAGGTTTGGGGGTGGGGTTCTTGTACCTAACTCAACCAAGAAACGCTATACCATCAAAAACAGAAACGATTTTACCATCAAATCTTCTTTGTATAGGGTTATTAAATTGATATCAACCTAATAATACATCCTTTTTTTATATACATATAAGTTGCATTCTGTCAAAACAAATTAGATGTGTTTCCCCTGGCTATGGTGTAAACACAAGTCTTGGTGCAAGTCTTTGCAAAGGTAACAATCCCACCCATAATTGCTAGCACGATATAAATTCCGAGGAATACTTTATTAACATCAGCCCAGCTAAAATTATACGGAGGTTGAATGATGTTTCTGAACCGCAGGCGAAGAATAAGCCACAGATGGAACATCCAAGACACCATCGCAGGGTATATGTTCATGATGCCCGTCATTCTAGTTTTAGGAACTTTCGTATTACTGCCTATTCTTTACGCTGTGTTTCTTTCGCTGCATAAAGTTCAACTTTTGGGCGGTATTGATTACGAATTTATTGGTTTGAGTAATTTCCAGCGATTATTTACCGATACTAGAGTTGGAATTGCGTTAAAAAATACAGCCGAATACGTGGCAATTGTTGTACCTAGTCAAACTATCTTGGCGTTGATTCTAGCCGTAACTTTAAATTCTGGGATTCATGCTCAAAAGTGGTGGCGCGTTCTCTACTTTTTGCCTACAGTTACATCTTCGGCTGTGCTAACCCTCATCTTTATGTGGATTTATAACACTGATGGGTTACTAAATGATTTTCTCGCCTTTGTAGGACTACCTACTTACAATTGGTTGGGTGATCCATCTGTTGCCCTTAAAGGTATCATGATCATGAATATTTGGTCAACTGCACCATTTTATATGGTGATATATTTGGCAGCATTGCAAGATATTCCCCAAAAAGTTTATGAAGCAGCAGAAATTGATGGGGCTAATGGGTGGCAAAAGTTTATTTACATTACTATTCCCTTACTACAACCTGTGACTTTCTTTGTGGTGGCGATAGGCATAATTGGGACTTTTCAATTATTTGATCAGTCGTATATTTTCTCTGGTGGGACTGGTGGGCCGAATAATGCCACCCTGACTGTCGTGCTGCTGATTTATCAAACTGTCTTTCGCTATTTACAGATGGGATATGCAGCTGCGATCGCATTTTTATTAGCAGTGGTAATCATTGCTGTCACACTACTACAACGACGACTTTTTGGCAGGGAGCAGGTTTGAGTGAGAAAATGTCCTACACCTGAACCATAGAAGTGTCTCTAGGTAACGGTTTTAACGGAAGTAACTGTATTTATCTTTTTTACCTCTTCTCTCCATCGTTGCCATACATGAGAATTTAATGACAAATATTTTGAATAATTTAGTTGACAAGAACTTGCATTAGTATTCTAATAATTTATAGACAACTACTGAGCAGCAATTCTGGGAAGATCATCTTCACAGGAATCAATGCTGGTAGTAACTGCATCCATCTTACTTTTAGGTTATTGCAAATGTAGCTATATCTAATATCTTTTTCTAACAAATTTTAATAAAAATATTTCTCTATTAGTCACAGATATACATCCAAGTGATGCTCAGGCTAGAAGTTTACCCTGTAACACCTCCCAAAGCGAAGAGTTTGGTGTGTCAATCCTGTAATTAAAATACTCCTACTCATCATGTGATTATTTGCTGGTTATTGTTGCGACATTAACCTTTATTTTCCAGTGCCATAAAATCATGAAATCCAATTTACTTTTCATCAACATCCTGTTAATTACTGTTGGTAATTTTGCGGCTGCATCAGCAGAAATGCCCCAATTGCAAGACATTAATTTGCCAAATCATAACGCTGACCTACTCAAACAACAGCCAGAGGAAACACCGCCGGAATGTCCCCCTGAAGATAATCAAGCAGAAGCCAATGATCAAAACTTGCCAGAAGCTTGTCAACAGGAAGAGGAAGAAACTAGCAGTGAAGCAGATAGTGAAGCAGATATTGAAATTACAGTCACAGGAACTCGGACACCTAGATCATTACAAGATTCTCCAGGGACAATTACCATCATTGATGATGACGATATTCAAAATCTTTTTATCCGCGATATCAAAGATTTAATTCGTTATGAACCCGGTGTATCTGTACGCAACCGTCCCACCCGTGCAGGTAATTCTAGTATTAATATCCGGGGGATTGAAGGAAATCGTGTATTAATCCAAATTGATGGCGTTCGTGTACCTGATATTTACTTCAACACTAGCCGAGATTTAGTAGATTTTGAATCTCTGAGCAAAGTAGAAATACTCCGTGGCCCCGCGTCTACTCTCTACGGTAGTGATGCCATTGGCGGCGTTGTTTCTTTTATTACTAAAGACCCAGAAGATTACCTGAGTATTTTTAATCGTCCCTTCTATGTGAGTGGTAAAGTCAGCTACAACACATCTGATTATGGGTTAGCTGAAACTCTTACTTTAGCTGGGGGAGATGAAAAATTATCAGGGTTATTACAATATACTCGCCGTGATCAAAATGAACTGCAAAACTATGGCGGAATTGCACCTAATCCTCAAGATGTAGGGGGCAATAATTTCTTTAGTAAAGTTGTTTTTCGTCCAAATGATAATAATACTTTTAGGCTGACTGGTGAATTACTTGATCGCAACACTGAGACTGATGTCAGAAGTTCTGCGGGGTTTAATCCCTTTACGCGATTAACAACAGTTAGTCAATTTGCAGAAGATGATGTGCGACGAGGAAGAATTAGTTTGAGTCATGACTATGCTAATCCTAATAGTTCATTATTCCAAAACTTAAGATGGCAAGTTTATTACCAAGATGCAGACACCACAGAGGAAGTAGAAACTCGTTTTATTAACGGTGCTAGACAAAACATTCGTCGAGTACAGAAAAATAGTTTTTCTCAACAAATCATTGGGGGAGATGTCCAGTTACAAAGTAATTTCAAAACGGGTAATGTTAATCATCGTCTTACCTACGGGTTTGATTTATTTAATACTGCCACTACCCGTCCCCGTGATGCCACAGAATTTAATCAAACTACTGGTGCAGTGACAAAAAATGTCATAGGTGAACTCTTCCCCAATAAAACATTCCCCGATACCAACACATTAAGGGGCGGAGTTTATGTACAGAATGAAATAGAATTTGCTGATGGCAGAATTACTTTAATCCCAGGAATTCGTTATGACTATTATCAATTAAGTCCTAATAGAGATGATGATTTTAATAGAATCAACACTCAAAATTCTGAAGTGAAGGGTTTTTCTGATTCGGCTATTTCACCACGCTTAGGTATAGTTGCCAAAGTTACACCAGAAGTTGCATTATTTGCTCAATATGCCCGTGGTTTTCGTAGCCCTCCCTACGATGATGCAACACTAGCCTTTACTAATTTTGCTTTTGGTTACACAGTATTACCTAATGCCAACTTAAAACCTGAAACCAGCGATAGCTACGAAGTTGGTATACGGGGTAGTTTCCCCCAAGGAAAATTTAGTCTGACAGGCTTTTACAACCGCTACGATAATTTTATTGAGAATGTACAAGTGGGAGTATTACCCATAGGTGGTAGACCATTCCAACAATTCCAAAGTCAAAATATCAAAGGTGCAACAATTTATGGCATTGAAGCTAAAGGTGAATATCGCTTCAATAATACTTCTGATGGTGTAAGCTTATTTGGTGGTTTAGCTTATGCTGTAGGTGATAACAAAGAAACAAATCAACCTTTGGATTCTGTAGACCCTTTCAAAGCAGTTTTAGGACTTCGCTATCGTTCTCCCGGTGACATTTGGGGGGCAGAATTAGCAACTACTGTTGTAGCAGATAAAGACAGAGTGAGTAGTAGTGATTTTTTTAAATCTAAAGCCTACACTGTTGTAGATTTACTGGGTTACTATAACTTTAACCGCAATACAACTTTAAACCTGGGGATTTTCAACTTATTCAACGAACGGTATATTGAATGGTCTGATGTCCGGGGTGTCAATGCAAGCGATCGCTTCCTCGATTTATATACCCAACCTGGTATTAACTTCGCCGCTAGTCTCACAGTCCGTTTTTAGTTTTGTTGATTTTACCAATTGTTTTAATATGTTTCAACGCTGGATATCATGCTTATTACTTATACTTTTAGTAGCTTGTAGTTCTACGGCTACTCCTGAAGCACAAGTCACCCCCGTAACCCAAAATAATAGTGCAACTTCGCCACAAACATCTGTTAAAAAAGTAGTTGCGCTTTCTAGTATTGCGGCTGATATTATCTACCAATTAGATCAAACTAAATTAGTGGGCATGACTGGTAGTAGTTTATTTCAAAAAGATGCCAGATTTAAAGATATTCCTCGTGTAAGTGAAAATCAAACCCCACCTAATTTAGAAAAAATTATCGCCCTCAAACCAGATTTAGCTATCATCCCAGAGGGCTTTTTTACCAAAGAAGCCCAGAGATTACAAGAACTAGGTATTACTGTATATACTTATAAGCTTGATAGTTGGCAGGCTTTAGAAAAGCTTACGCAAGATTTAGCTAAATATATTGATGCTGACCCCCAGCCTTTAATCAACCGCTATCAAAGTTTTATTGGTACTACTTCTAAACAGAATGTATCAGCCTTGGTATTAGTCAGTCCCCAACCACTTTTATCACCTAATAAAAATAGTTGGGCAGGAGATTTATTGACAAAATTTCAGGTGCAAAATATAACTGGTGATTTACAAGGTAAAAGTCCATTTCGTGGTTATATCACTCTGTCACCAGAAAAAGTTTTAGAAGTGAATCCCGAAGTTTTATTGGTAGTTAATCCGCCACAACAACAATCAGAAGCAGCAGTTTTAGATGATTGGAAAAAACAGTCTTTTTGGCAAAAATTAAACGCAACTAAAAATAACCGCGTTTATGTACTTGATTATTACGGATTTATCAATGCTGGTAGCATTGATGCAATTGAAAAAAGCTGCAAAAAGTTACAGCAAGCTTTATCTGGAGGATAATGTGGTAGGTATTGGTGGGGGGTCACTCATTTCCCACAATACGCCTTGATAACTGATTTCAATTAAAGTAAGTCGATGCAATAAAACCAAACTATGTAAATAAAAGTAAATAAGGCTCAAATTCTTTCTCCCCCTGCTCCCTGCTCCCTGCTCCCTGCCTGATCCCAACCATAATTATTTACACCGACCTACTTACTCATGTTGCGTCATATCTCATTGGCTAAGTTGCTGCTGTATGTTGTGTTGACCACCTATGCAGTAATTACCTTAATTCCCTTTCTGTGGGCGTTGTCAGCATCATTTAAGCCCCTCTCTGAGATTATCAGTGGTGAACCTAATTTTTTCCCGAAAAGTTTTACCCTTGACAACTACAAGCAAATCTTCCTACAAGAACCCTTATTTTTACGCTGGCTATTCAACAGTGTATTGATTGCTGTCAGTGTCACGGGCTTAAACTTGCTCTTCAATTCTATGGCTGGTTATGCCTTAGCTAGACTGCGCTTCGCGGGGAGAAATTTTTGGTTCTTCTTGATTTTGGCGGTGCTAGCTGTACCCGCACAAATCACCCTGATTCCGACATTTTTGATATTGAAAGCCATTGGTTGGCTCAATTCTTATCAAGGCATGATTGTACCTAGTATGGTCAATGCCACTTTTATTTTTATGATGCGGCAGTTTTTTGTTAATTTTCCTAAAGAACTAGAAGAAGCTGGACAACTAGACGGCTTAAACACCTTTGGGATTTTCCGGCATATTATTTTACCTCTAGCCAAACCAGCCCTAGCAGCACAGGCGGTTTTTGTGTTTATGGGTAGTTGGAATAATTTTTTACTGCCAGTAGTCATCTTATTCGATCCAGAAATGTTTACTCTCCCCCTAGGTTTGAACACCTTCAAAGGGCAGTACATCAGCTACTGGAACTACATCATGGCGGCCTCTATGGTCTTCACCCTACCAGCCTTAAGTATTTACGCCTTTTTCAACCGCTACTTTATCCAAAGTGCAGCCTTCACCGGTGGTAAAGGATAGTCATCAGTTATCAGTCCCCGATCCCCATTCCAAATTTTGGGCAACAAATTGCACTCCTAACGTGATATTGGTATTACAGCGACTCAATCTCTATCTGTTAGTTAACACACGTTATGGGTTTTGCAAACCTAGCGATCGCAGAGATATTACTAGACTACAGTGTGACTGTAGCCAAGGGTTTTTCTGTGGCAATCTTAGAGATTGAGTATCACTTTTTTAGCTGTGTTGAGCGTCAAAATCTTTAAGGGGAAACATGTTTAGAAGACTTATTGGCGTTGTTGCCGCTACTATTTTACTGACGTTTCAGTTGGTTGTCGGTAGCGCAACAGCAGTGGAACTAGACGAAGCTACCAGAACAGTGAAATTAAATGCTCAGGGTGATAACGTCACACTGAGTTTAAAACAAGTCAAAGAAGGTAAACGTTTATTTCAATACGCTTGCGCCCAATGCCATGTCGGTGGTGTAACTAAGACCAACCAGAACGTAGGACTTGAACCAGAAGCACTGGCTCTAGCAACACCTAAGCGTGACAACGTTGAAGGTTTGGTGGATTACATGAAAAATCCCACCACCTATGACGGGGAAGAGGAAATTTCCGAATTACACCCCAGCATCAAGAGCGCAGATATTTTCACAGAAATGCGAAATCTGACCGACGATGACCTCAAAGCGATCGCAGGTCATATCCTTCTACAGCCCAAGATTCTGGGCGACAAATGGGGTGGCGGTAAAATCTACTACTAAATTCAGTGCTGTTAGCGGTAGCGGGGCGTTTAGCCCGTGCTGAGTGCTGAGTGCTGTTAGCGGTAGCGGGGCGTTTAGCCCGTGCTGAGTGCTGAGTGCTGAGTTTTGAGTAATAAGACTAGAAATCTGATTGAGTCATCATATTTGGTTTCTCATGATTAATTCCTATATTACCCAACACTCAGAATTCAGAACTCAGAATTTTTGCTACCCATAAAAAACTCAACAGCATTAATAAAAACATAAAAATCTAGTTTTTAGTTAAGTTTTTACTATTGATTTCCGGCTTTTTTTCAAAAAAAAAATTCTATCTACGACAAGTTGTCATATTTGCGCTTGATTTTATTTAAAATGAGATTAGGAAAATGAAAACTGTTTATCTGGGAGAAATCCATGAAATTAATTGCTGCAAGCTGGAAACGCTTTAGCCTAGCTGTATTGACACTTGTTTTAGTTGTGAGCAGTGTCGCCATCTTCACGCCTAGTGCTGCGGCTGAAACATATACAGTTAAACTGGGTACAGATAAAGGAATGTTGGCATTTGAGCCAGCAAAGTTGAGTATTAAGCCAGGCGATACCATCGAATGGTTAAACAACAAAGTACCTCCCCACAACGTTGTGTTTGATTCTGCTCTCAACCCTGCTAAGAGTGCTGATTTAGCTAAAGCACTATCTCATAAACAGTTGATGATGAGTCCTGGTCAAAAAGAAACAACCACCTTCGCCGCAGATGCTCCTGCTGGTGAATACACCTTCTACTGCGAACCACATCGCGGTGCTGGTATGGTCGGTAAAATCATTGTTGAAGGCTAGACCCAATGATTTTTCATGCTCCACGGCTAAATTAGCCAAGAGCAATACTGTAAATTAATGGTGGTGACTAGTCTTATTCCCCCCTCATAAAGAGCAGAAATAGACTTGTCACCACAAATTTTATAGTTTTGCAATTGCTAAAGCCTGGTTCTGAGGAAAATATTTTGAGAATAGTCTTATTAATGTTATTGGTGGCGATCGCTATACTTAAACTTACATTTATTAGTCCAGTTCTAGCAGCAGAAATATCACCAGGTGCTAAAATTTTTCAGAATAACTGTGCTGCTTGTCATATAGGTGGCGGTAATATTCTGATTTCCACAAAAACTTTGCACAAAGAAGCACTGTCAAAGTATCTCAATAACTACAATACTGACTCCATACAGGCCATTATCCATCAAGTAGAAAATGGTAAAAATGCTATGCCTGCCTTCAAAAAAAAGTTAAGTGAGCAAGAAATTCTGGAGGTGGCTGCTTACGTCTTCCAAAAGGCCGAGCAAGGTTGGTGAAAATTGCAAGACTTAAGAACCTCGGTGTCGCGGAGAAACTGAGGTTCTTAAGTTTCATGAATTAATCAACCAATTTTATTGTTTTGAGGTATTGGAGTTTTCCTTTTGCTGTCTAGTCTCACGTAAATTTTGCAACTTCCGTATCAGGTCTTGACCAGATTCTAGTGAAGAAGATAAACCATCTTCGTTTACAGTCTGCTCAGAAGGTGGTTTTACGACTGCATTCGATGCAGGCTGATTTTTGTTGATTTGTAGTTGTGGTAAAGGCTGAGACGTAGCTTCGGTTTTAGGTGTAGCTTGACCATTATTGACACCCGGATTAGTACCTGAATTGGGGATAACTACAGCCGGAGCTTTTTCTTCACTGGTTTCATTTGTAACGCTGCTGCCATGTTGAAAACGTAAGCTAAATGGATAACGGCTGATTTGCTGATCAGGTTTAGGCTTGTTTCGAGTAAAATATTGCCTTGCTTTCAGTTCCAGTTCAGGAGAAACTAACCTGTCTTGAAACTTGATATCTAACACTTTACCTTCGGTGTCTATCACCAACACACCCAATACTGTACTGTCAAGACCTGGTTTTTCTGTAGGGATGATACTACGAATAACTGCTTTTTCTTGCGAGTTGGGGTATTGCTGCTGAAGTGCTTTTCTCAAATTTTCGTATGAAGTTACCTGAGCAATTTCACCCGGTTCAGCTTGCTTTGAAGGCAAATTAGGAATATTTGGAGTATTTCCTTGCTCTAATTTAGGTATGGGTTGATTAGCGAGAGCTAAATCATCTCCGACGTTGGGAGTCTTAGTAATGGGATTAGCTGCATCGCCACCGAGCTGTGTAGTTGCTTGATTGCTATTGGGTGTATTAATAGCAGGTGGAGTAGCAGGCAAATCGTTTGGTAGTGTCGCCGCACCCAATTCTGGTAATTTGTCTACAGATAGAGGTTTTGATGCTTCTGGAACTATCTGCTTGTTATCAAAATTAGGCGGAGTGACAGTAGCGAATTTATTGTTAGCCGGATTGAAGGTAGAATCATCAAATCGGAAATTTCTCTTGGGAGACACCCGCAAAGGCTGACGTTGTGGTAAAGAGGGTATGCGATAATTTTCTGGTATTGTCGCAAGCGGTGGCATTGATAACGGTGTATTTACAGGTGGTGGTAAAGGAGGTAAGACAGTCGTCTGAGCATCCAGATTAGGAATATTATTCAGTTGCGGTTGTTGAGGAAATTGATTTTGTAGTAAAGGCAGTTGTGGTTGTAGTGCAACTGAGTTCATCTCTGGAGTTTGTGGTAGCCGACTTTGATCAGCTTGGCTGAGTTCTAAAACTCCAAATGTTTTTTGTGCAGATAATTCTTTCGGTTGGTTAGAATCTACAGGCATCAATGGCACAATCAATGCAATTGCACCGTGAATGCCAACAGAGGCTATTGCTGCTATCCCAGTTGGTTGGCTAAGGAATTCTGGTATATTTTTTATCAGGGAGACGTAAGACATAGCTGTTAATCGTTCACTCGGCTCGGTTGCAGTTGACTAGGAAAGAAATTTTATCTTGATTGTAATAAATGCGTCCCTTAGAAAAATCATAGCTGTCTATGTTGACGCTCAAAACAGGAGAATGGAAACTTTTTCCACTCTTTAATTTTTAAAGCTATAACGCGTTTTCTTGGTTGCACTGGCTGATGAGCTTGTGAATGAAATGCTCACTAAGAAATTTCCATTCTTATGCGTTGCACCATTCCGCACTATTCCAGCTTAAGCATAGAGTAGTTACCAGTCAGAGCGATCGCATCAGTCTAAGTGCATAAGTCTTTTTACTCAAAACACAAGATTAATTAGTAGTTGCACTTCTGAAAGAAAACTCAAGCTGTGGTGATGAATATCGGCAAGCCGAGATATATTACCATACCTACAACATCTGAAAATGTTGCCTGTTTTGCTATTTCTTCAAGAAACAGGGGTGTAGGGGTGTAGGGGTGTAGGGGTGTAGGGGAGTAGGGGAGAATAATTCCTAATACCACCCATTTTGAATTTTGTTAGCACAGCGTTAGCGAGTCATCGAGCGTCATTTTGAATTTTGAATTGATTATGCCATTACCTATAGTTATTGTGCCGGGATATTTAGAAAGTGCGATCGCCTATCGTCCACTAGAAGCAACTCTTAAAGGGTTAGGTTTCCCAACATTTACAGTCCCTCTTCGTCGGCGTGACTGGATACCCACTATTGGCGGTAGACCCATCACACCAATTTTGCAACAACTTGATCGCACTGTTAAACAAGCATTACAGGAATATAACGCTACTCAAATCAATTTGATTGGTCACTCGGCTGGCGGTTGGATTTCTCGCATCTATTTGGGAGAAAAGCCTTATGCGGTGAATGTCTGGAATGCTCATCCTTTAGTGGCGACTCTCATTACCCTGGGTACACCCCACACTAGCCAGGAACGCTGGACTCGCTTGAATTTGGATTTTGTGAATGATAACTACCCCGGAGCTTTTTATCAAACCGTGCGTTACGTTTGCGTCGCTGGTAAAACGATTTTTGGGGAAAGGCGGCTGGGTAGTTGGTTTGCTTACAGCAGTTATCAATTAACCTGTGGATTGGGTAATACCTGGGGTGATGGAATCACACCTATTGCAGCTGCTCACTTGGCTGACGCAGAAAATTTGGTAATTGAAGGTGTGAGACATTCGCCCAGAAGTCCAGGTATTTGGTATGGTTCGCCAGAAAAGTTAGCAATTTGGGGGCAGTATTTAGTTTAAAAAACTAAGCTCTTAGCAAAAGAAATATAGATATATTAATAAATCTTAGTTATATTGTAATAAAAATACATACTTAATCTAATAACAGGAGGGGTGAGCCATGCAAAGCACCCAGTTTGATAGGATTTTGCGGCGAATCGCAACGATATTATCGGTCGTAATTCTTTCCCTGTGCCTGATTTATGTCTCTACTGGCATTTTGTTGTCTTTTTATTACGAACCCACAGCAGGCGGGGCTTATAACTCACTGAGGATGATTGATACACAGGTTTCCTATGGTTGGTTGTTCCATAGAGCGCATGATATTGCAGGTAATGTGATGATTGCGATCGCTCTGGTGCAAATCGTCATCATGTTTTTAGGAAGGCAATTTCGCCGGAGTTGGCTATTTGCTTGGGTAAGTGGGATTTTATTTACCTTGAGTGCGATCGCTCTTGATTGGACAGCCATGATTCTTGACTGGACTCAAGAAGGCTACTGGCGGTTTAACATTGAGCTAGGCAATATCCAGGCTATTCCCGTGATTGGTTCACAACTGCGAGATATTCTTACAGGTGGTGGAGCAATTAGCAGCATTACTGTTGAGCATTTATACACCCTACACAGCTACATAATTTCCCTAGGGGCGATTATTTTGGCTGTGGTGCATTTGGCGGCTTTATTGTGGCAAGAACAAGAAATGTACACAGAACAAGCCGGGGAGGAAATTCAACTAGCAGCTGCATCACTAGCAGAAAGTTGAGCTAATTTCGCTAAAGGTACTTCTTCCAACTCTGGTAATTTTTCTAGAACTAGAGGCGTAGACTGACTAGCACCAGATAAGCGTTTTAATAGGTTCGGTCTGGGGTCATGTAACAGGTAGATAATGCGATCGCCTACTTCCCAATCTTGGTTAGCTGGCGTAATCTGGAGACGATCTTCTCTTTCTACCAACAACGGGACTAAAACTCCAGTCCGAATTTTTTCTTGGATGCGTTCCTGTTGGGTAGTAAATTCTGCTTCATTGAGTGTAGTTGTCCCTAACTTGACTCGCCCATCATTGAGATACTCATTCCAAGTTTTAATCGCCAAATCCGAGACAAAAGCTTGATTAACTTTATTGTTAGTTGAATTATTAGCTTGGGGGTCACGGGGAAAAACAGCTAAAACTCTTGGAGGATTAAATTCCTCGGCTGCTCGTTGCGCCAAAACAAAATTTACCTCACCATTATTAGTCATCGCCAAGAAAGTCCCCATCGAAGCTAGTCCTGCTTCTTCCAACACCTCAGCATCCAGCGCACTGCTAGCAATTACCCTGATGTTTTGAGCTTCAGCTTGAGCTAAAAATTCTGGTTCAGTATCGATGAGTACAACATTTTCCCCCCGTTCTTGAAAGAAACGGGCAATTAATAGACTTAAGGGATTACAACCGACAATTACCGCACCTGTAGCTTCTTGAGAAGTGATTTGTAGGCATCTAGCAACCCAGCCAGCCGTCAATCCTTGACAAACCACCGTCATGATAATCGTCAGGAAAACCAAAGCTTTAATTGCATCACCACCATTGATGCCATGTTTGGTCAACAAAATCGCAAACAAGGAAGCAACCGAAGCCGAAACAATACCTCTAGGCGCAACCCAGCTTAAAAATAATTTCTGTCGCCAATTTAAGTCACTGTTTCCAGTACACAACAGGATATTAATCGGGCGAACGACAAACATCAACACCAAGACAGTAAATAAACTGCCCCAACCTAAAGCAAACACACTAGCAATGGATAAATCAGCCGCTAGCAGGATAAAGAGTACAGAAACACTCAAAATGGTCAGTTGACCTTTAAAGCTACGCAACAAGCGTTCCTCTGGTACAGAGGAGTTAGCAAATACTGCCCCGGCGACTACAGTAGTCATCACCCCTGATTCGGTGCGAATGATCTGCGCTAGGGTAAACAAACCCCATAGCACCGCCAAAACCACGAGGTTTTTTAACTCGAATGACAAAAAATTGGCGCGTTTGAAAATCAAGCTCATCACATAACCGCCAACAGCACCAATCGCCGCACCAACACCCAGGCGCATGACTAAACCGACGATGGCGTTGATGGGGTCAGCGTCACCATTAACGATGGTGTCCAGCACCACAAAGGCGAGAATTGCGCCGACAGGATCGATTAATACTCCTTCCCCTTCGAGTAGTGTTGCTACTTGGCGGTCTACATTGATTTGCTTTAGTAAGGGGCCAACCACCGTTGGCCCTGTCACCACGACGATAGAAGCGTAGAGAAAAGCTATATTCCAAGGAAACTCACCCAACCAGTGAGCCGCCATACTCCCACCAATCAGCGTTACCAGTGTCCCCAAGGTGACGAGCAGTTGCAGGCTTAAAGAAACTCTACCCAACTCTCGCAAATCTAGGTTTAATCCACCTTCAAATAGAATGATTGCCGTTGCTAGGGCTACAATCACTTCCAATCCTGAGCCGAGTAACTGGGGATGTAAAAGACCAATCCCATCAGAACCCAGGAAAATGCCCACTACGAGTAATAGGACGATGCTGGGTACACGAAAATATGCCGCCAATACTTGCGCGCTAATACCTGCAACGACAGTGATCACCATCTGTAGGGTGACTTCAAAAGATGCTTCCATGCTATGGATTTTGAGCGATGTATTTCAAAATCTTTTGTAAAGAATAATGAATATTCCCTTTACAGGGTACAACATTAGACCATTTATCCTTTGTGAACTTCAGAGTTTTTTTCATACGTAGTTTTTCACAATACTCTATTTCTCGCTATATTGGCGACCGAGTGTGACAATTCGCCAATGATTGGCATAACTTTCTGAGTATTAAACACTAAACAGAATACATCTGTTGATAGATGTGAGTAATCTGCTTGATGAAAGATGTTCACTGTGTACTAGAGGAAAAAGAGTTTAGGGTTAATTGTCTAACAGGGTAGGCTAAAGTGCTGAAAAAAGAAGGACTAAAGTCCTTACTACGAACTTAAAAATTTTTTTCGCCTAATGTCTTGACATTCTCTGAAAAATCCGTTAATTTATAAAAGGTCTGAGGTTGATGCCCCCATCGTCTAGAGGCCTAGGACACCTCCCTTTCACGGAGGTAACGGGGATTCGAATTCCCCTGGGGGTACTGATTAAATTAAAGGAGACTAAAAAGTCTCACCTATATTTTAAGAATTAGTTCCTACAGATAGATTTCTGTAGGAACTTAGTCTTTTTGAACTCTCCTGGCTTTGAAAAACCAGGATTCCGAACTGATATTGCTACGCCTGCTATAAGCAGACTACGCAATGTTTGTTCTGCCCTTCCGGTCTTTGACTGGCTCAAACAGTCCTACTCGCCTCGACCAATTACTTGGCTGTGCGGCTACTTTTAATTAACTCATGATGTTTTTTTGTTATGGGTTTTTCACCAACATCATGAGTGAGATTTTACCCGAAATCTAGTAAAACTAAAATGCTTGGATATTTCAGGCGGATAGCTTTCATTCCCCGGCTAAAAGCCGGAGGTTCTCAGCATAGGTACGATAGTTACTGTTGATTTGCTAGGTAATTGACTCGCTGGTAAATCGCCAGCAAATTAGATTTGAGATCATTGCTGAGACGACGTTCAATAATTGTCACCGGCATAGTCAATTTTGGCCATATTTGGATGCTGTAGCAGAGATTAGTGCCGATTAGTTCATTCAGGACATAAGGTTCTAAACACCAATAACCAGAAAAGCCTTTAAAATCTCCCTCGACCATTTGGAAGTTGATTTCTTTGGGGAAAGATTCTTCCAAGTCTAGAACTACGCGGGCGCAAAAGTTGAAATTGAGTAAACGCTGAGAGCCGATTTGTTCGAGTCGAATTCCACCGTTAGGATGCTTTAAAAGACTGCTTTTGGCTAGGTTGGGAATGAATTCAGTCAAGGCTTCATAATCTGTTAACACCTTCCAGACTCGTTCTACTGGATGGGGAATTTGAACTTTAGCCGTAATTTGTCGTTGTCGCTCGGCAACTTTGGCGATTTGGACATCGACTGGGGGTAAATTAGCTGTATCCGCAACCAAACCCAATTCAGGGTCGAGATTGGGATCGAGTTCAAAGTCTTCTGTGGTTTTTTGTTGGTTAGTCACTTTCAGAATATGGTTTGCTGTCGTCAGAAAACTGGGGCAGAGTCAGGGTGAAACAGATTTCGCTCAGTTGAGAATCAGGTATTGGTGTACTTTCAACTGCGATCGCTCCATTTAAATGCTGCACTAAGGATTTCACTAAAGCGAGTCCTAAGCCAGTACCTGGTGTCCAACGACCTCCTCTACCGCGACGAAACCTATCAAAGATATAGGTCGCCTCTTCTTGGGAGATGCCACGTCCTGTGTTAGTCACTTTGATCATAACTTGATCTACTAACTGATTAACTTGGTGACTGGCGTGCAGGTGAATAACTGTATCCCTCTCTGAGTATGTATACGCATTATTTAATAACTCATGCAGAATTCTGTCAAAACTCTCTAGTTCTGTTTGGAGTTTTAACGGTTTCTCTGGTATGTCTAAATTTATACTTAAGCCTTTTTCTACTAGTTTTGCAGTTAAAGAACTCCTGAGTTCTTGGATTTTCGTATTGACATGAATATTTTCATAGCGTGGCGGTTCTTGCTGCGTCTCTAGTTTTTGCAGAGTCAGCAAGTCATTAATCAAGTTGATTTCTTTAGAACATTCTTGTTCGAGAATCTCCAAGTATCTGCCTTGACGTTCGGCGGTAATCCCTGGTAGACGTAAGTTCTTGATAGACATCATCATATTTGTCAGGGGGTAGCGCAGGCGATCGCTAATGTTGCTCATAAATTCGTCTTTGAGCTGGTTTAACTCCCGCAATTGGTCTACATATTGCCGTGTTCTTTCGTGCAGTTTAGCTTGTAGTTCCAGGCTGCTTTGAAGTTTGGCGGTACGCTCATCCACTAAAGTCTGGACTTGTCGTAGGGTTTTTGACTGAATAATGGCGTTGCTGACTTGAGCGCAGACCATTTCTACTAGATTTAATTCTGCTAGTTGCCACTCACGAGGCACTGCTTGTTGTAGCACTATAAAACCTAAGATTCTACCTTGATTTTCTAATGGCATTAACAGCACGGCTGGCAATTCTGTAATGGCAAATAATGGGGCAACCGTTGTAGTATCTTGTAATTCTGTATAGTCATTGATGATCAGTGGTTTTCCCCCCTCCAGAAAAGCTCGCTGACACAAAGCACAATCTGCCAAAGCAAAAGATTGATTTAAAGATTCTGGTTGACAGGGATTGTCCCTACACCATTCACCAGCAACTTCGGCTTTAGCTTGGGGAATTTGTTTTTTAGTGCGAGTTCTAAATAATGGATCTGTATATTTGAGGAGGATTAATAAACCCCTGTCTGCTTGTAAAGATTCAGCAGTAGATGCTATGGCGAGTTGGAGCATTTGATTTAACTCCAAGTTACTCCGACTTAGTATAGTTAATTGCTTGATCAGGCTTTGATGCTGATTACTTTTTTGTAGATATTGCTGCTGGGTGGAAATTAACTGTGCTTGGGTGACTTGAGAAAAAGCGATCGCACAGGATGAGGCGATCGTGTTGAGTATTTCTTTTTCTGAATTCCCCCAATTATAGGATTGGAATTGGATCAGATTTATTACACCATTATTTTTCCCACCAAAGCGAGTAGGAATCGCTAACACCGATTTGATAGGTAATGGTAACTGTTGACACCCAATCACTAAACTATGACGAATTGTGGCAATATCCTCAATCGTGAAGGGTTCAGTAGCACATTGCAGCACTAACTGTTCAACAGAGAATAGTTCATCTGGCTGGGGCATTCCTAGATATTCATCAGAACACCAACTAGCTGTTGTTGCTTCGGTTGAGTCCTCACTCTTCACCGTAACTAAGCAGCAACAATCTACATTAGTAGCTATGCCTATCAATTTGGCAATTTCTGGCAGCATCAATGCTGTCGATTGACTGCTAGTAATGATGTGATTAATCTTTTGCGCCAACTTGTGGGCTGTTTCTTCCTGATGCTGCATCAGTTTGACTGGGTATGGTTTGAGTCTCTCTGGGTCATCGGGGCGTTGTGGTAACACTAGTAAATGCTTTTTCATTCCTGATTTGTGCTTGAATAATGACCCCATTTGCTTGCACCCAACTTTTTGGCATATTATTCACCGTTCGTTGTGTGGCTATACAGGATGGATGGCAAATCTTACTTGAAGATTTTCTATCATTCTGTTATAGCCCCTTTATTTTGTAGATGACCAAATTATCAGTATATTAGGCTAATTTATACATGACCATAAAAATACTCAAAACTTTCGAGAATACTTAATTTAACTTATGTTTAGGGAAATGGTGTAGTACCAATTAATAACTTTTGCCTTACCATACCTTGTTGGGAACTATACATAAACCGTGATTTCTCTGGATTTCAAACCAGCACTTCATATATAATCACCGCATTACTACTGTGGGGACGCAAATGCTTAAGTAATATTACTTATAGAAAAACTTATAGAGCAATTCAAAAACCCAAAATTTCTGGGTGAAGACAGGAAATACTTTAATGCTTAGTTGACATAGTGTTTAATTTATTAAATTAAAAATATTTATTTGTCAAGCAATCAACATAGAAATTTTCTGATGAGAAGGTGATGAATACAACCTAGTAGCTTATCAAGCAGCAACTAAGCTGTATTCACCTGCATAGCAAACTATCCTGCTAGACTCTCGACAGCGAGAGGAACCATATCGCCGTTTCTGGTTAGTCCTAATAACATGGCTTGTTGGGGTTGAATGAGTTGACCTGTGAGTACACAACGTTCTTCTTGTTGAGCTGTGGCGGCTATACTAGCGCGAATATCGGCTCGTGAAAATCGCGGTTTCCACTCGCCAGATTTTTGCTGTACATAATTCCAGAGAATATCGCGGATGAGGGCTTGATAACCCTGATTCCCGGCAATTTCTTTGAGTTTCTCCTTAAGTTCTCGCTCCAAGCGGATGCTAGTAACTTCCATATCGGTAGTTGGGGTGCGAGTAATTGTGTGCATGACTTTTCTCCTTTAAAGTATGGACAGGATAGTAATACAAGTGTAGTATGTTTAAAGGAATGTTCAATAGGTGAAATTTTCTGTGAAAGCCATTTACCCCATCTCTACTTTCTGGAGCGCAACCAACTATCGCATTAGTTGGGAATCAGGTGCTGTGGGAGTGGAGTATTTATTTATGGGCGATGGTAGCCACCAGCAAGAGCAAATCACAGAGGAAAATCATGATTTTAGATATTTCAGTATTGATGGGCTGAATGCCAAACGACAACTAGATGTAAGAAGCGGGAGGTACAGACAGAGAAATGCTGTACCAAGGTAAGACCAAACAACATGATGGTCAAATTTTACCCCCGCCTCATCTAAATCAGAAGCGGGGGTTTTTTATTAAGGAGTGAAGCGGTGGACGCAATACCAGTATTAGAGTGTGAAAGATGTAACTCTCAAAAACGAGACCACACCCCGGTTGAGGTGGGTATGCAGTTGCGTACTAAACCAAAAATACCAGTTCACCCGGCCGTAGCCTTTGCATTTAGTGAAACTTGGCGAGAAAGTGCCACAAAATTTTGGATAGATGTGCAAGCAAACCTGGAATAGCAGGAGAGCATAAGGAATGCTGAAATTAACTTACACCGAAAGCAGTTTTTATTTGGAATATCTGGCTTTATCGCTAGAGGAATGGGTACAAAAAAGAGTAATTTTAGCACTACGGGTTGGTCACAGTTTATGCGTTGAACCCAGCACTGCTTCCTTTTTGTTACCTGCGGATTTGCCAGGAATCGAAGCACTCAAGGCTGAAGCCAGATTTGCTGACAGTCAAATTATTGATGTGTCAACTGGTGATGCTGAGTATGTGGAAATTACCCTGCGGGGTTCTTGGCTATCAGATGGTTCTGCGGATGCAGACGGTGTGTTTGTGACCGTAATTAGCGATTCGCCTAAGGGCGACAGCTTTGCTTCACGCACAGAACTATTTATACAGAAACTATGGCAAGCAGCGCAAGCTTGCGCCTCTGTGATGAGTGAATGAGGGGAATGGGGATTGGGGATTGGGGATAATTTTTTCTAATGCCCAATTCCCAATTCCTTTTTTATTGCCAATAAATATATTTTTTTTGTTGTTCTGAAAGATGGTTATAAAATTTGACTAAAAACTCATTAGTTAAAGGAGAAGTATTATAGTATAAATATTTTTTTCTATGAGAAGTGTAATCAAAGAAAATGGCAAATCTATCTGAATTGCTTGGTGGTTTACCGCGATGAAAAATACTGCCAGTGGCTGCGAAAATCACTGTACCAGCAGACCCTACACATGATTGATATTGTTTCGGAGATATCACTTTTTGCATGGTTTTATCTGTAAGATAGCCAGATGTGTAATTTAAAGATTTAGCTACTTCTGTTGTTAAAGATTGAGGCAAGTATTGAAATGGCCCTGTCTCTTCATCAACATCATTGATATAAACTATTATTTTTATAACTTGTCGGTCTTCTGTATCTATATGCCAAAGTCTTGATCCTGTTTCTAACTGATTAGCAATATCTCTACGGAAATATGCCCCATGATAGGCTACTGGCAACCCAAGATAATTTTCAATAATATTTAATAATCGTTGTTCTAATCCCCACAAGAAGATTTCTGGATAATCAATCATTTGTTGGGCGTTAGCATGAACCACAAATCCATTTTTTTGGACAGCAATATTAGATTTAATACTTGGTAATAATTTTTGTGCTGATGTTAGCATTTTGGGATTAGATAGAACACCTAATTCCTCTAAGGAAGTAATTGCTATACCTTGCGTTTTTATAGCTTTGACTATATTTAAGTCTGAGCTTGAAAGAACTGGTAAACATGGAAAATGTTCTTTTATATCTGTTTGATAAGCAATATCAGCATGATATTTCATTAAAGGAAATCTTATCAGATTTCTTAATATTTTATTTTGAATCCTGGAAAATAATTTTACCATTAAAGTTTCTTCCTATAATACTAATTAAGTTAAATTTGCTTAATTCAGACGACTAGAATTTTTTATAACTTGGCGATCGCTCAACAAGACTTCATGAGATTTTGGTAAGACTGAAGCCTTATAAAAATACTGCTATTGAGAGAGACTAAATATCTTACTTTAGTTATAGATTTATAGTGCAATTGCACATTTGGCATATATTATTAAACAAGTTTGTGATAAGCACCTCGCTTTCTGATTTTTTAAGAACTAAAGTTCTTACTACAAACCTGCAAAATCATTACATTCGATATTAACTGCGCTTGAGTGCTAAAGTTAGCCCATCTCCAATTGGCACAAGAGAAATTGTTACACGTTCATCATCATATAACTTTTGATTGAAGTTACGGATAGCTTGGGTATTAGGGTTTTGGATTTGCGGATTGGCAACGTTTCCAGACCATAAAACATTATCAATGGCGATTAATCCACCAGGACGGATTAATTGCAAAGCGCGTTCGTAATAATTGAGGTAATTTTGTTTATCTGCATCAATAAAAGCAAAATCAAATGTTGCTGTTTGTCCTTCTGCTAATAGGGTATCTAAAGTTTCCAGTGCTGGTGCTAATCGCAAGTCAATTTTGTCTGCAACTCCTGCTGCTTGCCAATAACGCTTGGCAATGGCTGTAAATTCCTCACTGACATCACAAGCAATTAACTGGCCATCAGTCGGTAACGACAAGGCGACAGAAAGGGAACTGTAGCCAGTAAATACGCCTATTTCTAAGGTTTTTTTTGCGCCCATTAACTGCACTAGCAGGCTCATAAATTGTCCCTGTTCTGGAGAAATCTGCATAACAGCGTGGGGATGATTAGCTGTTTCTTCGCGTAATTTCTGGAGAATTTCTGGTTCTCGCACAGAATTAGCCAGCAAGTAGGTATAAAGTTGTTGATCAAGACCAATCGTTTGTGATGACATAGTATATTAGGGAGTTTTAGGTATCTCCCGCTATACTATCGCTGAAACTCTATCAGAAGTAACATGGTGCGGTTCGTTGTAACAGTGGTTTTGCTGATGCTATTGGTGGGTTGTGGCAATATTGGATTGTTACCAACTAGTGAGTTAGTGCAGAAAGCGATCGCACTCCAGCTAGAACAAACCCAACAGCAACTCAATCAGCAGTTGGATCTCAAGTTCCAAGGGTTTGAAATTAAACACCTGAAAATTCGCCAGGAAGAACCCCTGACGATTGAAAATTTGCCTGCTTTTCGAGTGCGGGGAAACTACGACTTAATTTTTCAGTTACCCAAGAGACAGTTGACAAAACTGCAACAACCGTTTGAAGTTTACTTACAGATTCAACAAGAAGGTAAAACTTGGCGATTGCTGTCACGGAGTAAGACTAGTCAAGATAATCAAACAGTTTGGCGTAGCTATTTAATCCCATAGATAATGTATGCAGCTAGAAAAAGCATCACAAACTTATCCGTAGAAATGCCATAGCCTAGCCATGATTGAGGTGATAGTTTCACCAAGATCAGGGTTATATATGTATTTCAATTTTTTTATTAGTTCGATTGTCGGGATTGTGGCTGTAGTGCTGCTAGGTTTTGGCGTGCTGCAATGGTTTCATGTCCCAGCCGGTAACTTTCTTGATTGGGTTATTGGGGGTGCAAGTTTTTGGTGGTTGTTGGTGATTGTTACTGTCCCCTGGAATATCCATTTTCAAGCCAAGCAAGTTTTAGCGGAAGCCGCACAGTCAATTGAAAAAGAAATACCTGTAGACGAAAGACAAGTTAAGTATGTCAGGATTTTAGCCAAGCGATCGCTCTGGGCTGCTTTAGCTTTACACTTGTTTTCAACTATTGGTCTTTATACCCTCGCCGCCACGGGTATCAGTGCGGTAGGTTATATCAGTTCTGGTGCGGCTTTGTTATTAACTATCTTGCGTCCAGCTATTCGCGCTTATGAATATTTATACGCAAGACTAACGATGATTAGCCAAGAATGGAAATATCCCCGTGAAGATATTTTTGAACTCCGCAATCGCTTCTACGAATTAGAGCAAAAAGTCCAAGTTTTAGAAGACCAACTCAACCCAGAACAACCTTATTCCTTACCAGCGACTCAACAACGCTTTGCTGATGAAACGCGTAAAGACCTAGCTAGAATGTCCGCTAACTTAGAAGAATTCCGGGCTACCAATCAAACCGAACATGAAAGATTAGCTAGGGAAGCACGCAATGCGATCGCGCAACTTTCCACCGATGGGCAATTTTTGGATCATGTCCGCGAAATCATTCGGTTTTTTAAGACAGCTTAACTAATACTGCTGATAGCGAGTTAAACATACCACACCTACTTCTTTACGTCTTGTACCTAAAGGTAGAAAATAAAGGTTAACCTAAACTTAACTTGGGCAACTAGCCAGAAGTCCAAGAAGAACCCGCCAATTTATTTGCAGTGCAACTGAGGTCAAATGACGCAATCTTGCAATCAAGCCAAAGAGTGGGAAGAACGTCGTGATACAGCCAATAGCTACTATAAGCAGGGAAAATTTCAAGAATATCTTGATTTAGTCCAGAAAAATTTACAGTTAGCTAGAGCCATTTCAGATCGAGCTAGAGAAGGACATACATTAAATGACATTGGTTTAGCTTATCTGGGTTGTTGTCAAATGCAACAAGCATTAGATTCTTTCAAGCAGGCTTTAGCTGTCGCCGTTGAGCTTGGTAACTTGCAAGCAGAAGCAACAGCACTCAGCAATGTAGGTTCTACTTATAGTCGCATAGGAAAACTTTCCCAGGCTTTGGAGTATCTAGAGAAAGCCGCGCAAATTTTTCGGGAACTGCAAGACACCCTAGGGGAAGTTTCCACTCTCAATGATGTCGCGCTGATTCATATCAGATTAGGCGAACCAAAACGAGCTTTATTGCTACAAAACCAAATTTTAGCAATGCGTCGATTACTGGGAGACTTTTCTGGTGAAGCGACAACCCTCAATGGCATTGGATTTGCCTACAGTATTTTAGGTGATCAAGAAAAAGCTCTAGAATTTCTGCAAGCAGCACTACCAATTCAAAAGGCTACGAAGAATACTGTTGGTGAAGCAATTACCTTAAACAATATTGCTTCTATTTATATAGATATAGGACAACCCAAACAAGCACTATTGCTCTATCATCAAGTGCTTTTATCACGTCGTGCTATGGGCGATCGCTCCGGCGAGGCCAATACCCTCAATAATATTGGTTATATCTACAACCACCTAGATATTCACCGCAAAGCCCTAAAATTCTACAGGCAAGCTGTGGAGATTTATCAACAACAGGGTGATTCTGTTGGTGAAATTGCTACTTTGCTCAACATGGGTAGCCTTTACGCCAAAACAAAACGTAAAAGTTTAGCGCGAGTTTGTTATCAAAATGCCCAGCAATTAGCAGAGCAAATCGCAGACCCGACTATCCAAGACAAGGTGAAGCAGTTTATAGATGCGCTTTGAGTAGTGAGTGCTGAGTAGTGAGTGCTGAGTGCTGAGTGCTGAGTGCTGAGTGCTGAGTGCTGAGTGCTGAGTAGTGAGTGCTGAGTGCTGAGTCATTAGTTAGGGACTTCACTCCCTTACTTTCTCACTACCCGATCTCTAAACTCTATTAGCGTTTAAAAATCCGGCTGAATCATATAGGCGTTTGAGCATGGCGGTGATTTTTGTCCCGTACTCTAAATCTGCTGACCAGCGTCCTGAGAGTTGTTCAATGAGTGGGGCTACGCCACGGGTAACAAAACGAAAACGGGGGTCTACAACTTCATTCACTAGAGGTTCTAGACTGGCGTAGGCTTTGAGGTGTTGAATGTGCGCCCTGACTCCAATTCTGGCACTAGGAAAAGAGGCGGCTTCAGCACCACCACCAATAGATCCTAAACCCGCAAAGTTATTTTGCTCAGGTCTTAAGTCTCCGCCAAAGCGCAAAAATCCTGTTTCTAGACACATCTGACAGAAGGCGATGTCATAATTAACTCCTTCTAAAGCTCCTTCTTCTCGATAGAGTTTGGGTATATCAGGAAACTTGTTGAGGGCATTTTCATTATTATTTCTTAAAAAGAGTTGCAACTCAATTTCTGAAGTGTTGCCATGCGCCATAATTTTGTCAAATTGACCAGGGCAAATTACCAAATTTGAGCGCAAAGTGACAGTCCGAGTGCTTGCTTCCCAACCAACTGCAATATTAAAATCGCGCAATTCCACAGCTTTGAGATAGACCACTTTACGATAGGTAATCCGATTGACATTGGGTGATTTTGACAAGTCAATCCGCAGCCGATCTACTAAATCAATGGGAATATAAGCATTACCATTGACTAAAATACCTTGTTCTGCATAGGTTTGCCCATTGATGTTGATGTTGATTGGGGGATAAACTGGATCTGGGGGAGTGCCTGGGGTGGGGTCAATAACACGACTCCAAGATGCTAGCCCGTCGGCAATGCCCAAAGCGAAATCTCGGCGGCGATTTTGTAGCAAAGCCCGATCCTCTGGACTGCTGATAAACCCTACTTGCATTAATAAAGAGGCGATCGCAATTTGCCGACAAAAGGCTAAACTCCCTAAACCACTCTCGGTATCTGGTTTTACACCTCGGTTTGGCAGTTGGGGAACACGACGCAATAGTCCCACTAGTAGCAGTTCGCCATTATTCTTGCGCTCATTGTTATTGGCAATGTGAAACACACTAGCCCCCCGTACAACTGGACTACTGGCAGAATCAGCATGGATTTCTAGAGCCACATCACCGCGACGCACGCGAGAATTAATCCAGCCAATAGTACCCGCAGCACTGAGATCATCAGGAACAGCTAATACTTCAAAACTCCGCGATCGCAGTTCTGTTACAATCAAATCTCGCAGCAAAATCATTTCTCTAGCTTCTGTCGTCCCACCAGCGATCGATCCTGGATCTAGCCTTCCTCCTTCTTGGCCTCCGTGGGCTGCTGAAATAAAAATACGCCCCATTTACCGTAATTCCTCTGAATAAAATTAAGACTAGCAATTCTATACAATATTCTTCATTTGGCAACAACAATATAATATCCATCAGACGTGATTAATCATTGATATTTTGCTATTTCTCCCAAGTTGGGGAAGAAGCAGGGGGCAGGGGGCAGAGGAGAAAAACTATTCACTAATGACTAATGACCATTAACTAATATGCAAATTCCGCGCCTACACCCAGACACAATTGAAGAAATTAAACATCGTGCTGATATTGTCGATGTTGTATCAGAATATGTGGTGTTACGCAAGCGTGGTAAGGATTTTGTCGGGTTGTGTCCTTTCCACGATGAAAAAAGTCCTAGTTTCACTGTCAGCCAAACTAAGCAAATGTATTATTGCTTTGGCTGTCAAGCTGGGGGTAATGCAATTAAGTTTTTGATGGATTTGGGTAAGCAGTCCTTTTCTGAGGTGGTGTTAGATTTAGCACGGCGTTACCAAGTGCCTGTCAAAACTTTAGAACCAGAACAACGCCAAGAGTTACAGCGTCAGATATCTTTGCGGGAACAGTTGTATGAGGTTCTGGCTTCATCTGCACAGTTTTATCAACACGCCTTGCGTCAATCTCAAGGACAATCGGCACTCAAGTATTTACGCAGCGATCGCCTGTTTAATGAAGCTACAATCCAGCAGTTTGGCTTGGGTTATGCCCCTCCCGGTTGGGAAACTCTCCACCGCTATTTGGTAGAAGATAAGCACTATCCCGTGCAGTTGGTGGAAAAGGCAGGTTTGATTAAACCCCGCAAGGAAGGTGGCGGGTATTATGATGTATTCCGCGATCGCCTGATGATTCCGATTCGTGATGTGCAAGGGCGAGTGATTGCCTTTGGTGGTAGAACTTTGAGTGATGAACAACCCAAATATTTAAATTCCCCAGAAACAGAATTATTTAATAAGGGGAGAACTTTATTTGCTTTAGATCAAGCCAAACCTGGGATTTCCCAACTTGATCAAGCGGTGGTAGTGGAGGGATATTTTGATGCGATCGCTCTCCACGCTTCTGGTATTAATAATGCTGTTGCCTCCCTCGGTACGGCGTTGAGTTTGGAACAAGTCAGGCTGATATTGCGCTACACTGACTCGAAACAATTGGTACTCAATTTTGATGCTGATAAGGCGGGAACAAATGCTGCGGAACGAGCCATTGGGGAAATCGCTGATTTAGCTTATAAGGGTGAAGTTCAGCTGAAAATTCTCAATATTCCCGACGGTAAAGATGCTGATGAGTATTTACGTTCCCATAGCCGAGAAGATTATGAACAATTATTAGTCAATGCGCCTCTGTGGATAGATTGGCAGATTCAGCAAATTATCCAAGACCGTAACTTAAAACAGGCTACAGATTTTCAACAAGTTACACAACAAATTGTAAAGCTACTTAAAAATATAGTTAACGGTGACACCCGTAACTATTATGTTTCTCACTGTGCAGAAATCCTCAGCTTAGGTGATGTGAGGCTTATACCCCTAAGAGTCGAAAATCTATTAACTCAAATCACTCCATCGACGGCTAAATATTCTCAGCCTGTAGCTATCAAAAGAACGGGAAATGGGGGAAAACTTTCTCTAGTCCCCAGTCCTCAATCCCTAATTCCCAAAGACCGCAGCCTTCTAGAACAAGCAGAAGCCTTGTTACTAGGGATTTACTTGCATTGCGCTGAACAGCGTCAAGCTATTGTTGCAGCCTTAGAAGAGCGAGATTTAGAATTTAGCCTTTCTCACCATCGATTGTTGTGGCAAGAGATTTTAGAGTTAATGGGGGAACAGGTAGATTTAATCTCTAGTTTGCAAGACAGATATTTAGAATTATCTGAAGATATAGCAATCATCTCTCATCTGTTTCATCTCAACGAGAAAGGGAAGAAAGAGATCATGCGTACTCCCCAAGTTGTGCAAGCTGCGATCGCTTGTATGGAAAGAGTGCTAAGAGAAAAGCGTTATCGGCACTTTTTGGAACTGTGGGAAGCAACTGATCCAGAAGCTGAACCAGAAAAATGGCAGTCTTATTATCAAGCTTTTTATACCGAAAAATTAAAGCTGCAAGAATTAGACCGTCAACGACAGTTTTCTATTACAGAATTGTTGTAATCCATTGATTATTTTTGCTGCTGTGATTGCTGGCTTTGAGCTACTTGTCTAACTTGCTCAATGTCTAAGCCTAGTTGCTCTGCTATTTGCTCTACTGTTGCACCTAAACTGAGCATAAAGGGTACAGCCTCAAGTTTACCTTCTTGTTTGCCTTCTTGTTTGCCTTCTTGATAAACTTTAGTTTGTTTTAAATCACTTAAGCCTAACATTTGCTCAATCTCCTTTCTACTAACTTTAGGAAATTTATAGATAATTATCGTCTCTATTAATTGTATAATGTCCCGTTGGGTAATTTCATCTGTTATTTGTTGTCGAGCAAGGACTATTAACTCCCTGGCTTTCATCCCCGCAGTGGTTTCGGGTTCAATAACTAACTTGACTGTCTCTATACCAATTGATTGTTCATCTTTTGAGTTTAACTCATCAAGATAGACACGTTTTACTCGTTGCGATGTCAGTAATTCTATATATCTTTCTGTTTCTCCTATATCAATACTTTTACTAGGATAAACAATTACTCCTTGCCAATTATTGAGCAATTCGGTTTTATCCAGATACAGGAAGATTTCTGTAAAGAGCCGTGAATATATTTTTTTGTCTGGTTGAAATTGAACTTCAACAAAATAAATAGGTAATGTATCGTTGTTGGGAAGAAATACCCCATCAATGCGAAATGCCAGTTGCTTGACTTCAACTGACGAAAATTGATAGATATTTGCTATTGTTGGAGACTGGTCAATAAGTTCAAAGAAGATGCCAGGGAAACTTTGAAACAATCGGTAGAATATGCTGTCTGTTTTCACGGATGTTTGACGAATAGATTTTTTACATATAGGTTGCATATTTCCAGGTTTAGGTACACTCTGTCAAGAGTGAAAATTTAAGTGATATAGGGTATTTTTGCTCAAAATATCTAGATTTAGGTTTATTTTAAAACTATTAAAAGACGCAATTTATCGCGTCTATACATGAAACTTTTGGGCTTGTCTGAAATGTATTGTGCTATTGTACGTCTCTACAAAGCATGGTGAATTTCTCTAAAAATATAAACTTGACCAAACAATCTAAGCTATTCAAATTTGCTCTGAGAAATTTTACAACTGGCATATCTTAATACAGAATTATGGCAATACTTTAAATATACTGTTGTAGGGTTTGATCTTATTTAAGAAATATCAATTGGTAAGTATATATCTTAAGTAAGAAGCACCTAAACACTAAGTAGAAAATCTATTACTATTACTTGTCATAACATTACATATGAATAAAACACACGATCAGTCTTACAAGAAAACTGCTCTGATTACTGGTGCAGCTAGTGGCATTGGTTACGAACTAGCACGTATTTTTGCTCATGATAGTTACAATCTTGTACTAGTAGATAGAAACCAATTAAAACTCACAGAAATTGCTACTGAATTTCAAGAAAAATTTCATATTTCTCTCAAAATTATTAGTAAAGATTTATCTCGATCAACTTCTCCTGAAGAAATTTTCACAGAGTTACAACAGGAAAGCATTAATGTTGATGTACTCGTCAATAACGTGGGATTTGGCACTTATGGATTGTTTAATGAAACAAGCCTTAATGATGAACTGGAAATGCTCCAGGTTAATTTGGTATGTTTGACCCATTTAACTAAGTTATTTTTGAAAAATATGGTCAAGCAAGGTGAGGGGAAAATCTTAAATGTTGCGTCATCTGCTGCTTTTCAACCAGGCCCTTTAATGGCAGTTTATTTTGCTACTAAAGCCTATGTTTTATCTTTCTCCGAAGCACTTGCTAATGAATTAGAAGGTACAGGTGTGACTGTGACAGTTATGTGTCCAGGAACAACGGAATCAGCTTTTCATGAAAGAACCGGAATGGCAGACTCGAAGCTGATTAAGAAGAAAAATATGATGGATGCTCAAACAGTAGCAGAGATTGGTTATCGGGGTTTAATGAAGGGTAAAACCATTGTTATTCCTGGGCTAGAAAATAAAATTATGGCAAAACTTGTCAGATTTATACCTAGAAGTTTAGTAACTAAAATTGTGAGAAAAATGCAGGAGAATAATTAGATGTGCAATAGAACCTAACTATACTCAGAAATTATTCATACTGACGCACCCTACCCAATCATCAATTGTGGATAATTTATTTTTTGGTGTTCCCTTAACCTGTGAGTAGCCGCTTTTGTTTGAAAAATGGAATTGAGAAATAGGGATGTATTATACAACTGAATCCATGTTGTATTTATAGCTTACATATTTCCAGGTTTATTTAAACTGGCTGTTCTTTTTGAGAATAAAGGTGATCACAATATATTGCCCAAATAGCACCAAATAAGCCGCTTAAAGACCCTGCGATCGCAGCTGTAAACCCCCATCCCAATGGTCCAGCCCAATTAGTAATTTCTTTTAAAATTGCTGTACTCGCTTTACTAACTATATAGGCTGTTCCCGTAGCACCAAATGTTACTAAACCCAACTCTGCCAATATTTCTATTAGTCCCTTAGTTGATAATTCTTCTTCAAAATAAATCCTCCAAATAGTGGTGTACATAAGAATATCAGAAGCAGTTAATATGAACTGTTTGGGAATTTCTCCTCCTGGTGTGGGTGCAACTGAAGCCGTACCACTACCAATGGCATAGGTGGTAATTGCTAACACAGTTTCCAATCGTTTTTTACCTACATTGCCCACATTTTTATCTCCAATAACAGTCTACAATTGGTTACTGTAACTAGAATAGAAGTAAATTAAAAATTTGTAGTTAATGCTTCTATTCTTATATCGTCGTGGTAGTAAAAAATACACAATAATTGATATTGAAATTAACAACGTTCGCACCCAGATTCACCAATAATAAAGCTCTTTTTTAGATATAACAATAATAATTAAAATTAATCAACATTATTAATAAAGTCCGCCAAAGCGGACTAACTACAAGGGCTAATTGCTACCTTTGTAATTGACAATTATGTCAGATAGCGTTTTCATTGTCTCCTATGTAATTCCCTTAATCAAGCCTAAAATATTAAAAATTCGGACATAATAGCTGATATAAATAAAGTCCGCTTGCGCGGACTACGGACATTGGATAAGGTTAGGTTATTACCAAGATGACCTACTATATTACTAGAGGCTGATTTCATTCTTTACTAATATTCTAAATAAAACAAGTGCTAAAGCTTGACTCCTTGGACATAAAAACCTGAAATATGTCTCAAAATCATCGGTTAAAAAGCACTTGAATGCTGTGCATATTTTTCTATAAGACGAATTTTATATATCTAGAAGCTTCTAACTTGATGGATAAAGTAATTTAAATTACCACCAGATTAAGACATAAATAAGAGAATTATGGCTAGATGATTTTCATTCTTTCTAGAGTAATTAGATAAAAATTAAATAGTGGTTCACGAGGATAACCCTGGAAAAACTCCGGGGTTTTATTTATATAGCGATTTTAAATCATACTTGAGACTGCATAAACCCAATCTATTGGAGAACCTGGGTTTATGCAGTCTCAAAATTTTTATAAATTAAATTATAAGTGCTATTTTTTATTCTCAAAAACTAGACACTTAATGCGGACTACTAGATATGCTTCAATCTGGGGGTAGATTTTTTAATATTTCAAGTGTTTCATCACACCAATCTATCCAGGTTTGTTCATATCTCATCCCTGCTCTTAAAACTAAAGTTCTCAGTTTCTCTTCCTTAGTTAATACTTTTGATGGAGGACATTTTTCTTGCTCTATTTGTCGATATGTCGATAATTTGTCTATATGAACTCTCCGATGACGTTCTACGTCTTCTATCAGCACATTAACTGGTACTAAACTACCAGAAAAAATCTTCACTAACACATCTTCTCTAATGACATTAGGTTCACTAGGTTTGTGCATCCATTCCACTAAATGCTGTTTCCCCTGTTCTGTGATTGAGTAAATTTTCTTGTCTAGGCGACCTTCACGAGGAATAATCTCGGACACAACCAAGCCTGTTGACTCCAGTTTCCCTAATTCTCTGTAAATTTGTTGCTGGGAAGCTTGCCAAAAATAACCTACACATTCACTAAAGACCTTAGACAGATCATAACCACTGTGAGGAGCATCAATTAAACAGGTCAGAATTGCTTGCGATAAACCCATAGGGAAATACTTGACAGATATTTTCTTCAGTGTACACTAGAGTTTGTATACAACAAGTTGAATAAATATATTTTAGTAACAAATGTTGTACACAGTAAATTTAGCTTCTCCAACTCCGGCGGTGACTTTATGCAAAACCTTCAACCAGACCGAGTTAGGAATTTTAAGTATCCTAATAGAACCCTGATTGTGGGTGCTGTGGCTTTAGCTGTGGCTAGTGGTGCGAGTTCATTGTATTTTTTGTCCAGTGCGGGAAATTCTGGGGAAAAAGCTACTTCCGTTGTTAGCCGTCCTGTAATGAAAGCAGTGACAGCTTTAGGTCGGATAGAACCCGAAGGGGAAGTGATACAAGTATCGGTTTCGCAGACGGCTGGTAGTAATCGCGTAGCAGAACTTTTAGTGAAACAGGGCGATCGCATTCAGAAAGGTCAAATCATTGCTATTCTAGATAATCGGGATATTCGGCTGGCAACTTTAAATAGAGCCAAACAACAGGTTAAAGTTGCCCAATCACAATTAGCACAGGTAAAAGCTGGGGCAAAACAGGGAGAAATTGCTGCTCAACAAGCCATAATATCTGAATTAGAAGCTGAACTGCGTCAAGAAGTAGTTGCTAGAGTAGCGACAGTCAAACGCTTAGAAGCCGAAGTTAGAAATGCTGAAATAGAATATCAGCGTTACCAATATCTGCAAAAAACAGGTGCTGTTTCTGTTTCTATGGGAGATAGCAAAAAATTAACCCTAGAAACAGCACAAGAGAGTTTACGGGAGGCTGTGGCTAACCAGACTCAAACATCAGAAACCCTCAAAGAAAGACTCAGACAAGCAAAAGCCACTTTAGAAAAGATTGCAGAGGTGCGTCCCACTGATGTGCAAGCCGCACAAGCAGAAGTAGAAAATGCCAAAGCCGCCGTACAAGAAGCTCAAGCTAACTTAGATTTAGCTTATGTTAAATCGCCTAAAGTCGGTCAAATCTTAAAAATTCATACTTGGGGTGGGGAAGTAGTCAGCGACAAAGGGATTGTAGAAATTGGACAGACTAATCAAATGTATGTCGTTGCAGAAGTTTATGAAGTTGACATCAATCGCGTCAAAATCGGACAAAGTGCAACTATCACCCAACTTAACTTCCGAGAAAAACTAGAAGGGACAGTAGATGACATTGGCTTACTGATAGCCAAAAAAGACGTACTCAGCACCGACCCCGCAGCCGACATTGATTCACGAGTAGTAGAAGTTAAAATTCGCCTCACCCCAGAGTCGAGTCAAAAGGTAGAGGGTTTAACAAATTCTAAAGTTAGAGTTGCGATGACTGGGGAGTAGGGAGTAACTAATTATGTTTAAACGCAAAATTCCTTTAGCATGGTTGCAATTATCACGAGAAAAAGCACGGATGTTAGTAGCGATCGCTGGTATTGCCTTTGCAGATGTGCTAATGTTCTTGCAGCTTGGTATTCGTGAAGCTTTATTTGATGGTGCAGTACAATTACACAACAGTTTAGAAGGTGAGATTGTACTAGTTAGTTCTCGGTATAAGGCTTTGATTTCTCTTGATCAATTCTCGCAACGGAGATTATATCAGGCATTAGGTTTTACAGGTGTGCAATCAGTTAGTCCGATTTATTTAGATTCAGTTCCCTGGAAAAATCCTGATAATCAACAGACTTGGCAAATTTTCGCTATTGGGTTTAATCCCGAAGAAAAAGTAGTTAATTTAACTGGTGTAGAGGAAAATTTAAACTATCTTAGAGAACCAGATACTGTTTTATTTGATCGTGGTTCGCGTCAAGAGTTTGGCAAGATTGTTGCTCAATTTGAAGAAAACAATCAAGTTACAACGGAATTAAATAACCGTCAAATCAATGTTGTTGGTTTATTCAGATTAGGAACATCTTTTGGTATTAATGGCAATATCGTTACTAGTGATGTAAATTTTCTGCGTTTATTTGCTAACAAAAGACGACAGCAAGGATTAATAGACTTTGGACTAATTAAGCTAGAACCTGGAGTTGATGTAAATTGGGTAATTGCTAATTTGAAAGCCAACTTACCCACAGATGTCAAGGTTCTCTCCAAACAAGAGTTAATCGCTCAAGAAAAAAGCTTTTGGAATACTAGCACCCCTGTAGGATTCACTTTTACTTTAGGAGCAATTATTGGTTTTATAGTTGGTGCAGTGATTGTTTATCAAATTCTTTATAGCGATGTTTCTGATCACTTACCAGAATATGCAACACTCAAAGCCATAGGTTTCAAAAATAGATATTTACTAGTCATTGTCTTTCAAGAAGCCTTAATTTTAGCAGCCATCGGCTTTATTCCTGGAATTGCGATTTCTCAAGGGTTGTATATGATTACGCGTCAAGCAACATTGCTACCAATCATGATGACTTTAGATAGAGCCATATTTATATTTATTCTCACAACTTTGATGTGTTCCATTTCAGCATCTATAGCCATGCGAAAATTACAAGCGGCTGACCCTGCTGACATTTTTTAGTTGCTTGTTATTGGGAATTACGAATTATTATGTCATCTGCGATCGCTATTTCTCATCTCAATCACTATTATGGTGAAGGTTCGCTCAAAAAGCAGATTCTTTTTGATATCAATCTAGAAATAAAACCGGGAGAAATTGTCATCATGACCGGCCCTTCTGGTTCAGGTAAAACGACTTTACTGACACTGATTGGTAGTTTGCGTTCTGTACAATCAGGTAGCCTAAAAATCTTAGACAAAGAACTTCGGGGCGCAAGTAAAAATGATATGGTACAAGTGCGCCGCAATATTGGCTATATATTTCAATCGCATAACTTAATGGGTTTTCTCACAGCCCAACAAAATGTCCAAATGCCGTTTGAAATGAATAATAGTGTTTCTTTTCAGGAAGCACAAACCAAAGCCGCCGCTATGTTAACCACAGTTGGCTTAGGAGAAAGACTAAGTTACTATCCTGATGGACTCTCAGGCGGACAAAAACAAAGAGTTGCGATCGCACGGGCTTTAGTGCATCATCCTCAACTAGTATTAGCCGATGAACCTACAGCTGCGTTAGATAGTAAATCAGGAAGAGATGTAGTCAATTTAATGCAGCAATTAGCCAAAGAACAAGGCTGTACAATTTTGTTAGTCACTCACGATAACCGGATTTTAGATATTGCCGATCGCATCATTCACATGGAAGATGGTTATTTAGCAGGACTTACAAGTATGAGAACAGAGAATTATCATTAGTAAAAGTTTTTCTTGATCTTCCCCAATCCTCAGTTATTTAATTTTGAATTTTGACCCTTCACTTCGTTTGAGGGCATGATTTTGAATTTTGAATTGATTTGTCCCCAATCCCTACGCTCTCAGAGTTAAAATAAGAATCTACGTGAATTTCTTGAATTTGTAATATTATGACTGTTGCTACGAGTGTAAAAACTGAGTATGAAGCGATTATTGGTCTAGAAACCCACTGTCAGCTAAGTACGAATACTAAGATTTTCTCTAATAGCTCTACAGCGTTTGGTGCTGACCCCAATACTAATATTGACCCAGTATGTATGGGTTTACCAGGCGTTTTACCTGTACTCAACCAAAAAGTTTTAGAATATGCGGTTAAAGCAGGGCTAGCGTTAAATTGCCAAATCGCTAAATATAGCAAATTTGACCGTAAACAGTATTTTTATCCTGATTTGCCGAAAAATTATCAAATTTCTCAATATGACCTGCCCATTGCAGAACATGGTTGGTTAGAAATTGAATTGGTAGATGCAGAGGGAAACCCCACGCGCAAACGAATTGGGGTGACGCGGTTGCACATGGAAGAAGACGCAGGTAAATTAGTACACGCAGGTAGCGATCGCCTTTCTGGTTCTACCTATTCTTTGGTAGACTACAATCGCGCAGGTGTACCATTGGTAGAAATTGTTTCTGAACCAGATATCCGTTCTGGACAAGAAGCCGCCGAGTATGCCCAAGAATTACGCCGGATTGTGCGCTATCTCGGTGTCAGTGATGGCAATATGCAAGAAGGTTCTCTACGCTGTGATGTCAATATTTCTGTGCGTCCCGTAGGACGAAAAGAATTTGGTACGAAGGTAGAAATTAAAAATATGAACTCCTTCAACGCCATTCAACGGGCAATTGAGTACGAAATTGAACGTCAAATTGCCGCCGTAGAAGCCGGGGAACGCATCGTCCAAGAAACCCGCCTCTGGGAAGAAGGTTCACAACGCACCATCAGTATGCGGGTTAAGGAAGGTTCTAGCGATTATCGCTACTTCCCTGAACCAGACTTAGCACCAATTGAGGTGTCAGAAGCACAATTAACTCAATGGCGCAGTGAAATACCCGAACTCCCAGCCCAAAAACGCCTGCATTACGAGACTGAGTTGGGGCTTTCTGTTTACGATGCGCGAGTCTTGACAGAGGAAGTTTCTGTAGTTGCATATTTTGAAGCCGTCATCGCCGCCGGCGCAAATCCCAAAACAGCCGCTAACTGGATTACGCAAGATATCGCCGCCTACCTCAACAAGCAAAAACTCAGCATCACTGAAATTGGTTTGACTCCCGTTAACTTAGCTGAGGTGATTAAGCTGATTGAAAGCGGCAAAATTAGTAACGCCCAAGCCAAACAAAAGTTACCAGACTTGCTAACAGGTTTATCTCCCGAAAAAGCCTTTGCAGGTCAAGAACTCATCACAGATTCTAGTGTACTAGAACCCATCGTTGAAGAAGTCATCGCCGCCAACCCCAAAGAACTAGAAAAATATCGTAACGGTAACATCAACCTCAAAGGCTTCTTCGTCGGTCAAGTCTTGAAAAAGACCAACAAACGGGCTGACCCCAAACTAACTAACGAATTGGTAGAAAAGAAACTGAATGGCTAATATCAGTATTTTCTCAGTCATATCTTCACAATATTTTTACCAAAACTACAGAAAAGGCAGTGTTAAATCTGACACCTAAAAAGCTATTCTGTTTGTATTAGATACACCCTGATGATCTGGAGAGTTACCCAAGTGACTCTCCTTGTTTCTTAACCCAGCGTTTCCTGTAGGTAATTAAGATAACAATTTTTTGCGGACATCATAGACCTGTCAACCAAACTAAATAATTGAATACCTTTGTTGATTAGCGTGTCACTTCTACTGTGATGAGAATGATACAAGAACTCTTGAATGATATTGCGTCAATAGTAATTAAAGCTACCATCAATAATTCTGATGGTCATGATTTCAGTATCCTCAGTGAAATTTCTTAATATTATTTATACAAATAATAAATAATGGGTGTTACACCTCAGTGCAGAAGTGCTATACTGTGCTAAGTAGATGCACCCTGATGATCTGGAGAGCTGCCCAAGTAGCTCTCCTTTTTTGATATATAGGGGATTGGGGACTGGGGACTGGGGAGATTAACCTGTTGCATCCTTAAATTTTTTTGTAATGACGAATTACGAATTACGAATTACGAATTACGAATTAAGCATTACGAATTGGTATAATCGCCAGTCAAGCTGCTAATTAGTTGTAAGGGTGGGAAAAATGGCAGACTGGCAGGAAATTACTGGTGGAGTTACAGCACCGAAAGGATATAGAGCGGCAGGTATCACCGCAGGGTTAAAACCTTCGGGATTGCCTGATTTAGCTTTGATAGTATCAGATGTAGAAGCGATCGCAGCTGGTGTATTCACCACCAGCCAAGTTAGAGCCGCCTGTGTAGATTATTGTCGCCAACACTTGCAAAGCAAAGCTATTGCGCGCGCTATTCTCTGCAATGCGGGACAAGCCAACGCCGCGACAGGTAGCCAAGGTGTGAGTGATGCCCAAGAAAGTGCGGAGTTATTAGCTAAAGAGTTAAATATTACCCCTGAATTGATTCTTTTGGCTTCGACTGGGGTAATTGGTCAGCGTATTAAAATGGATGCCTTACGGGGTGGGATTCCCAAATTAGTAGCAGCACTTTCTGATACTGGTTCAGATACAGCAGCCGGGGCAATTATTACTACAGATTTGGTAACTAAATCCATTGCCCTAGAAACAACTATAGGAGACCGCCCAGTCCGTATTGGTGGCATTGCTAAAGGTTCTGGCATGATACATCCTAACATGGCCACCATGCTAGCCTTTGTTACCTGTGACGCAGCCGTTTCGCCTCATTTATGGCAAGAAATGTTAAGTAGGGCGGCAGATAGAAGCTTCAATTCTATTACTGTAGATGGTGACACCAGCACCAATGATAGCTTAATCGCCTTAGCCAATGGGGAATCCCGCACCCCAGCGATTACTGAGATGGGTGCAGAAGCCGAAAAATTAGAAGCCATGCTAACAGCAGTATGCCAGCATTTAGCCAAAGCGATCGCCCGCGATGGTGAAGGTGCAACCTGTCTTGTAGAAGTGCAAGTCACAGGCGCACATGACGAACTCTCAGCCAGACAAATCGCCAAAACCATTGCCGGTTCATCCTTAGTTAAATCTGCAATCTTTGGCCGTGACCCCAACTGGGGACGCATCGCCGCCGCCGCCGGACGCGCAGATGTAGCTTTTGAGCAAGAAAATCTACAAATTAAATTAGGAGATTTTCTCTTGTTTGAAAATGGTCAACCCCAACCCTTTGACCGCGCCGCCGCCAGTGCATATTTAAAGCAAGCCGCCGCCGGTGCATATCTCAAAGAGGATACAGTGTTAATTTCTGTCAGTGTGGGGAATGGTCACGGTATTGGTAAAGCTTGGGGTTGTGATTTAAGTTACGACTACGTGAAAATCAACGCTGAGTACACCACATAAATTCTATCTGTATTAAACCTCTTGCGTAAATGCTGAAGCTGTCATGTTGAGCGAAGCGAAACATCTCTCATTCAGAATGACACATCTCATTTTCAGACTTTTGCAAGAGGTCTATTGACTCAGAAATCTTTGTATTTGGCTAGCGATCGCTAGCCAATTTTCTATTATATAGCGTTTCCTAATCACATGAAGTATATCATAGCCCCCTCCTTGCTTGCGGGGAGGGGGTTGGGGGTGGGGTTCTTTTACCTCACTAAAGCGAGAACCGCTATATATTCATTTATATGGTACAATTGTACTATATAAATGTAAGTTGACTGCAATCGACAGACAAAACAATATTCCTAGAGGAAATCATATGACAAATAACGAGAAAATCTCCCTGTTAAAACTCATAGAAATTTTGACAGAAAACAGCAACAATATCATTATTAATATCAAGCATTTGCAAGATAATTATCAAAGAACAAGTATCCAACGGATTCAAGGTGTTAGGGA
The DNA here is from genome assembly GCF_022063185.1 of Nostoc sp. UHCC 0870. Classification (NCBI taxonomy): domain Bacteria; kingdom Bacillati; phylum Cyanobacteriota; class Cyanophyceae; order Nostocales; family Nostocaceae; genus Nostoc; species Nostoc sp. UHCC 0870. The sequence continues at coordinate 1,022,826 of NZ_CP091913.1, read as the reverse complement.
TACTAACGGTGAACTTATCCAGCCTTGGCTACGAACAGAGTATATAGATAATGCAGAGTATGTTCGTATGGGTAAATTGGAGTTTAATCGCAACACTGCCACAATTAATATGCTAGTTAAACGTCAAGTTAAGCTAGTAAAATCTGATGACCAAACCCCCATTTTAGAAGTTGCAGGGCTGCTAGTTAATGACTTACACACATTCAATAATTACACAATTGTTAACAATGGTAAGCTTAACATTCAGTCATTAAAAGTCAAAATTAGCAGTAAAAAAACTTTTGAATTACTCAGAGATATTTTAGATACAGTCGAATTTGATTTTCATCGGGAATACACTATTCAGTTAAATAAATTGCCCTTAGTCAGTAACGATGCACAATATCCAAACATTGATGGCTTATTTGATGAATTAGCCAAAATTAAGGTCATTGGTAGTATTATTTCTGCTCATCTCAAAGGAGAATCAGATATATTTGTAGAACCACAATTGGATGAATTGAAAAATCACTACATTTCTAGTCATGTCTACCTAAATTTTCCCACAACTAACGCATATACTAGCCGTCAACAAGCAATAGCTAATGGCACTATTGACTCCCAGACTAGTTATAAAATTGATATTGGCAGCAAGGACATATTGAATCTAAGTAAGTTTTATTCTGCCAACAAATTCCTTGATAAGATGTATCGGATTTATGACAAAAAGACTGGCGAAATTTTTACTAAGCCTAATTTTACAATGGCTTTTCAAGAAAATCTTGCCTTTAGGCATAAGCTACTGTCATCTCGCGTCAAGATCACAAAAGTTGATGAGTTCATGAAAGTAATTTTTGATGACTTTTTAGGGATTGAAAATTACGGAATAGTTACAGCCACTCTATCTAAAATCAATGCTGATAGTTTAGCAGAATTATTGCAGGATAAATCCTCTGTCTATCGTGTCAGCAAAGAGATAATGATAACGGCATTAACTGATGCTAAAACCAAGCTAGAACAATATGCAGATAAAATTTATCAAGAAAAAATTTCTCCCTTAGTGTTTTACATTGGTGCTACTGGGATGTTACCCAAAGAAATGTCAGTACCAGCGATGACTGCAACAGAAATTGTGAAAAGATATCCTGATTTACAGTTTTCTAAATATGAGCGAGAAGGTGAGTTTTTTGTATTAGGCGATAGCGTTATTAGCATATATGCACAACCTGTTTATTATTCTAAGCAGACAATTATCACTGCTAAAACTTCTACCCAGAAATAAATTTTTGGCTAATACCTAAAGTTTATTTAACGACTCCTAGAAAGTAAGTATAACCTAGCAGTTATAACATTTCCTAATCAAATGACATACGTGATAGCCCCCTCCTCGCTAGCCTACGGTGTACACACAAGTGCTACCCGCATACATTTCAGAACCTTGACAAAATTCTCAATTGTCATGTTGAATGTAGCGACAGCGAAATGAAACATCTAGAGACTACGGTGCAAGTCCGAGATTCTTCCTTCCAGTTCCTTCCCTTCGCTCAGGACTCCACTCAGAATGACATTGAAGGACTATAAAGCAAGTAGTTACTGGGATTTTAAGACTTGTGTGTACACCGTAGCCATTAAAAAGGGGGGATCTGAAATGTTTTGCTACACCAATAGGGACTTTTCAAACATCCTCTTAGATCCATGTTGCTAAAATCAATCAAGCCTCTATTATTACAGCAGATCAAAAAATAGCTGATTTCTACCCTTTAGTAATTTGGTAAATCACTATAAAAAAGCTTCTGGTGAAAACTCGTTAAATTACCCTTCAACAAAAAATTAACACCTTCACCAACAAAGTCTTCTTCACAACGAAGAAGTTATCTAAACAAACAAAGGAAAAAACACCATTACTAAGAAAAACATCCGCCCTCAACAAGTTGCCCCTGTACAACGCGAAACCACCGCTACTTCTAAAGATTTAATCGGTCAGGTTAAGTCTTGCACATACTGCGACATCGAGACAAGGATGTGTACTCCTTTTGCAGGAGATGACGCGGAGTAAGTAATTTGACGAAAATATTCCCGCGATGAATTGACGGACAACTTCTGTCAGTTCGGGGGTTGCGGATAGTGGGCATCGTGGGTCGTGTAAAAACCGCGTATCATATCTCCGATTGATTGACGTTGTTTGTGTACTAAAATCATTCCTGAGTGTAGTTGTTCTTGAGACAAGAACACTGTGTGTAAACGATAGAAATCTCGAATGTTAGAACTATACAAAACGCGACCTTGCGACCTTGCCCAAATTAATTATTCTTCATCAGGATAACCCAATCGATTGACACTGAGAGTTGTAATTACATCTACACCGCGATTTTGCAAGGACAGCATGAGAGAACGTCCAGTAGAATCCTCATCCATATATAAGCGAATCAGGCTCATGCTAGCTTTCCAGCTTTATGTAGGGCTTCTATGCGATCTCCTTCTGCTTCTTCTTCAGCAATGTCAGCATCAATTTCTTCCCGATTGATATGATAATACGCCAAGGCTGCATAAACCTGTCCCAAGGTTAGATGACTAATTTGCTCGGCAATTTCTTCTGCACTGTAACCTTGTTTATACCAAATCGCAATTCGTCGCACTGTGACACCAGTTCCGGCAATAATCGGACAGCCCCCATGAATTTCAGGGTGACGGGTAATCAGAGTGCCAATATCAGTAATAGTAGTTGACATAGTTGGTTATGAGTGCTGTTTGGTTATCTATTTTAGTATTCTTGAGGAAATTGGCAAGATAAGAAAAATATGAAAACAGTTGACAAGAATAACTTAAAGGCTAACTTATTAGAATTTTTGCAACTTGTAGAGTTAGAAGGTGAAGAGATTTTAGTTGTTGATGGAAATAAACCAGTAGTGAGAATTTCCCCCTATCAAACAACCCCAAATACCGAAGAATTGTTTAAAAATATGCGCGGTAAAGTCAATTATTATGAAGATTTAACTACCCCAACTATAGAAGAATGGCTGGAAGTATAAAAATTGTACTTGACACCTGCGCCCTTATCTGGTGGAGTTTAGATCCAGATAAACACAGATTCTATTTTGCACTAATTTGTAATTCAACTCGTTGTCCGAGTACCGCTAAAGTCCGTTCCATTGTAGATAATTTTGTGGCGTGGTGGGGACTTAGAATACGTCTAACTTCCTTTTCATGGATATTAAGAGTAGAAGCAAGCTCAACTTTGCTCATACCCTTTTCACACATTGCTAAATATAGTGCAGCTTTTAATGCTGTCTGCGCTGGTACTGCTACTAAATGCTCCCTATTTTTGGGTTGTGATGGTTGGGGTATTTCTAATTTATCATCAATACGCAGAGCGATAGATTCTTCTAAGCAGTCAGCAGCTTCATTTAGTGCTTGTTCTAGAGAATCTCCTTGAGTAATAGCTTCTGGTAAATCACGAAATGTCACCACAAAGCCACCATCTTTTTCATCAGCAGTCAGCAGGGCTGGATATACAAATCGAGTCATAATAATCCCAGTATTAAAGTTCATGTTCTTCAATTCCCAGTTGATTTAACATAGCTTTGAAAGTGCCAGTTTTTAATTCATCTTTCGGGTTGCGAACTATGGTAAAACAATCTCCAAAATACAATGTTACGTGGCTTCCCTTACCACGTTTTTGGTCAACGTAGGCTTCAATACCACGCTCCTTTGCTAACTTTTTTACTTTTCTAATAAACTCACTCCCTTTCATAAGCATATTATCGGACAAGATTGTCCGATAGTCAAGATGTAGGTTGAGTTAAGCGACAACCCAAGAAAATTAAATAATAAAATAACCGAAATGTTGGGTTTCCTTAAGTCAACCCAACCTACACAATTTAAATGACATCCTGTAAACCCTTAAATCCTGGAAATACTGATTGGTGACAATTATCTAGTTAGCAGAAGTTACCATCCAAGCTAAAATACCTAATATGACATCAACAGGAGGAAGTGGATAATCAGTAAAATCAATTGTTACAGTTTGTTCTGTTAATTGCAAAAACCGCCAAGCAGTGCCATTAGTGACGCTACCATAAATTGTAGAAATGGGTTGATTATTAATTTCATTAAATTTTTGAGCAGCAATCATTTCCGCAATGCACTGACCAATCCCAGGATTTAAGTCTGCTTTTTTAGCTTCTATAATCATAACCGCCGGTGCTTCAATTTCTAACTGTTCCGGTGAACGACTGAGAACAAAATCACAAACTCCATTCAATCCTAAAGCAGAATCTACAGTAAAATCTGCACCAGAAAATAGACTAATATTTCTTTGTAAAATCTTACGTACTTCTAGTAAAACTGGACTAATTATTAACTCAGAACGTGCTTTTTCACTTCCTGTTGCTATAGCTAATGGTAAACTTTCTGCTAAAAAATCCGTCAGGGTTACACTAGCAGCAATTGGTTGGATTTCTGGCAGAAACTTCTTATCTTCAATGGTGTTTATACCAAAGGTCTGCTTGACTTTTTTGAGGGTAAAATCACTGTATGCCATTATGTAATTCTTGCCAATAACGATGTAAAATTAATGTGAAAATCAACCAACAGCAAAACCTGTATATTGTCTCACCAAAGGTTCATGAAATGCTAAAACAATATCTTCTTTAGGAACACCTAATTTAACTAACTCATCTGCTATACCAATTTCAGTTCCATCATGTTGTATCCAAATCTTATTATCTTTAATATCCAAATGCAAAACACAACCATAAGTACGCCTTCTGTTTTTCCACCCAACATACACCAATTGATAATGGTCATGAACCAAATCCGAAATAAATTGTTTTTCAATTTCAGAATTTGCCGAACTTGGTTGAGCATATTCCGTTAACAATTGTTGGATATAACCACGATATTGTTCTAATTTATCCATGTTATAATCACCTCATTTACTGGATCATAAACAATAATTTTCAGTTGAGAACGTTGTAGCACCATCTGAATAAACGGTAAAGTAAAAAAACTTTGATAAGTACCTAAAGGCACAGCCAAATACAAAATTCGTTCTGGTTCTTTTGCTTCAAGAGCAATCTGATAATTGAAACATTGGCCAACTGCTGTATGAAATTGAGAAATATTGGATGATCCTACAAAACTCTTAATCTCAACTGCTATCTTATTCTCCTCTCTTTCGGCTGCCAAAATCTGATCTGCACCTAAATCAATGTACATTTCAACACCACCGATTTCAATTTCAAGAGGATCATCTGTAATCACCCAACCCTCTTTTTCTAACCCTATCCTAACAGCATCATGAAAAATATCTTTAGCTGGCATTAACTTTTAAAAATAAGACTTTTTACCCACTATCATAACACCAATTATAACACCAACAAAAACTATGCCTAACCTGACCGACATCCCCGGAATACCCCAAATTTGGACACGCACAAAAGGCGACCCCCAGATTAAAATTGCTATCCTTGACGGTGCAGCAGATTTAGAACGCAGTTGTTTTCAAGGCGCAAATTTTAGCCAATTTAAACCTTACTGGTCAGAAGATATTGAACTTAACGAAGAATATTATTATTATCTCAACTTATCTTTAGAATTTAACGAACAACAAAAAGATAAAAAAGACGACCCAGACCACGATAAAGAAGAAGCGAAAAAAGAACGAGAAGCATTTTTTGCCCCCTTCCCCGAAGCCATTAGACGACGGATAGAATTATCAAGTCATGCTACTCATATTTCTAGCACGATCTTAGGGCAACATGGCACACCAGCCCCAGGCATTGCCCCTTTATGTACAGCATTAAATATTCCTATTTCCTTCGCTGGTGATGATTTTATTTCCCCCGTCAACCTCACCCACGCCATTAATACAGCTTTGCAATGGGGTGCAAATATCATCCATATCGCCGCTTGTCACCCCACCCAAACCGGAGTAGCCCCAGATTTATTTGCCCGTGCTGTCAAACAATGCCAAGACAATAATATGTTAATAGTTGCCCCTGGTGGTAATGATAAAGGGGAATGTTGGTGTATTCCCTCTATTCTTCCAGGTGTGATTACCGTTGGTGCAATACGCGACGATGGCCAGCCGTTTAAATTTAGTAATTACGGGGGAGAATATCAAAATAAAGGGGTGATGGCTAACGGCGAAAACATCTTAGGCGCACAACCGGGAACAGAAGAACCCACCCGCCAAAAAGGAACAAGTTGCGCTGCACCTATTGTTACAGGTATTTCTGCATTATTAATGAGTGTGCAACTGCAACGAGGTGAACAACCCAACGCGGAAGCAGTGCGGGAAGCGATTTTAAATAGTGCTATTCCCTGTAACCCGGAAGAAGTGGAAGAACCGGAACGCTGTTTACTAGGTAAGTTGAATATTCCGGGGGCGTTTCAATTATTGACCGGAGAAAGGTTAGAACCTCACCCCCAACCCCTCTCCTACAAGGAGATGGGAGTCAATGAACCTCACCCCCAACCCCTCTCCTACAAGGAGATGGGAATCAATGAACCTCGCCCCCAACTCCTCTCCTACGAGGAGAGGAGAGTCAATGAACCTCACCCCCAACCCCTCTCCTACGAGGAGAGGAGAGTCACAACCGCAGAATTTACTCCCCCCTTCCCTCGTAGGGAAGGGGGGCTGGGGGGGGCTGGGGGGTTAGGTCAAGTAGCAACCATACCTCAAAGCGTTACCCCTAGTGCGGCTTCTAAACTGGTTTATGCTTTGGGAACTATCGGTTATGACTTTGGTGATGAAGCCAGAAGGGACTCCTTTAAACAATTAATGCCAGCAGTAGATATTGACGGTGCAATTATCCCTGCTAACCCTTATGATGCCCGACAAATGGTTGATTATTTGTCAGAAAATCCCACGGAAGCTAAACCTTTAATTTGGACTCTCAACCAAGAACTGACTCCTATTTATGCTTTAGAACCTGTTAGCGGTTTTGCTGCTGATATCTATGAAACTCTGGTTTTAATATTAGCGGGACAAATTCAACCAGAAGATAGTGATGATTTTGTGGAACGGGTGAGTATTCCCGCAAGATTAACAGATAGAAGTGTAGAGTTATTTTCTGGTCAAGTTGTGCCTGTAATTACTCTAACTAATACCAGGGGAATGTATGGCTGGAAAGTCAACAGTTTAGTAGATGCAGCTTTGCAAACTGTGATTACTGAAGCCACTGCACCACCGGAAGAAATAGCAATGCGAAAGGCTTTGAGTAGTTTCTTAAATCGAGTTTACTATGATTTACAAAATTTAGGACAATTTGCTAAAGACCGGGCGTTAAATTTTTCTGTAACTAATGCTTTCCAAGCTGCTTCGAGTTTTGCCCAAGCTATTTCTACAGGAATGCAGCTTGATAGTATTGAAGTAGAAAAAAGTCCTTTTTGTAGAATTAATAGTGATTGTTGGGATGTAAAGTTAAAGTTTTTTGACCCCGAAAATGGAAGCAGGGCGAGGAGAGTTTTCCTATTTACTATTGATGTTAGTGATAGAATCCCTGTAACTTTAGGTCAAGTTCGCTCTTGGTCTGTGCGGAAATAATTCTGACTTGTAGTAAACTCAATGCTCTAACAGAATAAACGGCTTAGTAGGGTGCGTCAGTGCGAGAAAACCTAACTATACCAAGAGGTTATTCATACTGACGCACCCTACAGTTTAGACTAACAAGAAGCGATCGCCGATATCCATCTACTCAAAGTGCGATCGCTCGTAGTCAGCGAAGCCCATTGAAGAGAATGCAGTAACTAACTATACACGATGTTTATTTCCTCAGAGTGCTGCACTATTTAGCAATCTTCATTTTTACAATAGAAAAACATTAAGTTTCCAAGTTTTAATTAGTTGCATAAACAGCAATGCTGATACATATGAGTGAATAGAAGATACAGATTTACTCATATGTATCAGTAAGGTATAATGAAGAACATTACAAAGTCGCTTTTGGGTTTGGCAATTGTTTCGGCAAGTTTAGTATTGGGGTCTAGTTCTACTAAAGCTGGTCAAATTGCTGGTGAATGGTTCTTTGGTTTGTGGGATTGTAATATTGACGGTAGACCAGCCCAAATGCAATGGAAAGTAGTAGATGATCCACAAACTAGTTGCAGTGGTGGTGTCTGCTCTACTACGTCTGGAGTGCGTCTTGTTGGGAGGTTTAGTGATAATGGTAGTGCATGGATTCCCCTAGGAAAGCGTTTTTCTAGCAGACAAAGACAGGATTTAGGTATTCGTTATTTAGGCGCAGAGCAAGATAATTGGTATCTCAGATACAACAGTCAGACTAAGATCGCAGATGGTTGGACAACATGGCGGCGCAATCGCTACCCACTACAATGTCGCAATCGCAGATAAGTAAAACGACTTGAAAAAAACAATTTATGTTAAGTAATGTAAAAAAATAGGATTGATTTCGTAGTAAGGACTTTATACCGTTTCTTAATGAAGATGCGCTTTATTCTGGACTGTAGAGACGTTGCATGCAACGTCTCTACATCATTTATTTGGTGCGGACGCAAGTAGCCCAGTATGGGGTGTTGATTTTAGCTTACTTGATTCCGGCAGTGGCGATCGCCTGGAAACTTACCGGTAATCCCAGTCCCCAGTCCCCAGTCCCTAATGACTAATAATTTGAATTTTACTTGCTGCTTTCGTCGCTTTGTCTCTAGCTTCTTGCACATTATCAGCCTTAGCTAAAGCTACCCCCATACGACGATAAGGATGGGCGGTTGGTTTACCAAATAATTTAATATCTACATCTTTTTCTGACAAAGCTTCAGCTACACCTGTAAAAGTAATAGAGTCTGATTTTTCTGAAGCTAAAATCACCGCACTAGCTGAAGCCCCCAACAGTTCTATATGAGGAATTGGTAAGCCTAAAATTGCCCGCAGATGTAACTCAAATTCGTTGAGATTTTGGGAAATTAATGTCACCATGCCCGTATCATGAGGACGGGGAGAAAGTTCAGAGAAAATTACCTCATCTTTGGTGATAAAAAACTCTACACCAAAAATACCCGCACCCCCTAAAGCATCGGTGACTTTTTTCGCTATTTCTTGGGCTTGTAATATTTTATCTGGTGATATTTCTGCGGGTTGCCAAGACTCTTGATAATCGCCTCTTTCTTGCCGATGTCCAATGGGTTCACAGTAAATTGTCGGGTCATTCCACTGTTTAATTGTTAGCAGTGTAATTTCGATTTCAAAGTTAATAAACTCTTCGATAATTACCTTTTGACTGTCGCCTCTAGAATTTGCGATCGCATAATTCCAAGCCTGTTCTACTTCATCTCTATTTTGGACTACAGATTGCCCTTTTCCAGAGGAGGACATCACAGGTTTAATCACATTAGGAAACCCAATTTGATCGGCAACTGCAATTAATTCTTCTAAGCTGACTGCATAACCATATTTAGCAGTTCTAATGCCTAATTCTTGATGGGCTAATTCCCTAATTCTGTCGCGGTTCATTGTGTAATTAGTCGCGGCTGCTGTGGGGATCACAGTTATCCCTCGCTGTTCAAATTCCAGCAGTTTCTCCGTCCTAATTGCTTCAATTTCTGGGATGATCAAGTCAGGTTTATGCTGAGTGACTACAGCTTCTAAATCATCAGCACTCAGCATTGATATGACTTCACAACAATCAGCAACTTGCATCGCTGGTGCATTAGGATAACGGTCAACTGCTATCACATAATTACCGAGTCGTTGCGCTGCAATTACAAATTCTTTGCCGAGTTCCCCTGCACCCAATAACATAAGTTTTTGGGGGAGTTTGATGGAGTTAATCATTGACTTGTCCGCACCAGTATGAATCTAGCAATCTGATAATTGTTGGGATGTTAATTAATCATCTGCCAAATAGTTAAACCTAGCTCCACGCAGTTGTAAATCTTTACGTTGCTGCTTTGTCAAGCCGTTACCTAAGCCCATCTGACACTCATCAACTAGTGCATCTAACCAAATAGTCTCATTGAGTGCTGCTCCTCTTAAATCTGCCTTTCTCAAGTCAGCTTTGGTAAAATTGACAAAAATAAGGTCGGCATTTAATAGACTACTACCTTGTAAGTTTGCCCCTGTTAAATTACCCCGAATCAAATTCACCTCATTTAAAATCATCCCCGATAAATCAGCCCCAGATAAGTTAGGGAATTTGACTTGACTAGGATTTTGCAAAAATTCCATCACACAATTGATGTTGGCATCATTGAGACGTATTTTAGTCAAAAAATGGTAGCGTCCTAAGCCTAATTCTTGGAGAATTTGTAGACGTTGTGGCGGAGTTTGCTCTAAAAAGTGAATAGCGTTTGAGCGGAGGTCTTGAGTATGATGATTGATCATGATCATTACTTGGCACTATATCTAACTATTGGATGCACGGCTAAAGTTATCTATAGCCAGGTGAACAAAAGTAACATGAGAACCCAGTCAAATCTCCCACTCAGACAAAGGGTAACATCTGACTTTCATGACTACGGCAAACTTTTGGTAAACTCAGTTGCAGAATTGTTAAAGAATTAGTTTCCCTTGGTGATTCCCAGACAATATAGTCTAACTATCCCCAGGTTCACATTTTTTCCAAGTAGTGTCTGTGTCATTTGAGGTTTTCCCAGCTTTAGGGTCCAGAAAACCAATCCCTAACGTGTCTGTGGGTAGTATAGTAATCAATCTCCCCTCATATGTACGCTCCATGTCTAAATCACGATTTACTTGACAAATATGCTTATATTGTGCATCATTCAATGCCAAGGTTGGTAGTAAATTTTGCCTTAGAGCGTTCATTTTACTCTCACCCATTCTCCGAAGACTCAATCTCAGCTAATTCTAACCAGCGTTCGGTAGCGTTATCAATTGCTTGTTTGATCCTCTCTACTTGGTCGTAGAGTTGTTGGACTTGGGTATAATTGCCGGGAGAGACTTTTACTAGTGCTTGTTCAGCAGATGCTTTGTCAACCTCTAACTGAGCAATTTTGCCTTCTAGCTGCTGAAATTCCCGTTTTTCCCAATTAGATAACCTGCGTCGCTTTTTATTTTCTACATCTTTAGTTTGGGATGTAACTTTTGATTCTTCAGAATTTTTTGTTTTTTCTTTATTGTTGGTGGTGTTTTGTTGTGCTTCTTCGGTTTTCCTATAGTCAAGATACACCGAATAATTGCCTGGATATGAGCGCAGGTTTCCATCTGCTTCTAATGCGAATATTGTATCGACAGTGCGATCTAAAAAGTAGCGATCGTGGGAAACTACGATGACACAACCGCTAAAATCTTCTAGGTATTCCTCTAATACTGCCAATGTCTGTACATCCAAATCATTGGTTGGTTCGTCTAAAATTAGCACATTCGGCGCACCAATGAGGATTCGCAACAGAAATAACCGCCGTTTCTCACCGCCTGAGAGTTTATGAATGGGAGCGTACTGTTGATTCCCCGGAAAGAGAAACCGTTCTAACATCTGGGAAGCAGTGATTTTAGTCCCATCGGCAATTTTGACGAATTCACCCTCTTCTTTAATGTAGTCAATCACGCGCTGATTTTCATCTAAAGCTGTGAGCAATTCTTCAGAATGTTGGTCAAAGTAACCGATGTGAATGGTAGAACCAATTTCTACACTACCCTGATCTGGCTCTACCCGTCCAGTAATTATATTCATTAATGTGGACTTACCTGCACCATTACCGCCGATGATCCCCAGCCTATCTTCGGGGCTAAATTCATAGGTAAAGTCATGAATGAGGGTACGCCCATTATAGGATTTAGAAATATTATTTAGTTCAATAACTTTTTTGCCAATGCGACGGCCGACTGTAGAGATATCGACCTTACCCTGAACTTGTTTGAACTCAGTTTCGCGCATGGCGTGAACGCGTTGAATCCGGGCTTTTTGTTTGGTACTACGGGCTTTTGGCCCCTTTTTTAACCATTCTAATTCTCGGCGTAATACACCCTGATGTTTACGTTGGGTGCTAATAGCTGATTCTTCTGCTAAGGCTTTCTTTTCGAGGTAATATGAATAATTACCTGCGTAGGTGTAAATATCACCTCGGTCAATTTCTATAATCCGATTGGTGACTTGATCTAGAAAATAGCGATCGTGGGTGATTAAAAACAGTGCGCCGCGAAAGCGATTAAGATAACTTTGTAACCATTCTACAGACAAAGCATCGAGATGGTTGGTTGGCTCATCCATCAGCAATACATCTGGCTCTGCTAGTAAAGCAGTTGCTAAGGCAATACGTTTACGATAGCCTCCAGATAAAGTCCCAATTACTGCATCAAAATCAACAATTCCTAATTTAGTCAGGATAATTTTAGCGTTGGTTTCTAATTCCCATGCGCCAGTTTCGTCCATGCGCTGCATGACAACAGACAGGCGGGACATTAACTGATTATCTTCTGGACAGTGCGCTAGTTTATCAGAAATTTCTTCATACTCTTTGACCAAGGCCATTTGTTCGCCACTGTCAGCAAAAATTTGCTCTAAAACTGTGCGGGTTTCATCTAAATCTGGCTGTTGGGGTAAGTAAATTATTTTAGAACCAGAGTTGCAGGTAATTTGACCACTATCAACTGGTTCTAGTCCAGCAATCATTTTTAATAAAGTTGATTTTCCAGAACCGTTTGTGCCGATTAAACCCACTTTGTCAGTAGCATCTAAACTAAAACTGGCATCTTTTAAAATTTCTTTGATTCCAAAGTCTTTTTTAATTGATTGTAGGGTGATGATACTCATAGAATTTTAAAAGAAACCGTTGAATTTATTGCTGATTTGGTGTTGGGCGTGAATAGAGATTTTGGTTGAAGCTCACGCTCCAGACGCGGAGTTGCAGAGAGGAGATTTGAGAGAATTTTTGAGTATTTACCAAAAATTTAGTATAAGTAAAGATGAGGTGCATTTATTTATTTTAACGCACCTCATCTTTTTGCCTAATTCTAGACAAATAAGTCCAGGGGTAGATGTCCATACATTTCGTTGATGCCTCCTTCTGCATAAGATTGACAAGAGACTAATACGCCGCGATGATGTCCTGCGTAGGAATCGAGGTAACATAAGCCATTTTTACCATTTAATTTGATGTAAACTGGCCCTTCTACTACAGGTAAATCAATGGGTACTTCATAACCCAAAGCATGAGAATATGTTCTCATGGCTAGTAGTCCTTCTGCGGCTGTGTCAGCGCAAATTCCTAGTATTTGATAATCAGAAAGTTTGGTGAACAAAATTAATGCTTGGCGTACCAATTCTTTTTCTGATGGTTTAAGAATGGGTGCGATATCTAGACAGTTAAATTTATTGAGGATTTTTTTGGCTTCTGTGGTTGTGAGGTTGGGGTGATTGGGCATTGGCATAGATTGTTTCATGGGTTATTGATTGTTGTTGTGTGTATGAGGTAGGGATAACCGACAGGGAGTTATATGTGATTAGGCAAATTATAGTCAATCTTGGGTATTACCAAGATTGAAAATAAAGGGAACATTACTTTGGGATTCACCACCCATAACTAATACTTTAGGCATTTGCGAGCCGCCATTTCTCCAAGCTTCAATTGCTTCTTTTTGTAGCACTAATTGTCCCCCTTGAGCTTTGAGAGTTTCCGCTAAGAGTCTTTGAGCTTCAGCCCTACCTTTAGCGCGGTTAATATCTGATTGGGCTTCTTGCTCTGCTTCTCGTGCTACATAGACGGCTCTTTGGGCGCGTTGTTCGGCAATTTGTTTTTCTTCTACGGCTCTGGCAAATTCAGGTGAGAAAGTTAGATCAATGACGCTAGTATCTAATACAAGTATCCCATATTTATCTAGGCGATCGCTTAGGGCATTATCAAAGTCTTCCTTGAGTTCGCTTCGTTTAGTAATTGCTTCTTCTACTGTTCTTCTAGCTGCGGCAATTTTGAATGATTCCTGGGTTTGGGGTGCGATGATTTTGGAGACAATATTTTCTAGAGTTCCTTGCTTTCTTCTCACTTCAACTACTTGGATGGGATCAATGCGAAAGTTAATAGCAAACCTAGCTGTTAAATTTTGCAAATCTTTCGTAGAACTTTCGGCGGGAACTTCAAATTTTTGTACGGTTAAATCATACACGTCTATCACGGAAATTAAAGGCGGTTTCAAGTGAATACCCTCTCTTAAAGCACCATCCCTAGCTTTGCCTAAAATACTGATTACTCCTGCTTGTCCTGGGTTGATAATAATAAAAGAATTTAACCCAATAATTACAATTATGGCTAACACAATCCCTAAAACTGTGGTTTGCCAATTCCCTATTTGTTGATTTTTCAAGATTTTATCTCCTTGTGAGTGCTGTTAGCGGTAGCGCGGCGTTTAGCAGGTGCTGAGTTGTGAGTGCTGAGTTGTGAGTGCTGAGTTGTGAGTGCTGAGTTGTGTTAGCGGTAGCGGGGCGTTTAGCCCGTTGTGAATGGTGAGTCAACGTGTACAGATAAGTCTGTTCGCGTAACGTCTCCGTTAGGAAAGGATAGCAAATAGTCAAAATTTTGGCGTTAAACTTACTCAAACAGCCTCCCATTGTTCACTAAGTTGAGAAAAAACCTACCAAATTAAGCGGTTAGTATTCACTACTAATTACTCGTTATACTAAACTACTCACTCACAATTCATCATCGGCTAAAGGCCGCGCTACTGCTAACAGCACTTACAACTCTCTTCCGTGGTATTATCAGGGTCTGGCAACTGTAAACGGCTGTGGCTATAGCATCTAAATCTCATCGGGTATTAAAAGGGCGTAGACATTCCGTACATCCTCTCCGTCGCCTGTTTGACTATGGACACCAGTATCATCAACAAATCTTGTTGGCGGCTGGTTGTTCGGTTTTAAATAAAATTTTTGACCGAAAATAATGGGATACAAGTCCCGTCCTTCTAGGACGGCTTTTTAGGGAGTTTTTTAATGTAGTCCCGAATAACCTCTGAAACCATCCTATTGGTGCTGTCAGCATAGCTTTTAAGTCTCTCAAACTCATCTTCAGAAAGTCGGACTCTCAGGGTTTTTTCTCTCGGCATTGTGGCAAGATTTGTGCTACACTATAGAGGTAGTCTAGCATCGGGCAGGATTCGTCGGTACTGCCCTCGACCCACGACGTAAAGTGATGCTAGTGCGTGAGGAGCGAAAGACCTCTTAAAAAACGCATGGACTCAAAAGAGTGCCGATACCAGTGAAGTTCAATAATTGGCTATCCCAAAAAAACAACGTACCGTAGGGCATACGGGAACGAGGGGAAAGAGAGAAACGGCTTTTTAAGGCACTTTCAGCAAGTACCCGAACGCTTGGGGAGGCAAGCCCACTGGAACTAGTTGCCATAGCTGAGTAATACCACCTTTAGGTAGGGTTATTTGGTGAGGGAGTCGAATTAGCGAGCCTAATTCCTTCTAGCTTTAAGGTGTGCCTATGAATCAAGAATCCTCGTACCTTTAGGTCGAGGAGTGTCAATACAACTATTGTAGTCATTGGCGGTGCATTCTTTGTGTTAGCTCCCAGTTTAGCTTGGATGGCTATCTTAGCCGATGCCATTGATTCTCTTGGATTCAGTGGTGGTTCAAAAATCGCTCGCACCATTTTACGCTGATGTGCGGGACAAAATGGGGTTACTCAATATTTTTAGATAAAGCGACCTCGGCGGTGGATAATAAAACTAAAGCAAGAATTGGGCGATCGCTAAAAAGAATTACAGTGGATAGAACGACAATTGCGATCGCATAGCGTACTGTTAGGTAATCGCATAGCGTACTGTTAGGTAATCGCATAGCGTACCGTTAGGTAATCGCGCATCGTCTTTCCACCATTGGCAATGCTGATTGTAGTTACGAATTAATTATGATGTTTGGTAGTAATCAGCCGGAATCAGGGGATAGCAAGTGGCGTGGCCAGTTGGATAGGTTTGTGAAAGAAAACCAGCAAGACTTGGCTGCACTTTTTTGGGCTTTATGGTTAGAAAATGGTGATAGTCAAGGTACTATAGGCATCGATTTACAGCCTACACCGCATTTTGTTTATTGTCCAAAGGACGCGGTAGAAAAATTAAATAATAATGTTGAGAATCGGCTTCAAGAACTTTTGGGAATTATTGAACATAATCAACCGGAAGTTGAAGTAGTGATGATTGGTATTGGTAAGGGTGAAATTAAGTTAATTCAGTTTGCACCAGAACCAGCACCGCCAGTTTGTTTTGAGCGAGTTGGTAAGGATGTAGATGGGTTGTTAGATTTGCTGGAACAGCGCATGAGTGAGGCGATTTTTGTATAAAACTTAACTAGAAAAGTATAAATTGCTATGGAGTCCTATCAATGTTCGCAAACCCTACCTAAACTTCGTTATAGGTAAGGACTGCGCTCAACATTTTTGTTCAAAATGGGTGAAGTCTCCCGTAGTTTAGGACTCAATCCCCAAACGCTATATTTTGACCGCATTGGACTGATTCCACCTCCCCAGTGTACTGAGGTGGGATTGTCTTTCTTCGTGAGTAAGTTATTACCAATAGAGTAGCCATTGCCCATTGTGATATACGCCGTGACCTTGTAGAGTGATGCGTTCATCACCGGGATTAACTTCAGCGATCGCAGCAATTTGATGCAGTGAATGTCCACAATGGATTACAATTTTACCCACTGTATAAGGATGAACAGTTTTATTTCTAAAGCGTTTCATCACTTCTACATCGCCTAAATGATTGGAGTCGCGACCATCAGTATATTCGTCATAAGTTAAATCCCAAACATTTAGCCCCCCGCCCAATTGAGGCAGTTTAATTGGGAGAGTAAAAGAAATTGTGCGTTGAAAATCTATATTTGCTTGGTCTTGCCAATTGAGATTTTGGTATTGTAAATCAAAATGAACTGATGCTGTTGATTTCGTGAAAATTGCTGGTGTTTCCCAAATATGAAATCCAGGTAGGGCAAAATCAGGGTGATAATTAATTGGTGCTTGTAGTTGTTTTTCTAGGGAATTTATCACTAATGTATAAAGCCAAGCAAAATGTTTTTGCAACAGGGAATTATATTGTTTGGCTCTAGTATAATAATCGCCTGCAAAGTCAGGTATATTTAAGAAATCCAAATAGGATGCTGTGCCCAAAGTGAAAAAACTAGCTGGTTCTTGCCCTCTGGAAATCCAATGTTCTTTTAAGTTTTTAATCGTGGCATAAACTTCAGCACATTGTTTTTCTGTTAAAATTTCATCTGTGAAAACTTGGCTATTGGGGAATTCTTTAATAGTATTTTGTTGTGTCAGCAAGGCTAATAGTGAATCGGTAATCCGTCCTTCATCTCTAATATCATAGCCATCATATCCCGGCATCGGATTAGCTTCTAAACACCAGTATTGATGGTCTTCTGTAACTTTAAAATCCCAGCCAGCAAACTGTAAACCAAAAGCTGCTGTAGCCTGAATAATTTGTTGATTTAAAGACTCAGGTAATTGCCAAGGAGAATATTTTGACTCTTGATAAGAACGGCGATAGTCTACTTGTGAACAGTTAATAATTTCCGCGTGAACCTGATTTCCTACCACATGGGCGCGGACATCTGCACCAGCGACGTATCTTTGTAAATGCACTGGCCCTTGGGATGGGTGAAAATCGAGAAATTCTTCGGGTTCAACTAAGCGACTATCGGCACGAATACCCGATGCAGGTTTAACAATAGTTTTACCAACACTAGCAAAAGCTGCTAATAGTTCGGGATCAGAACTTGTGAGGCTGGGGGGAACATTGAAGCCCCACGATTGCAAAGAATACTCATGCAGGGGTTTAGAAGAATTATCAGTACGACCACCAGGACGATTAATTACCACCCCTGGAATATGTTCTAACCAAACACAAAGCGCGGCTAACAAACTCCGCCAACGCATAGCCGTAGCCATGTCTGATTGCACACTAGAAAGGTCAATAATCCGGCAATAATAAGCACCTTTGGGGTCTAGGGGATATTTTTCTTCGCCTATACTCAGCCAACTCATGCCATCATCAGGAAGTGCCAACCGCCAGTCTCCTGAAAGAATGACATCTCTGAGGTTAATGGATTGTACCTCAATACCGCGCTTGGCAGTTTCGCGGTTAAAATGACGAAAAGTTCGGTCTGAGTCGATGCCAATGGCGTAAATCATGAGAACAGAACCTCCAAGAGTGCGGGAGCAAGAGCAGGCCAAACAAATTGAATTTGTTCCATTAAGGGAAAAGAATCTATCCTGGCAATAGTTGCATCTTCCAGGTTTTCGGAAATACTCCAGGTGACAGTAGCGAATGTCAGGTCTAAATTCCTGATGAGGGAAATACTTTTTTCTTCTAGTGCTAAATGTTCTAAGGGAACGGTGGTGGAACGCCAAGCTTTATCTTCTAAGACAACAACAATTTCATAACCAGGGTCGATATCTGCCCAACGTCCCCGATAAGGCCCTTCACCTTGGGGCGTGTTGGGGTAAGCTGTGGTGTTATAGGTTGCTAAATCTTGCACGTACCATTGTTGATTAATTTTGGGGGTGTGCGGCGGTAGCATTTGAGAGGAAAATATTTCAATGTCGTTTTCCTGACAGCCTGCACGCACTGCTGTTAACACAGAAGAATATGAGGTTTTACCCCAAATACTCTGGGGTGTGGGACGATTAATTACTGGTGATTTATTGAGTGTGGCAGCTGCCCATAAAGTTGAGAGACATTCACCGTAGATAAATGAATCATCAAAACTGGTTCTGATGGTAGATGGTGGTTGAATTCTCAGTAAAATTGGGATGTCAGGGGTGACAAAAACTTGTCCGTCTTCCATACCAATGGAAAATAAACGAGCTGCATCACAGACATCGAGAATATCAGTCTTGTAGCCAGCTTGCTGCACTAAATCGAGAACTTCGGTACAAAAGCGATCGCTGCGATCGCCTACAATTATCAAGTCCATTGTCTTGAATTATTTTAGATATTTTTAATTAGTCAAGAAGGAAAAAGAAAATTAGATACTCCTTTTCCCTTCTGCCTTCTAAGTTCTACTTAAAAAATAGGGTTACTGCCTTTGAGCAAAGACTTAGAACGAATGTTCTGTAATTGTGCAGGACGACGAAATCCATCGGCTGGTAAAATTACGGGGTCTCTAGAGTTGAAATGACCACCGCAGGGATTATCACACGCTTCTTTGTTGTCAGAACCTTTATCAGAGGCATCTTTGCCTTTATCAGAAGCTTCCTTACCAGTACCGCCATCGTTACTAAATACGGGTGATTTATGCAAATCTAATAGAGTATCGCGCCGGAAAGTGTCTTGAATAAAAGGCTGTTTCTGACTTAAGTTGACTTTATGTGGTGCAACCTCTTGGGCTTTAACTCCAGCGACTGTAGACAGCATCACAGTAGGAACAGCTAGACTCAGCATCAATAAAAACCGAGCCGACAGCATAGTTTTGATATTCATAATTCTGAAACCCTAATTGGTTAACAACATTGTGAACCAGCTTGCATCTTGTGATTTTTCAAGCTGTTATTGTCCAATAGGTTTGACTTTTGTGCTTTATGCAGTCTTTAAGGAAAAAATAAAAAATTTGAAGAGTCATTAGTCATTAGTCATTAGTCATTGGGAATTAATCAATTATTTCTTGACAGACTACTACTTCTTCTGCTTCTTCGCTTTCCACGTTCCACCGTAAACATAGAATGGGTTATTTGCACTCACATCAGTCCAACATTGAGGACAGACGAAAACCCACTTTCCATCTGCTTCAAATTTCACCCTATACAAAATCGGTGCAGGTTGAGTATTCCTACACCGATCGCATAATTTAACTTTATTTCCAACAGACATTTCCCTCACGCCAATGCTGAAGCTTGGGGTTTGGCAAAAATCATCCGTCCGGCTGTAGTTTGCAATGCGCTGGTAACTACTACCCGCAGTTCACCACCTACATACTTTCTACCTTCCTCAACGACAACCATTGTGCCATCATCTAAATAACCAATACCCTGGCTGGGTTCTTTACCTTCTTTAAGAATTTTGAGGTCAAGGTTATCCCCAGGTAAATAGGTAGGACGGACAGCATTCACGAGGTCGTTCACATTTAACACTGGCACTTTCTGCACGCTGGCAACTTTAGATAAGTTGTAGTCATTGGTGAGGAGTGTGCCGTTGATTTCTTGGGCAAAGCGCACTAATTTAGCATCTACCGTAGGAATATCATCATAATCGGATGGGTTGATAATAATTCGATCTGGATATGATTCCTTAACACGGTTCAATATTTCTAGTCCACGCCTTCCCCGCACCCGCTTTTGGTCTTTACTCGCATCAGCGACTTGCTGCAATTCTTGTAAGACAAACTGTGGAACGATGATTTGCCCTTCTAGAAATCCGGTTTCTAGTAGTGTTTCAATTCGACCATCGATAATACAGCTTGTGTCTAAAACTTTGGTGCTGGCGGGTTTGAGTGTTCCTTCCGCTACCATTGTTTCCACAGTATTAGGATTAATAAACCGCAATAAACCCCGTCCGTGGGTGTCGGCTAAATTCATGCCAGTAACGGATAGGATAATACTACCAACCACTGCTACTAGTGGTTTAATAAAACTAAAGTCTGCTGGAATGGGCAGTAAAAATAGCGGGGCTAACATTAAGTTTGCTAATAATAACCCAATGACTAAGCCAATGGCACGGGTTAAAATTACTTCCAGAGGCATTTCTCGGACTTGGTTTTCTAAGCGGCGGTAGGTGGTTTGAAAACTCAGTCCGATCGCACCACCAATGATGGCGGCAAAAACTGCAACAGTTAGGCGTAAAGCGTCCAGATTCGTCACCCGATCTAATGACCCGTTGGGTAGCAGATCGGTGCTGTAGAACCCGATGCCTGCGGCTGCCAGGATAAATGAGAGAATGATAATGGCATCAAGCATGGTTATGATGTATTCCTGCGACTGTTTTACCTAATCGAATCCAAGATTTTAAATTTACTCCTTGAGAGAAACTAATCAATATTTACTTAGACTAGGGTTTGATGCAGGCAATGTCTGCAAATATTATAACTAAAGTGCTTTCTCTTAATATTTTTCATAGTTTTGTGAAAAACCGATAAAAAGTTGTAAAGAAACTACGCATTCTCATTATTTCTAATTTTCTGTTAATTAAGTTATTTTTTTCATTAATATGGCAAAAGTTAATAACTCTAGCATTGTCAGTTCTGCCTATGTACACATTCCGTTTTGCAGACGGCGGTGCTTTTATTGTGATTTCCCGGTGTTTGTGGTGGGCGATCGCTCGCGGGGGGAAACTTCTGGTACTATTTCTCAATACGTTGAGACGCTCTGTCAAGAAATTTCTACTTCCCCAGTCTTTGGTCAACCTTTAAAAACAATTTTCTTTGGCGGTGGGACTCCCTCACTGCTATCTACTCCTCAGTTACAACAAATTTTAGAGGTACTAGAGAAGCGGTTTGGTCTGACTGCTGGCGCGGAAATTTCTATGGAAGTAGACCCAGGAACATTCGATTTAGAGCATATTACAGGCTATCGTCGCGCGGGCGTGAATCGGGTAAGTTTGGGTGTACAAGCGTTGCAAGCTGAATTGTTAAAATTGGCAGGGCGATCGCACTCGGTAGAAGATATTGTTGCGGCGGTAGAATTAATTCACCAAGCCCAAATTTCAGAATTTAGCTTAGACCTGATTTCTGGATTGCCGCATCAGTCTTTAGATCAATGGCAAGATTCTCTCACCAAAGCAGTAGCGATTAAACCCACTCACATATCTATATATGATCTCACCATTGAGCCGGGAACTGCTTTTGGTCGTTACTACCAACCTGGAGACAAACCATTACCTACAGATGAAACCACAGTCAAAATGTACCGCATGGCGCAACAAGCCTTAACATCTGCGGGTTATGAACATTACGAAATTTCCAACTATGCCCAAATAGGACATCAATGTCAACATAATCGCGTCTATTGGGAAAATCGCCCCTATTATGGCTTTGGTATGGGTGCGGCGAGTTATCTCGAAGGTAAACGCTTCACCCGTCCCCGTAAAACTCAGGAATATTATCAATGGGTAAAAACTGGCTGTGTGATTGATTGTGAAGTTACACCTCCAGAAGAAATATTATTAGATACTTTGATGCTGGGGTTGCGTTTAGCTGAGGGTGTGAGTTTAACTGCACTTACCCACCAATTCGGTCAACAGCAGATAGAAGCAATTCACAAATGTCTACAACCTTATTTTGCCAAAGGCTGGGTAGAAGTTGTAGACGACAGGTTACGTTTACTCGACCCAGAGGGGTTTTTGTTTTCTAATGTAGTGTTAGCAGATTTATTTAATCAGTTGGGATGAACATACTTTTATTTTATGGTATCTATAGTGCTAAAAGTCCCCAATTTCCTTGGACTCGGCCTGGTATTCATGGTTGAAAAATGAGAGTCAATTCATGAAGTTTTGTTGCATAGCGTCCAGATTCTCCCCTTCAACCCCAGTCTCATAATTTTAATAAAAATTGAGTTACGTCTTGATCACAGAAAGGTAGAGAGCAGAAGTCTGAAAATAATTCTGCCCTCTCTGTAGGGTGAAAAATTAAACTTGAATGCCTGAAAATCTATATTCATATTTAATCACTTCTGTCAATGTGTAAGTCATAAAAATAAACCATATATACAAAATTCTAAATTAGCTTCTCTATTGACAGAAGAATGCTTTTCTTATCGTGCAACAAAGCCTAATTTAAATATAAGTATTTAAGTGAAAATATTTAAGTGAAAATATTTAGGTAAATAAAAACGAATTTACCATCAAATCTTCTGCGCGTACATCTATTGCATTGACATTAACCTACCAATACTTTCCTTTTTCTCCACACATATAAGTTGCATTTTGTCAAAAAAAATTAGATGCGTTTCCCTGGTTAGTAAGTTCTTTATAAAAAAGATAAATTTTATATTTTTTTGATGAAAATCCGTACTAAATAGGAAAAAATTCGTAGATTACTGAGATTATTCAGTAAGAGCTTATTTACTTATTTATGTGTTCCCTGTTATTCATTTCATATTTAACTGGCTCGACTAGGTTTACTCTACCCATAATTTACGGAGCTTTTTCATGCCCTTAATTGATGACCTGTTGCAAGCATTAAAGTCAACATTACCTGATAACGACGTAAACCTCGTAGTTGCTTTTCCCGGTGCTGGTGGTGATGCACCTAGCTACCTAGATATCACAATTACTAACGGTAATTTCCTTAATGGTCTTTACGATAGCTATTGTATTGATGCGAATAAAGGAATTCTTCCAGGACAAACCTACCAGGCTCAAGTCTATTCCAGTTACAATGACCCAATCCCCACAGGAATCATTGATAAACCTGAAAATTTAGATGAGGTTAATTGGCTAATTAACCAACAATTCGTAGGTAAACAATCTTCTGGTGGTTTCGGTAGTTATACTTCCGGCGATATACAAGTAGCTATCTGGAATCTACTTGAGAACACATTGAACACATTGCCGCAAAATATATTCAGTACAGTCGGTCCATTCGAGCAAAGTCGAGTGGATGAGATTGTTAATGCAGCTCTTACAAATGGTGCAGGCTTTGTACCTGGTATTAGCACAGATGGAACACCTCAAGACATAGGAATTATTGTTGTTCCTGTTGACGGCTCAGGGAATAACATTGCACAAAGTACGATTAATATCCTCAAAACAGCTGCTTTGGGCGATTTTGTCTTTGAAGACCTCAATGCGAATGGTATTCAGGATGCGAATGAGAAAGGTGTGGGAGGCGTTACTGTCACCCTAACTGGTGGCGGTAAGGATGGTGTAATCGGTACAGCAGATGACACCATAGTTACCACAACCACAGATGCTGATGGCTCTTATCTGTTTCCTCTTCTTGTGCCAGGTGTAGAGTACAAAGTGACCTTTGGCAAGCCAAATGGTTTTGTCTTTACCAATGCCAATCAAGGCGATGATACTCTTGATTCCGATGCCGACCCACTCACGGGCATGAGTCAGATTATCAAACTGAATCCGCGTGAGTTCAATAGCACTATTGATGCAGGTATCTATAAACCAGCAGGTTTAGGAAACTTCGTCTTTGAAGACAAAAACGGTAACGGCATCCAAGATGCAGGAGACGCAGGTGTAGGCGGAGTGTTGGTAAAACTGCAAAATGCTGATGGCACAGCAGTTGTAGATGGTAGTGGCAACCCCATCACCACCACCACTAATGCTAATGGAGGTTATTCCTTCACAGGCTTAACCCCAGGGGAATACAAAGTCATGTTTGTCGCTCCCAATGGATTTGAATTCACCACTGCTAATGTTGGCAATGACGCATTAGATAGTGATGCTAACCCCAGCAATGGCATGACTCAAACCGTCACCCTCTCCAGTGGCGAATTTAATGACACCCTCGATGCGGGTTTAATTAAACCCGCAGGCTTAGGAAACTTCGTCTTTGAAGACAAAAACGGTAACGGCATCCAAGATGCAGGAGAAGCAGGTGTAGGCGGAGTGTTGGTAAAACTGCAAAATGCTGATGGCACAGCAGTTGTAGATGGTAGTGGCAACCCCATCACCACCACCACTAATGCTAATGGAGGTTATTCCTTCACAGGCTTAACCCCAGGGGAATACAAAGTCATGTTTGTCGCTCCCAATGGGTTTAAATTCACCACTGCTAATGTTGGCAATGACGCATTAGATAGTGATGCTAACCCCAGCAATGGCATGACTCAAACCGTCACCCTCTCCAGTGGCGAATTTAATGACACCCTCGATGCGGGTTTAATTAAACCAGCAGGCTTAGGAAACTTCGTCTTTGAAGACAAAAACGGTAACGGCATCCAAGATGCAGGAGACGCAGGTGTAGGCGGAGTGTTGGTAAAACTGCAAAATGCTGATGGCACAGCAGTTGTAGATGGTAGTGGCAACCCCATCACCACCACCACTAATGCTAATGGAGGTTATTCCTTCACAGGCTTAACCCCAGGGGAATACAAAGTCATGTTTGTCGCTCCCAATGGGTTTGAATTCACCACTGCTAATGTTGGCAATGACGCATTAGATAGTGATGCTGACCCAACTAATGGCATGACTCAAACCGTCACCCTCTCCAGTGGCGAGTTTAATGACACCCTCGATGCGGGTATCAAGCTTAAAAATACTGCACCAGATGCCAAAAATGACCTATTCCACTACACAGAAAATGAAGGTGGTGGATTTTATGATGGCAACAACCTGCTCTCCAACGACTTTGATGTAGACGGCGACGGTCTGCACGTTACCCATGTCAACGGTATTGAGATTGGTGGTGGTAGATGGATTCATCTCGACAAGGGCGATGTCTTCGTCAATCAGAACGGAGCTATTGACTTTGCTGCTGGCGGTGACTTTGACTTCCTCAAAGCCGGAGAAACCCGTGATGTTGGCTTCGACTACAAAGTATCCGACGGCAAAGGGGGAACAGACACTGCCCATGTTACCTTGAGAGTCAAAGGGCTTAACGATGCACCAGATGCCAAAAATGACCTATTCCACTACACAGAAAATGAAGGTGGTGGAGTTTATGATGGTAACAACCTGCTCTCCAACGACTTTGATGTAGACGGCGACGGTCTGCACGTTACCCATGTCAACGGTATTGAGATTGGTGGTGGTAGATGGATTCATCTCGACAAGGGCGATGTCTTCGTCAATCAGAACGGAGCTATTGACTTTGCTGCTGGCGGTGACTTTGACTTCCTCAAAGCCGGAGAAACCCGTGATGTCGGTTTCGACTACAAAGTATCCGACGGCAAAGGGGGAACAGACACTGCCAATGTCACCTTGAGAGTCAAAGGGCTTAACGATGCACCAGATGCCAAAAATGACCTATTCCACTACACAGAAAATGAAGGTGGTGGAGTTTATGATGGTAACAACCTGCTCTCCAACGACTTTGATGTAGACGGCGACGGTCTGCACGTTACCCATGTCAACGGTATTGAGATTGGTGGTGGTAGATGGATTCATCTCGACAAGGGCGATGTCTTCGTCAATCAGAACGGAGCTATTGACTTTGCTGCTGGCGGTGACTTTGACTTCCTCAAAGCCGGAGAAACCCGTGATGTTGGCTTCGACTACAAAGTATCCGACGGCAAAGGGGGAACAGACACTGCCCATGTCACCTTGAGAGTCAAAGGGCTTAACGATGCACCAGATGCCAAAAATGACCTATTCCACTACACAGAAAATGAAGGTGGTGGAGTTTATGATGGTAACAACCTGCTCTCCAACGACTTTGATGTAGACGGCGACGGTCTGCACGTTACCCATGTCAACGGTATTGCGATTGGTGGTGGTAGATGGATTCATCTCGACAAGGGCGATGTCTTCGTCAATCAGAACGGAGCTATTGACTTTGCTACTGGCGGTGATTTTAATTTCCTCGGAGGTGGACAAATCTCTGATGTTGGTTTCAACTACACAGTATCTGACGGCAAAGGGGGAACAGACACTGCCCATGTCACCTTGAGAGTCAATGGGGTTAACGATTTGAGCAGTGCAATTTTGAACAGTGCAATCGCTTTGCTGAATATCAGTCCAATCGCTTTTGACCTGAATGGTGATGGCATTCAAACCGAGAGTATTGACAAAGGAATTAAGTTCGACATGCTCAATATCGGTGAGAAAGTCAACACAGGATGGCTCTCTGGAGAAGACGGGTTCCTCGCAATTGACAACAACGGTAACGGGCAAATCGATGATCGCTCCGAGCTATTTGGTGGAGTAAACGTGGGTGAAGGCTTTGCTAAACTTGCGTCTTTTGACTCCAACGGCGACGGCATTGTCAACGCCAATGATACCCTGTTCAGTGAGTTGAAGCTTTGGCAAGACGCTAACTCTAATGGTATTACTGACCAGGGTGAACTGGTTTCCCTAGGGTCTGCTGGCATCACTGACCTGAAGATATCTTACACCAATGTCTTCAGCACAGATGCTCAGGGCAATATCTTGGGTGAGTTCAGTAGCGCAGTTAAGAACGGTAGCACCATCGACATGGTTGATGTGTACTTCCGAGTTTAGTATTTAACATTCCCCCTCGGAAGTCCCTAGGTTAAAAACATACTTAGGGACTTCCAAAGATTGGCTCTCCCCTATCTCGTAATGTCTGATTAAATTCTAAGTAACAACAGCGTAGCTGATATGAAATTTTATCATTACGCTGTGTTCTCACATATATAAATTAATCAGATAAGTTTAATTATTCACCACAACTAAAGTTGATTAAATTAGAACTTACGCAACTGGCATATTTTTTATATAGGGGAGGCAAAAAGTATTGTGGATTTTTCTCCCGCTTTACTGCCGTTGTGTAACTCTACGAAAGTATTTGAACTTAGTAATAAGACTTATCTCATCACGAACAAAGCATCGATTGTGACACTTACGTAAGCCCTGTAAATAAATAAATTTTTAACTTACATGATAATAACATTCTATTTTTTAAAATCGATAAATTAACAACCATAAATTTACAAAAAAAAGAAATATTTTGTTATTTAAAAATTATCTGTGGCTGCTATAATGAGAGATTAATTGCTTTAGCTAAGAGCAGATAATACATTAAAATTTCCTTATTACGAAAAGCATGAATATTTTCTCTTCATCAATTCAATTAGAAGATTATCAATTATTAGAAGAATGGACAATAACACAAACAGATTATCCTAGTAATGCTAACATTCATGAATTATTTAAAATTCAAGCATCAAAGACTCCTAACTCTATTGCGATCGCCTATGGAAATCACACGCTAACTTATCAAGAAATTGAACATAAATCAAATCAACTTGCTCATTATTTACAACAGTTTGGGGTAAAAAAAGAAACCTTAGTTGCCTTTTTTTTAGAACGTTCTTCAGATTTAATTATTACTATCTTAGCTATTTTAAAAGCAGGTGGAGCTTATTTACCGCTAGATACTGATGCTCCCTTAGAACGCTTACAGAGCATCTTAGAAGATGCACAAGCACCTATTTTAATTACTCAGAAATCTCAGATAAAGCAACTGCCAAAAACTTCTGATAATCTGCATATTGTTTGTATTGATGAGGGACTAGATTTAACACAATTCCCCGATAATTTTGCACCCCAAAGTCAAGTTAAAGCCGATAATTTAGCTTATGTGATGTATACATCAGGCTCAACAGGTAAACCCAAGGGCGTTTGTGTCTTACATCGGGGTATTGTACGACTAGTAAAAAATACAAATTATGCTAATTTTAGTCCTAATGATGTAATTTTACAACTTGCATCTATTGCCTTTGATGCAGCAACATTTGAAATCTGGGCAGCTTTATTAAATGGCGGTAAACTGGTTTTGATGCCATTTAAAATGCCATCATTGCAAGAAATTGGGACAGTAATTAAGGAACAGAATGTTACGACCCTATGGTTAACATCTGGATTATTTAATTTAATGGTGGAGGAACAAATAGAACATCTAAAACCTTTGCGAAAACTTTTAGCGGGTGGTGATGTTTTATCGATATATCACGTTAAAAAGGCCTTAGAAGAATTACCTGATTGTCAATTAATTAATGGCTATGGACCTACAGAAAATACTACCTTTACCTGTTGCCATAAAATTACTGCTGATGACCTCAGAAAAAATTCGATTCCTATTGGTCGTCCTATTGCCAATACTCAAGTATATATACTCGATGAAGCTTTACAATTAGTTAACATTGGTATTGCAGGTGAACTTTATATTGGGGGTGATGGTTTAGCAAGAGGTTATCTAAATCGACCCGATTTAACCGCAGAAAAATTTATTAAAAATCCCTTTAGTAATGAACCTAGTTCCCGTCTTTATAAAACAGGCGATCGCGCACGTTGGCTACCTGATGGTACAATTGAATTCCTAGGACGAATTGATTTTCAAGTCAAAATCAGGGGTTTTCGGGTAGAATTGGGTGAAATTGAGGCAATTTTAGCACAACATCCATCCGTGCGATCGGCAGTCGTAGTAGTCCAGGAATATCAGCCAGGAGACAAGCGATTAGTAGCATATTTTACTGGAGAATCGGAAAATATCAGTCCAGTAACCCATAGTGAATTACATCATTTTCTCCAACAGAAACTGCCAAATTATATGATTCCATCGGCTTTTATCTGGTTGGATCAGTTACCCCTTAATGCTAATGGTAAGGTGGATCGAAAGGCTCTACCTACTCCAGATAACCTCGTTTTAGATGTCAATACCAATTTCGCTTCCCCCCGTACTCCAACCGAAGAAACACTAGCTTCCATTTGGGCAGATGTGTTAGGGGTACGAGTGGGAATTGATCAACCATTCTTAGAATTAGGTGGTCATTCTCTCCATTCCACTCAGATTGTTTCCCGTGTGCGAGACTGTTTTGGGGTAGATTTGCCTGTTTACGCAGTCCTACGAGCATCTACAATTGTCGAGTTGAGTCGGTGGATAGAGTCAGCACTTCAGCAACAAAAGACTCAACAGAGTATTCCACCACTGCAACCAATTCCCCACGATCATGATTTACCCTTATCGTTATATCAAGAACGATTGTGGCTATTAGAACAAAAATCCGGTCTTAAACCGATTTACAACCTACCAATGGCCTTTCGACTGAAAGGAACTTTGCAAGTTTCCAGATTGGAACAGGCGATTAACAAAATTATACAACGCCATGAATCTCTGCGAACTACGTTCCCAATAGTGGAAGGACTACCTGTTCAACATATTGCTTCAGAATTAATTATCTCCATTCCCATTCAACAGATTGAAAGGGATGAGAAAGCGGATATACAAAAGTTAGTAGATGCAGAAGCCCAACAACCATTTAACGTTACACAAGAGCCACCAATCCGTGTTAGATTACTGCGGTTGGCACAAAACGATCACGTCCTGATCATCACGATACATCACATTGTTGCCGATGGCTGGTCATTAGGAATCTTTATCCAGGAGCTATCAGTTCTTTACGCAGATTATACTCAAAAATGTCCTTCTGCCTTAGATTCACCATTACTTCAGTACAGTGATTTCAGCCTTTGGCATCGGCAATGGTTTCAGCAGCCAGAGACATATACCCCGTTAGTAGACTACTGGAGTCAAAAACTAGCTGATGCTCCTCCCTTACTGGAATTACCAAACATTAACCCCCGTCCTGAATTACAATCCTTTCAAGGACGTATCCAATCATTTCAAATTAATTTAGAACTAACGCAGCAACTGAAAAGCCTCAGTCAACAATCAGGCTCTACACTGTTTATGACGTTGTTAGCAGGTTTTATCATTCTGCTGCATCGCTATAGTAGTCAACAAGAGATAGTAGTAGGTTCTCCAGTAGCCAACCGCAACCGCACCGAAATTGAATCTGTCATCGGTTGCTTCTCTAATATTGTGCCACTTCGCACCAGTTTAGCTGGGAATCCCTCTGTTCTCAATTTGATTGAGCAGATACGACAAACAACTTTAGAAGCCTATACCTATCAAGATTTTCCAGTTGAACAGTTGCTACCGACTTTAAAATCAACTAGGGATTTGAGCTACTCTCCCTGGTATCAGGTGGTATTTAATCTGCTGAATGTGCCTATGAGCAATTTAGAGCTAACTGGACTGAATATAGAACAACTACCAATTGAAAAAGGTATTTCCCTATTTGATTTGTCAATTTTGATGTGGGAAACAACGACAGGATTAGCAGGAATATTAGAATACAACACCGATCTTTTTGATCAACGCACAATTGAGCAGTTCATCTACAACTTTCAAACTTTGTTGCAGGAACTTGTAACCAATCCAAATCAGAGTATTTTGTCAATACCAATGTTGACGAAGGATCAACAATATTGGTCACAATATAGGAATAAATTCAAGAACTCACCGAGAATCAACCCGCGCAGACAAGTTTCCCAGGTTATTAAATCTGATCCTCAAGACGAACTAGAACGGCAATTGATCCAAATTTGGCAAAAAGTTTTGGGTATTTCATCTGTATGTGTTGAGGATAATTTCTTTAACTTGGGAGGACATTCTTTGTTAGCATTGCGCCTATTTGCAGAAATTGAGAAGACTTTAGGAAAAAGGCTACCCCTAGCAACTCTGTTTCAAGTCCCAACCATTAAAGAACTTGCTCAGGTGATTCGTCAAACAGGAACTCCAGAATCTTCTTTTTCTCTCAATTACCCAAAGTTTAATCCAGAAGACTATCGAAAACTTCTAGCTACTACTGCTGGTCGTCAGGGGAAAAAACCTAGACCGGAATCTTTAATTGTAAGTCTCAATCATCAAGGAAATAAACAGCCATTTTTCTTCTGTGGTAGCAGTTTAGATGAGGTCTTACCACTCATGAAATACCTAGGAGATGAACAACCAATTCATTTTATGGAATCAGGTTTTTCTGTATTTCTGCCTAAAGTTAAAGAAGAAAACATCCAAGCACTAGCGGCTTATCATGTTCAGGATATTCTCACCTTGCAACCAGAGGGAGATTATATGTTGGCTGGTTATTCTTTGGGTTGTTTAGTAACTTATGAAATTGTCAAACAACTTGAGCGTCAGGGCAAAAAAGTTTCTCTTTTAGTGATGTTGGATTTTACCGGGTATAATCCAATTCTGCATCAATATTTTGCTAAAGTTTATCCTGTTTTCTACCAGATAGGAGCTTTTGTAAATCAGTGCTACAAACATCTCATTCAAAGGCATAAAAACCAGTCATCTTTACCAATGAATGAGTTCCTGCCGCTTTACCTCATGCAAGGCTATTCTGGGAAAGTTCACCTGTTTTTAGTTAGTGAATTATCTTTACATCACAAGTTATTACGCTTGTTTTTTCCCCGTTTTGGTTGGAAAAAGGAAACAGTAGAACAAGTTTATAAACTGCCAGGTAATCACTTAACTTTTCTAGCAGAACCTCATGTACAGGTATTAGCAGATAGATTAACTGTTTTGTTGAGGACAATCACCGTGCCAAAAAAGAAAGATTTTACAGTTTCGGCACGGTGATGCCAAATTTAACTATTCTTAATATTAGGACTGGCAGTTGAAACTTGACATTTTTTGGGGGAAGGTTCAAGCCCCACCCCTTGTGGGTGGCTATCTTTAATTTTGAATTTTGTTAGCGCAGCGTAAAGCCTTCTCTACGAGAGGCTTCGCCAACAGCATAGCTTCTCCTGTCGGAGAGGCTGCGCCAACGCTTAGAGCGAGTCCGCGTATCGCTAAAGCGAAAGCTCCGCTAACGCGCAGCGTCTGTCTACGACACGCTCCGCTAACGTAGAGAGCGTCATTTTGAATTTTGAATTGGAGCGTTCGCGTAGCGTCTCGTAGAGAAGCGATTTGACTTCCCCATTGTGGGTCTGCTATTAAGGCACAATCAACACTGGACAAGGTGACAAACTGCGCCTGACTCCCGTTGCAAAGCGTTTATCTGAGTTGTTGGGTCAAGAAGTCGTTAAAACCGATGACTGTATTGGCGATGAAACAGCCGCCAAAGTAGCAGCTTTACAAAATGGCCAAGTGCGTCCCTAAAAAATCACCAAATATCTCAGATGCAGGTGTGGAATATATACCTTTGGTCTAGGTGCATTGTTTGTCAAACAATGTTATGTTTAGAAATGTAAAGTAGATTTTAAGCTATTTGGGCAGTTAAAACATCTGCTCAATGTGGCTGAGAACCATGTCCCTAATTGCTAAAAGTCCCCAATTTCCTTGGACTCAGCATGGTATTCATGGTTTAAAAATGAGAGTCAAGTCATAAAGTTTTATTGCATATTTTTGCTAAAACTTTAAGTTGCAGTTAAAGTTCATAACTCTTTGGCTGTATCAACCAAAATAAAGACGCTAAATATAAGCGTTTTGTTTTGGAGCGGATAAGTTTATAACTGTCATCAAATGTAGTTGAAAGAGCCTCTTTTTAAAATTTAATTGGGGGTAATT
Source organism: Nostoc sp. UHCC 0870 (assembly GCF_022063185.1). Classification (NCBI taxonomy): domain Bacteria; kingdom Bacillati; phylum Cyanobacteriota; class Cyanophyceae; order Nostocales; family Nostocaceae; genus Nostoc; species Nostoc sp. UHCC 0870. Next base: position 989,942 of record NZ_CP091913.1, on the reverse strand, counting down.
TACGCTGCAAATTTTCAGAAACATCTCAAATAATTAGATGTAAAATTTCTGATTTAGCTAGTCCTAATTATGTCGGATGCGCTAGGTGAAAAGCATGAACAAGCTTAGTTATAAATTACTGAATGTTCAACATTTCTGATGTATCCCATAGGAAATATCTGAAAAATCGATCCAATATTTTACAAACAATGTTATGTTTGGTAATGTAAAGAAAACTTAAGTGATTTGGGCAGCTTAAATATACTGCCACAAGCTTCTTTACAAAAGGTCTAGAGCTAAAAGTCAGTTTATTTTGGCTGTAGTCTAGTAACCAAAATATCAAAATAAGAGAAAATTTATGTCATTTTTCTCTTTCAAATCACAGGAGCAAGTAAAGTTAACCAAGGCTTAACATAATCATTAATTATGCCTTAAAAGCAATCTCCATATAAATCTGGGGTTATTTATTGGCATTATTTAAGTCTTGGATATTATCAGCAACTGTTACAAAACGCCTTTATTTATGAATTTAAGGTGTTATGTATAGTGCAAATTTTCAGCAAGCTCTACTTAACTAGAAACTAATATTTTCTAGATATTGTGAGTGTGCAAACCCAGCAAAATCAGCTATTTTTTGTATAGCAAGGACTAAAAAATGAGCATTTTCCAATCAAAATTTGAAGCGACAGAAACAGCTTTTCATGTGGAAGGCTACGAAAAAATTGAGTACGATTTAGTGTATGTCGATGGAGTTTTTGCCATTAAAAATCAAGAACTTGCAGATGTGTACAAAAGTTTTGGGCGATGTTTAGCTGTTGTTGACGCGAATGTGAGTCAATTTTACAGCACTCAAATGCAGAAATACTTCCAGCATTACGGCATTGAGTTGACGCTGTTCCCCATTACCATCACTGAACCAAATAAGACTATTCAAACTTTTGAGAAAGTTATCGATGTCTTTGCAGATTTCAAATTAGTTCGCAAAGAACCAGTTTTAGTAGTGGGTGGGGGTTTAGTTACAGATGTTGTTGGTTTTGCTTGTTCTACCTACCGACGCAGCAGTAATTACATCCGTATTCCTACTAGTTTAATTGGGTTAATTGATGCTAGTGTTGCCATTAAGGTAGCAGTTAATCACAAGAAGCTAAAAAACCGTCTAGGTGCTTATCACGCTTCTCACAAAGTTTTCTTAGATTTTTCCTTCCTGGGTACTTTACCAACAGACCAAGTACGCAACGGTATGGCGGAATTAGTCAAAATCGCCGTGGTTGCTCATAAAGAAGTATTTGAACTATTGGAAAAGTACGGGGAAGACTTACTGCATACTCATTTTGGCAATCTTGACGCAGCGACTCAAACCCAAGAAATAGCACATCAAGTCACCCACAAAGCCATCAAAAAGATGTTGGAGTTAGAAGTACCCAACCTCCACGAGTTAGACCTAGATAGGGTAATTGCTTACGGTCACACTTGGAGTCCGACATTGGAACTTGCGCCGCATATACCCATGTTCCACGGTCACGCAGTCAATATTGATATGGCTTTTTCTGCCACTATTGCAGCACGTAGAGGCTACATTACTACTCAAGAACGCGATCGCATTTTAGGATTAATGAGCCGTATTGGTCTAGCACTAGACCATCCCCTGTTGGATGTAGAGTTATTATGGCGTGCTACCCAATCCATTACTCTGACTAGAGACGGTTTACTTCGAGCTGCAATGCCAAGACCTATAGGTGAATGTCACTTCGTCAATGACCTGACCAAAGAAGAATTAGCCGCCGCTTTAGCTGAACATAAAGAACTTTGCAGCACCTATCCTCGTGGTGGCGAAGGTGTAGATATGTATCCCCTCAGCAGCCAGAAAGAACTCGTCGGGAGTGCTAAATCATGACTAATCTGATAGCAAAGCCGACAGCTAGACCTGTCACACCCTTGGGAATCTTGACTCAGAAGTTAGAAGCTGTTGTTCAAGAAGTTAACCAACGCCAAGACTTACCTGCTGATTTGGTAGCTGAAATCACCCAAGCATGGCAATTAGCAGCAGGTATTGACCCTTATTTAGAAGAATGCACCACCCAAGAATCAGCAGCCTTGGCTGTACTGGCGAAGATAACAGCCACAGAAGCTTGGGGTGAACACTTTACAGCAGGTGCAACTGTACGACCTCTAGAACAGGAAATGCTTTCTGGTCATATAGAAGGACAAACTTTAAAGATGTTTGTTCACATGACCAAAGCGCAAAGAGTCCTAGAAATCGGGATGTTTACCGGTTATTCGGCCTTAGCAATGGCGGAAGCTTTACCAGAAAATGGTGTATTGGTGGCTTGTGAAGTAGACCCTTACGCAGCAGAAGTTGCACAGACAGCTTTTGGACAGTCTCCCCACGGTGCAAAGATACGTGTGGAATTGGGTGCAGCCTTAGCAACCTTAGAGAAATTAGCGGCGGCTGGAGAAACTTTTGACTTGGTATTTATCGATGCCGATAAAAAAGAGTATATAGCTTACTTCCAAATGCTGCTGGATACGAGTTTGTTAGCACCGCAAGGTTTTATCTGTGTCGATAACACACTCCTACAAGGAGAGGTGTACTTACCTGCACAAAAACGTAGCGTCAACGGTCAAGCGATCGCTGAATTTAATCATACCGTAGCCCTCGACCCCCGTGTTGAACAGGTTTTACTTCCCCTGCGCGATGGTTTGACGATTATCCGCAGAGTGTAAACTATGGCACAATCTATTTCATTTAATTCCTCCCCTGCTACGCCGTCTCTAAGTTCAGAGACGAAAATAGCCGCAATTATCCAAAATATCCTGACTTTGGCTTTGTTATTATTAACATTGCCAGTCAACGCTGCGATCGTTTTTATATCTTTGTTTTTGGGTGCTATTTTGCGTCCCCAAACGGCGAAAACCAGCAACCCCAAAAATATCCTCATCAGTGGCGGTAAAATGACCAAAGCTTTGCAACTAGCAAGGTCATTCCACGCGGCTGGACATCGGGTTGTCCTGCTGGAAACCCATAAATATTGGTTAACTGGACATAGATTTTCTCAAGCGGTGGATAAATTTTATACAGTTCCCGCACCAGAAAAAAACTCAGAAGCCTATATCCAAGCCTTAGTGGATATAGTCAAACGAGAAAACATCGATGTCTATGTTCCCGTCACCAGTCCCATCGGGAGTTACTACGACTCCCTAGCCAAACCAGAGTTATCGCGTCATTGCGAAGTATTTCATTTTGATGCAGATATCACCCAAATGTTGGATGATAAATTTGCACTAGCGGAAAAAGCGCGATCGCTTGGGTTATCAGTACCCAAATCCTTTAAAATCACCTCTGGCGAACAAGTCATCAACTTCGACTTTTCCGGCGAGACTCGCAAATACATCATCAAAAGCATTGCTTACGACTCAGTGCGGCGTTTAGACTTAACCAAACTTCCCTGCGCCACCCCAGAGGAAACAGCCGCCTTCGTCAGAAGTTTGCCAATAAGTCCCGAAAAACCGTGGATTATGCAAGAATTTATCCCTGGGGAAGAATTTTGCACCCACAGCACCGTTAGGGATGGCGAACTAAGACTACACTGCTGCTGTGAATCATCAGCGTTTCAAGTCAACTATGAAAACGTTGAAAACCCTCAAATCATGGAATGGGTGAGACACTTCGTTAAGGAACTCAAACTGACAGGACAGATTTCCTTCGACTTCATCCAAACTGAGGACGGACAAGTATACGTCATCGAGTGTAACCCCCGCACACATTCAGCAATTACCACCTTCTACGACCACCCCCAGGTTGCAGAAGCTTACATTGGTAAAACACCAATGGTGGAAACCCTACAGCCATTAGCGACCAGCAAACCAACTTACTGGACTTATCACGAAGTTTGGCGTTTGACTGGTATTCGTTCCTTCACCCAGTTAAAGAAATGGATGCTAAATATTTGGCGCGGGACTGATGCAATTTTACAGTTAGATGACCCCTTACCATTCTTGATGGTGCATCACTGGCAAATTCCTCTGTTGTTGTTGAATAATCTCCGTCAACTGAAAGGCTGGACGCGGATAGATTTCAATATCGGTAAGTTGGTGGAATTGGGCGGAGATTAAAATCTTCCCTCTTACTCTGCTATATAAATCCTAGACAAGTCTAGACATTTATTTCTTACTTCACTGGGAGCATGGGAGCGGTTATCCCTCAATAAGCTTTCAAGGTTTAGCCAACCTCGATAAATTAATTGCAGCGTTTAAATCCCTGTCCATTGAATGACCACAACTACCACAGTTATAGGTTCTTTGTTTGAGTGGCATATCTTGAATATGTCCACAATTTGAACAGGTTTTACTTGATGGATACCAACGATCTGCAATAATTATTTGACAACCAAACTTTTTAGCTTTATATTCCAACTGACGCTTGAACTCATGGAAACCACAATCAGCAATTACTTGAGCTAATTTATGGTTAGATAACATCCCCGAAACATTTAAATCTTCTACTACTATTTTTGCGTGGTTTTTGCATAAGAAAGTAGTGATTTTGTGAAGAGTATCTTTTCGGAGATTAGCTACCCTATAATGATGTTTAGCGAGTTGAATTTTAGCTTTATATCGGTTGTTAGACCCTTTGCTTTTTCTGGCAAACCTTCTAGATAATCTTCTCAGTTTTTCTAGATTAGTTTTGTAATGCTTGGGATTAGGAAAAACAACACCTGTAGAGAGTGTTGCCAGTTCCTTGACACCTAAATCAACGCCAATAACATCGTGTTGCTTAACGGTTGGTTCATGTTTCTGCTCGTAAGCGAAAGCAATAAACCAACTATCAGCAGTGCGTGATATTGTGATTGATTTACAAGTAGTATGAGGTAAAATCTCGTAAGTTATTACCCATCCAATTGTAGGTAGCTTTATTGATTTACCACCAAAAGGAATAGGTTTACCGCCAGCATCAATAGTGAAAGCGTCGTGATGTCCTTTCTTTTTAAAGTTAGGATATCCACCTTTCCCACTAAAGAATCTAGAGAAAGAATCACCAAGATTATCAAAGGCGTATTGAGTTATTTTCTGACAAATACCAGTTTCTTTAATCCAGGTAAATTCTGGTTTAACGTGGTTGTTAAAGAACTTTTTTAGGAGATATTTGTTAGGCTTTAATCCATCTTTATAAAGGTTGTTCCAAGTAGCAAGACCCCAATTATAAGTAAACCTCGCAATACCCGCGTGTTTACTCATGATGATTTTTTGGTTTTGACTTAGTTTGAGCTTTGTTTTGATGGATAAAAGCATTGCTCGACCTCAACACTGTATTGCTTTCTTGTCTAAGCTTGTTATATCTTGTACAGGTTTGTCTATTTATTTGTCAACTAAGTTATTGCTCTGCGCCTGGAGCGTGAATAAATTTAACATTGTCTTAATCCCGCTTTGATTATGGGTTGGTAAGTTCTTTTTGCTTGGTTGCAAGTCAAGTTAAAGCTTGCCAACCATATTTAAATCTTAGTAGGGATGAGTATGGAATTTATAAATGGCGATCGCCTGCTCAAACGGCGTAACTTTTTGCTGGGTGCAAGCTTTTTTACAGGTTTAGCCGTAACTAGCCAATTGCAGCCTGTAATGGCGCGAGGACGGTTTTCTGACTATCCCTTCAAGCTGGGTGTCGCTTCTGGTGATCCTCTACCTGATAGCGTGGTGTTATGGACTCGTCTCGCACCAGCACCCCTAAATGGCGGCGGTATGCCACCTGTAAACGTCCCTGTGCGGTGGCAAATTGCGCGGGACGAAAAAATGAGACAGGTTGTGCAGAGAGGTACAGTTTTAGCCACTCCACAACTAGGTCATTCTGTACACGTTGATGTCCGAGGACTAGAACCTCATCGTTGGTATTGGTATCAATTTCAAGTTGGTAGTGAAGTTAGTCCCATCGGTCGCACGCGTACAGCACCCGCTATCTATAGTTCAATTTCACAACTAAACTTTGCTTTTGCTTCTTGTCAAGATTGGCAAAACGGCTTTTATACAGCCTATAAACACATGGCTCAAGAAGACCTAGATTTAGTTGTGCATCTAGGTGATTACATCTATGAATACGGCCCCGAAACTGGTGCGCCACGTCAGCACATTGGCCCAGAAATCATTACTTTAGCTGATTATCGCGATCGTTATGCTTTATATAAAAGCGATGTAAATTTACAAGCCGCTCATGCTAACTTTCCGTGGGCAGTAACTTGGGATGACCACGAAGTAGATAACAACTACGCCAACTTAATCCCCGAAGATAATCAAAGTCCAGCAGCCTTTGAACAGCGACGAGCTAATGCTTACCAAGCCTACTATGAGCATATGCCATTGCGCTTATCTTCCCTACCAAAGCAATCTGATATGCTCCTTTATCGGCGGTTGACCTTTGGTGATTTAGCAGAGTTCAACGTCTTAGATACTCGCCAGTACCGTACAGACCAACCTTGTAATGACGGACTCAAACCCCTGTGTGACGCAGCTTTAGATCCCCAAGCGACGATGACAGGTGCAGCACAAGAAAATTGGTTACTCCAAGGACTAGACAAATCACAAGCACGCTGGAATGTAATTGCACAACAGCTTATATTGGCTCAATTTGATTTTGATCCCCGTCCCGGAATACAAGTATTTAACGTTGACCAATGGGATGGCTATGTAGCCGCGAGGAAGCGGTTGTTGGACTTTTTAGAACAACGTAAACCTTCTAACCCAGTGGTGATTACTGGCGATATCCATTCCAGTTGGGTACATGATTTAAAAGCTGATTTTAATAATCCCCTATCAGCAACAGTAGGTACTGAATTTGTCGGTACTTCTATTACTTCCGATTTTCCCTCCCAGTTCATTGCTCCAGTGCAAGCCGCAGTCAGCGATAATCCCCATACAAAATTCTTTGATGGTGCTAACCGTGGTTATGTGCGTTGCAAATTGACTAGAAATAACTGGCAAAGTGATTATCGAGTTGTTTCCAGCATTCTTGACCAGAATACTACTATCAGAACCCTAGCTTCCTTTGTCGTAGAAAACGGACAACCCGGCGCACAAAGGGCTTGATCCTAAATTTTAGGAGAGAGGGGAAAGCGATCGCCTTTCCCTTCTTCTTCAGGACTGGCGAAACGCATTCATGAGGCGATCGCTGTAATTGAAGTTTTCACAGGAAAATTAATTCGAGTTAATCGTCCAGCAAAGTAAGTAATATTTGTCAAAGCAATTTAATGCGGTGCGTAACACTTCATCAACGCACCACTCACCACCAGCTAAACGCCGCGCTACCGCTAACACCACTCTCAAGGCACAATCAACACGGGACAAGGTGATAAGTTAATCACGCGAGTAGTCACACTATCAGTTGCACCCTCTTCCGTTAAACCTAATCCCCGACAGCCCATAATGATTAAATTTGCCCCAATTTCATCGGCGACATCACAGATAGTAAAGGCTGGTTTACCTTGCTTTTCCATAATTTCCGATGGAATACCTTGTCCAGAAAATAAAGCTTGAGCATCGGCTAAAAGTTTAGCAACCGCCTCCGGTGACACCATTGGATCAGCTTTAGCTTCATCTGCGGCGGGTTCTTCCACCACAGATAGCAGCACTAAGCGACTACCATATTTCTGCACGACATTAGCCACCACATCAGCAGCTTCCCGTGCTTCCCGACTTTGATCGATTGGAAATAAAACTGTGTTGAACATATATCTCTCCTCAGCACCCCGTACTCCGGTAAAATCTTGATGGTTATACTTTCAAAACGATAACAAAAAGGCAATCAGGAGGGTTTGGTAGTGTCCAAAAAAACTTTAGCAAGTTTATCTGCGGCTGATATTTCCGGTAAACGCGCCTTTGTGCGGGTTGATTTTAATGTACCTGTGGATGACCAAGGCAACATCACAGATGATACTCGCATTCGCGCTGCTCTACCAACCATTAACGATTTAACGCAGAAGGGTGCTAAGGTCATTCTAGCAAGCCATTTCGGTCGTCCCAAAGGTGTAGATGACAAACTGCGCCTGACTCCCGTTGCAAAGCGTTTATCTGAGTTATTGGGTCAAGAAGTCGTTAAAACTGATGACTGTATTGGCGATGAAACAGCCGCCAAAGTAGCAGCTTTACAAAATGGCCAAGTGCTGTTACTAGAAAACGTCCGTTTTTATAAAGAAGAAGAAAAGAACGATCCAGAATTTGCTAAAAAACTGGCAGCTAATGCCGATTTTTATGTAAATGATGCTTTTGGGACAGCACACCGCGCCCATGCTTCTACTGAAGGCGTTACTCATTATTTGAGTCCTGCTGTTGGTGGTTATTTGATTGAGAAGGAATTGCAGTATTTGCAAAGCGCAATTGAAGAACCCCAACGTCCTTTAGCCGCAATTATTGGCGGTTCTAAGGTTTCTAGCAAAATCGGCGTAATCGAAACCCTACTAGAAAAGTGCGACAAGCTAATCATCGGTGGGGGGATGATTTTCACCTTCTATAAAGCCCGTGGTTTGAATGTTGGTAAGTCTCTAGTAGAAGAAGACAAGCTAGAACTAGCAAAGTCTTTGGAAGCTAAGGCTAAAGAACGTGGTGTCACCTTCTTGCTACCTACAGACATTGTATCAGCTGATAAATTTGCCCCCGATGCCAATGCTACCACCGTCAGCATTGAAAATATTCCTGCTGATGGCATGGGTTTGGATATTGGACCTGATTCTATCAAAGTTTTCCAAGCAGCTTTGGCTGACTGTAAGACCGTGATTTGGAACGGGCCGATGGGTGTATTTGAGTTTGATAAGTTTGCAGCTGGTACAGAAGCGATCGCTCATACTTTAGCAGAAATCAGCAAAACAGGTACAACCACCATCATCGGTGGTGGTGACTCTGTAGCGGCTGTTGAAAAGGTAGGTTTGGCTGAACAAATGAGCCATATCTCCACCGGTGGCGGTGCTAGCTTAGAGTTACTCGAAGGTAAAGTATTACCCGGTATCGCTGCTTTAAATGACGCGTAATCGAATAATTGCTCTAGCTATTGTCCAATTACGTTAATTTATGACAACTTTAGTGAGGGTACGGTATAACGTACCCTTGCTATTTTTGTTGATATAGCGGTTCTCGCTTTAGTGAGGTACAAGAACCCCACCCCCAACCCCCTCCCCGCAAGCAAGGAGGGGGCTATGATATACCTCATGTGATTAGGAAAAGCTATATTTCTGGTATTCACGCCGCCAAAATGATCAAGGGTAGCTTAAAGTCCTAGTGTTCGGTTAATTCGTAATAATTAGGTATTACTGTGAATTTGAGTCACACATCATCCGGCTATATTTTGGCGTTGGATTTGGGTACAACAGGAAACCGCGCTTTTATTTTTAACGCCGAAGGTAAAATTGTCGGACAGGCATATAAAGAACTGACACAATATTATCCCCAGCCGGGTTGGTTGGAACATGACGCTGAAGAAATTTGGCGGGATACTTGCTGGGTGATTAAAACTGCGATCGCTAAATCTCAAATCGCGTCGTCGGAAATTGCAGCCATTGGTCTGACTGTACAACGGGAAACCTGCTTACTCTGGGATAAAACGACAGGTAAACCACTCCATAAAGCTATTGTTTGGCAAGACCGCCGCACTGCTCCCCTGTGTAATCAATTACAAGAGCAAGGTTATGCTCAGGAAATATACGATCGCACTGGTTTAGTCATAGATGCTTATTTCTCAGCGACTAAACTTAGATGGCTCTTAGATAATCTTACAGGCGTTGACTTGCATAATGTCCTGGCAGGTACTATTGATACTTGGGTGCTATGGAATCTTACTGCTGGAAAAGTTCACGCTACTGACCACAGCAACGCTAGCCGAACAATGTTGATGAATCTCAAAACCTGCGCGTGGGATGAGAAATTATTAGATATTTTCCAGATTCCGGCTCATATTTTGCCCAAAATTCAACCGAGTTTAGGCGAATTTGGCGTGACTGATGCTGAATTACTCGGTGCGGCTATCCCCATCACTGCTATTTTAGGTGATCAGCAAGCCGCTTTATTTGGTCATGGCTGCGATCGCCCCGGTTTGATGAAATGTACTTATGGAACTGGTAGTTTTTTAGTTGCTCACACTGGCGAGAAAATTGTGCGATCGCACAATCAACTGATTTCTACAGTGGCATGGACACAAGCAAATTCAAGTCATAACTTAAATGTAGGCTATGCCCTAGAAGGTAGTATGTTTACTAGTGGTGCTTGTATCCAATGGTTGCGTGATGGCATCAAGTTGATTAACACTGCGGCGGACACTGAGACGATGGCGGCTCAAGTATCAGATAACGGCGGAGTCTATTTTGTCCCGGCTTTTAGTGGACTAGGCGCACCCCACTGGGACATGACCGCCAGAGGAGCATTTTTTGGCATTACCGCCAGCGTCCAACCCCAGCATTTAGTCCGCGCAGTGTTGGAGGCGATCGCGTACCAAGTGCTAGAAGTAGTACAAGCAATCAACGCCTTTAGTAGTCATCCCATGCAGCGTTTAATTGTAGATGGTGGTGCTTGCGAGAATAATTTCCTGATGCAGTTTCAAGCAGATGTGTTAGGGATTCCTGTAGAACGTCCCACCATGCGTGATACCACAGTCCAAGGTGCATCCTTTGCCGCCGGTTTAGCTGTAGGATTTTGGGATAGTTATGCAGAACTGGTAAAGCAGCGAAAAATTGACCGCATATTTGAGCCAGGGGAAGGAAGACATCAAGCCACAGCTAACTTTGTTACTTGGCAAAAAGCCGTTAAACGCACTTTAGAGTGGGAAGAGTAGGGAGTAGGTGACAGGTGACAGGGGACAGGGGACAGGGGACAGGGGACAGGGGACAGGGGACAGGGGACAGGGGACAGGGGATAGGGGAAGGTGGACAAGGATAATAATGTTATGGGTGGGTAGAGATGTGGCAATGCAACGTCTCTACAGGCGTTATTATTTTGAGAAATTATCTTATCCGAACCGTATTGGGAGACAAAGAATAATTTTTTTAGTCCCCAGTCCCCAATCTCCAATCCCTAATTTCCAGCCAACTCCAAATCCAAGGTATAAAAACCAACTTTTTTCGGTATTCTGTCGAATCTACCTATGCGATAACCGCGTGATAATTCATTTAATACCTTGCTTTTGACTTCTCTGTGATCATCAGCATCGATGTCTCCATAAAGTCCTGTAATGACTTCCGCCACACTAAAAACTTTTCCTGGATTATGTCGAAAGAAAGAGGTTAGAGCATCAATTAAAAATTGACCTTCATAGGCTTTCAACATAGGAACAATTTTACTCTTCGGCATTACTAAAGGTGGCTTCTTCCTACTTTTAGTATTGCGAGAGTAAGTATGAGTGCGATTAGAAGTTACCAAACTTAAGTCTAAGGTATAACAACCAGGCTCGTCAGGTATACCAAACCACGCCTGTCTTTCTCTACCTTGGGTAAGAGAAGACTGGACTCTACCTTTAACTACCTTAAAGATGTGTGGATCTAACTCACCATAGAGCGATCGCACAACAAAATCTATATGACAGACAGAACCAAGATGTTCTTGCAATAGTTTGGAAATAGCTTCCATCCGACTCATAGATTGATACTCAGGTAGCATGGGAAAGTCAATTCCCTTAATGCTTTCTGCTGATATCTTGATAACTGGAGGCTCTTTATTATCTACAAACGTAGCAGCAGATTCCTTGATTTCTAAACGATCTGAGCTTTGGATGTCAGCTTGCTTAGACTCTACTGATTTAATAGCAGTAGGGGAAACACTATCAGACAAAGATAATAAAGACTGATCCTGGGATGTGGTGGATGCTTCTTGTCTAGCTTCGAGAGTTGCAACTTGGCCGTTTGTATCTGGATCTGAAGACCAAGTAGATAACAAAGCTTGTACATGATCAAGTTGCGATCGCGCCTGTGTATACAAAGTTTCGTACTCTTCTACAAGGTGAGCATAGTAGTCTCGTAGTTCTAACAACGGAGAGAGAAAGTCTTGAGGGGGGGGTTCTAAATGCAATTGAGTATTTATCATGTAGTTTCACATCAACCCAAATCGGTATCACTTTTATAAGACATTGGTCGAGGTTTAGCCTTGTGAGATGGCTGCTGAGACTTTTTCGGTGCTTGCGGTGGGCGACATCTCTCACAATATAAAGGACGGGGGCCAAACGTCTCGCGTTGTGTAGCTTCGTTACACTCTTTACAGACGAAATTAAAAACGCGAGTGTGAATCAGTCTTTGATGGGCTTTGACAGTATATTCCCTAACATTAATTAGCTTAGTGGTCATAATCAAAAACGTTGAATTCCAATTCTATCAATATAGCTATTCAAGCAAATAAACTGAGATCCGTGTGTGTTTAGTTATCAGCTTGATTTAAATCAGCAATTTTGAGTAAAACATTAGATGCACAGTTGGCATAGTAGAAACCGGGAACAATCAATTGGTTGTCTTATTAGCATATAGTTCATTATCAACATATAGGTACTATTTACTGCCATATTTTTTGGAAGATTAGGCACAAAATTTTTTTTTCACAAAGATTTATGACAAAGTAACTTTAGTGTCCACATTGTACTTTTTGTTATAAAGTTTTATGCCCAATGAAGGATGTAATTAAAAATCACCTTTCCATTCTAAGAGCCAGATTCTCTAATGGAAAGAGTTGGTGAATATTAGTGTATAAAAAGTCTATGTAGTAATCTGCTTTAATTTTTAAAATTACTTAATTAGGTAGGGATTGGGGAGTCCAGAAGAACCCTTGTTAAGTAGGGGCAGGTTTAAAAATATCATCAATTATTAATAATGATCTCAGTAAAATCAACCCTAGTAACGCTAGGTAGAAGTCACAAGTCAAAAGTTTTTTATATCAAGGCTTTTAGTTTAAAAGGCACAAACGACGATCGCTTGCGCCTTCATATCTCCTTAACAAAACTCAGCCATCACTATTTACTCTCTACAAAGTCAGCATCAATCACATCTTCACCGTCGCCTCTTTGTTCGCCCTGTGTACCGCCCGGAGTTGTTCCTGCGGCTTGGGCGTAAACAGCACTACCGACTTGCATGAGGGCTTGTTGCAACTCATTAGTTAGAGATTTAATGCGATCGAAATTATCTTGGTTAATCGCCGCTCGTAAATCACTTACTAGCCCTTCAACTCGACTCTTGTCGCTAGCACTAACTTTATCTCCCAAATCTCGCAGTTGTTTTTCTGCTTGATAGACCAAAGAGTCGGCTAAGTTCTTGGTGTCTATTTGTTCGCGGCGTTTGTGGTCTTCGGCGGCGTGGGCTTCTGCATCCCGCACCATTTGTTCCACATCGCGTTTATCTAAGGTTGAAGCACCTGTGATCGAAATTGACTGCTGTTTGTTGGTCGCCCGGTCTTTCGCTGTTACTGAGAGAATCCCATTGGCATCAATATCAAAGGTTACTTCAACTTGCGGCACACCCCTCGGTGCTGGAGGAATACCATCTAAACGGAAATTACCCAAACTCTTGTTATTTTGAGCTAATTCTCGTTCACCTTGGAGGACATGAATTTCTACATTTGTTTGCCCATCAACGGCGGTAGAAAAGACTTCGGATTTTTTTACCGGGATAGTGGTGTTACGTTCAATAATCTTAGTCATCACACCGCCTAAAGTTTCTACACCCAAAGACAACGGTGTTACATCCAAGAGTAAGATATCTTTGACTTCACCTGATAGCACACCCGCTTGAATAGCTGCACCAACTGCTACTACTTCATCTGGGTTAACTCCTTGACATGGATCTTTCCCAGTTATCTGGCGGACTAATGCTTGCACCGCAGGAATGCGAGTCGAACCACCAACTAGTACAATTTCATCAAGTTGAGCATGGGAGAGTCTGGCATCTTGCAATGCTTGTTGTACTGGTTTGCGGCAACGGTCAAACAAATCTGCACACATCTCCTCAAATTTAGCTCGTGTTAGGGTCATGTCTAGGTGTTTCGGCCCTGCTTGGGTGGCGGTGATGAAGGGGAGATTGATATTAGTTTGAGTCGCACTAGAAAGTTCAATTTTGGCTTTTTCGGCTGCTTCTGTTAATCTTTGCAGTGCTTGCTTGTCTTTACGCAAGTCTACGCCTTCATTAGCTTGGAATTCATTAGCTAGCCAATCAACAATCTTTTTATCGAAGTCGTCACCGCCTAAATGGGTGTCGCCACTAGTGGATTTGACTTCAAACACACCATCGCCTACTTCCAAGATAGAAACATCAAAAGTTCCACCACCCAGGTCAAATACTAAAATAGTTTCATTTTCCTTCTTATCCAAACCATAGGCCAGGGCGGCGGCTGTTGGTTCGTTAATGATGCGGAGAACTTCTATACCAGCTATTTTCCCGGCATCTTTGGTAGCCTGGCGTTGGGAGTCATTAAAATAAGCCGGGACTGTAATTACAGCTTGGGTAACTTTTTCACCTAGATATTTGCTGGCATCATCTACCAGTTTCCGCAAGACTTGGGCAGAAATTTCTTCAGGAGCAAATTGTTTACCTACGGCGGGACAGTCTAATTTGACATTCTGTTGACTGTCGCGCATGACTCGATAAGAAACCTCTGTGGCTTCATGGGTAATTTCATCAAATTTGCGCCCAATGAAGCGTTTGACAGAATAAAAGGTGTTTTCTGGGTTCATCACAGCTTGCCGTCGGGCAATTTGACCCACCAAACGTTCACCAGTTTTGGTATATGCAACAACAGAGGGCGTAATCCTTTGTCCCTCTGCATTGGCAATGACGGCTGGTTGTCCCCCTTCCATAACAGCAACGCACGAGTTTGTTGTCCCTAAATCAATACCAACTACTTTCGCCATAAGAATTACCTCTCTTTAGGGGTGTAGGGGTGTAGGGGTGTAGGGGTGTAGGGGTGTAGGGGTGTAGGGGTGTAGGGGTGTGGGGGTGTGGGGTATTATTAAGTAGGGTGCGTTATTGACTTTAGTCCTAACGCACCGAAAATATAGGCTAATGCGTTAGCCTACGGCATAACACACCCTACTGGACTACACTCAGCACTCATCACTCAGCACTCACTCTTATCCGAGATTAACTTTCACAACTTTTTGTCTTTCGGATTCTGCTTTTGGCAGATTTAGCCGGAGAATGCCGTTTTTGTATTCAGCTTGTACTTTGTCGTTTTGAATTTGACAGGGTAAAGGTATTTCTCTTTGAAATCTACCGTACCGAAATTCAGAACGAGTCATACCACCTTCTTCAGTTTTGGTTTCAGATTTGCGTTCACCGCTAATTAAAATTGAGTCTGGTGTAGCTTCTACATTAATATCTTTGGATTCTAGACCAGGTACTTCTAATTTGAGATGAATTGCATCATCTTTTTCTTCAATTTCAGCAGCAGGCATAAATGTAAATCCCGTTCTTTCGCCGCCATCGGTGGGTATTAACCTTTCAATCAGGCGATTCATTTGCCGTTGCAAGGTATCAATTTCTCGGAATGGTTCTAGGCGTTCGATATCCCGGAAAGGTTCCCAACGAACAAGTGCCATAATATCACCTCTAAAAATGTACTATTTAGATGTAGGCAGCCTAATTTAAAGCTTTATAGCTGAAAGCGCAGCAATATATTTTTAGTTGAATCTTTAATTTCCAAAAGCTTTGTCTTAAGCTTCCTCACTAACACAATAGAACACGGTGAAATAGACGTAGGTTCGGTTTAATGAACAGTGGCGATCGCAATAACCGTACAGAAAAAATTCAAAATTCAAAATGTACAATTCAAAATTAATAAATCTAACTATTGGCTGATGTAAGTTTGCGGTTACAGTATATGACTAAAATTATGAATAATCCTAAACCAAGTAGATACTTTAATGGGTCTGGAATTATAGGATTAGGAGAGATAAAACCCTCGATAATCCCCGCAATTACTAACATTGGCACAATGCCAAATACTAACTGTACTGCTTGAGAGCCATAAAATTTTAAGGCATCTCTCGGGCGATATTTACCAGGAAATAAAATTGCTTTTGCTAATAATAAACCAGCCCCACCGGCGAAAAAGATAGCTGGTAACTCTAAAGCACCGTGGGGAAAGACAAAAGCCCAAAAAGGATAAGCTAAATTATTTTGACTGACTAGGGTGGCGATCGCACCAATTAATAACCCATTAAATACCATGATATAGGTCGTGAACGCCCCGGCTGTCATCCCTCCAGCCACCGCAGCAAAGGACACCTTGATATTATTAATCATGATGCCGCTAGATGCTAAAGGTTCAACACCAACAATTGACCCCATCCACAATTCACCTTTATCTCGGACTTGCGAAATTAAGCTTTCTGGCACAATCAAGGACATAAAGGTCGGGTCTTGCCACGCATACCACCAACCCACCAGTAATCCCACAAAAAACAAAGCCGTCGCTGTGGCGATATAGAGAAACGTTTGTTGGATGACGGCGGGAAACCCCCAAAGATAAAAGTCCCATACGGCTTGCCATTCCTGCCGACGAGAACCTTGGTAAATTTGCGTGTAGGCGCGGGTGGTCAAGGATTGTAAATTATGAATCAAAATATTGCCCACCTGTTGAGTGCGGGCGCGTGCCAAATCAGCCGCCACGGAACGGTATAAACTTGCTACTTCTCTAATCTCCCCAGCGTTGAGGGATTTTAACCCTTTGTGTTCTAACTGTCTCAGTAAAGCATCCAAACGCTGCCAATTTGGTTCTCTTCGTGCAATCCAACGTTGAATATTCATAAATTTTGGGCATATTAGCTTCTAACGTACCTTAAGATAGCTTCAAATTCATACCCGTAATTTTAAGGAAAGCTCAACTTTATGGCTGGAAATATTGGTTCTCCTAGTCCCATGCAACCACTGACTGTGGGCAATGTGGTGAGTGCTGGAATGAGATTATATCGCTCTCATCTCAAGGATTACTTTTTCGTAGCTTTAATTGCATCTTTATGGTTGTTCTTACCATTATTGTTTTTTATCGGTGCTGGTTTAGTAGGTTTTTGGAATGTTCGCTTTAATAATAATGCCCCTGGGATTTGGGTAGTTTTAGTAGTAGTGGGAATAATTGCTTACTTGTATGGTTTGGGTAAAGCATTAGTTAACACTTCAGTTATTTCCAGGTTAGCATTTGGCGAATTAGTGAATCAACCAGAAACTGTTAGTATAGCTCGCAGTCAAGTAAATCCTAAGTTATGGACATTTGTCTTCAATGCACTCTTATTATTTGTGATTTTTTTGGCTATCTTTGTCATGCTTTTTATATTTGGGGCAATTGTCCTAGGATTATTTCAATTTGCATTGGGAGTAACAGAACCGAATATAGCTACGATACTGCTGACTATCCTGGTATATTTGGTCATCTTAACTGCTGTTGTCTGGTTTTCTGCTAGGTTTTTGATTGCTGATGTGTTGATAGGAATAGAAAATAACCTTGATGCAGTTACCACAGTTGGACGCAGTTGGGAATTAACTCAAAATAATACTTGGCGGATTGTTGTAATATTATTTGTAGCCTTGTTAATTACATTTCCCATCCAATTAGTTTTTCAGATCATTACCCAAAGCGTCACCCAACCCATATTATTACAATCCATCCAAGATGCTATCAGTGGTTCAGTAAATGCTGTTTACTCTATAGCCGCAGTTTATTTAGTCACATTTGTTTTAGCATACTTATTAAATGCAGCCTTTTTACCATTTTGGCAGTCAATTAAAGCTGTGATTTACTATGACTTGCGGAGTCGCCGGGAAGGGTTAGGGCTAAAATTACGGGAACGGGAATTTTAACCACCAAAAATAATTCGTAATTCGTAATAGACTCCGTTCCGGTTCTCTACAAGACGCTACGCGGAAGCAAGCTACGTAATTTGTAATTTGTAATGTGCTAAAACCTCGCTTTTAACGGCCAAATTTGGGTAATTGAAATTATGCACCTGTTTAACCGTGTTAAATACCGCACACCAGAAAGTGTAGAATTAGAATTTACCCTTGCAGGTATCGGTAATCGTGCTTGGGCGTTGCTAATCGACTATTTGGTATTAGCCACGATTTTGACAACTTTCTTAATCGCCTGGGTGATTATTGCTGGTCAATTATCAGATTTTTGGCAACAAGTTTTTGGTTCTACATTTAGTCAGTGGTTGATAGCCATTACATTCATCGTCAGCTTTGTCATTTACGCTGGTTATTTTGTATTTTTTGAAACTCTATGGCAAGGTCAAACTCCTGGTAAAAAAGCCGCACAAATTCGGGTAGTTCGTGATAATGGTAGACCAATTGGGATACAGCAAGCAAGTTTACGCGCTCTACTGCGTCCATTTGATGAGTTCCTATTTATAGGAGCTTTTCTTATTATGTTTAGTCGCCAAGAAAAGCGTCTTGGTGATTTAGCCGCCGGCACAATTGTAATTCAAGCCGGGACACCAACCACATCAGCGAATATCATCATTTCTGAACAGGCTAAATCGTTATATCAGGAGTTAATTCAAATTACTGATTTATCCAGATTATTACCTGATGATTTTGCGGTAATTCGGGAATATTTACAGCGACGTAGTGCTATGTCAGCCAAGGCTAGAAGTGCGTTATCTTTGAAGTTATCCCAACAAGTTCAAGAGATTTTGAATATAGAAAATTTACCAGCAACCATTCACTCAGATATTATTTTAGAAGCCGTTTATTTAGGGTCTCAGAATCAGGATTGGGGCTAGTACCGCCGTGAAGTCACGTCGCTTTGCTCCGAATTCAAAATTCAAAATTCAAAATTCAAAATTAAATACCCCACTGATAAATCTGGGGGCTTGAATTAATCTTGTTTGAATTTTTTCTTCTCCCTAAATTTATTTAGGGGCTTGTACCCTTTTTTTCTTTGGTCAAAAAACCTGTCTTTTCAGACTTTAAATGTTGTCAAGAAATAACTTATGCTGCGTGAATTTGCCAGTCGAGATGAATTAATAGCCTATCTGGGTGAACAATTCCCCCAAGCCGCAGAACGTGATTATCATGTTAGCAACACTTTGGGAGGAAGAAAAGCAGCTGAAACAGCCTTGCAAAAAATCAACCCTGTATCCTACGCCAAGACACGTAATTTTTTAACAGGTGACGTAACCAGACTTTCGCCCTACATTCGTTATGGTGTTTTGAGTCTGCGAGAAATTCGTGATTATGTACTTGATAACGTCCAAAACCCTGATGATGCAACCAAACTAATTAATGAGTTAGGTTGGCGGGATTACTGGCAAAGATTATATGTCAAGTTAGGAAATAACATCTGGCAAGACCAAGAAGAATACAAAACCGGCTACACCCTAGCAGAATACGCAGCAGATTTACCCCAAGATATCAAAGAGGGTAGTACAGGCTTAGTTTGCATCGACAACTTCAGCCAGGAATTGCGAGAGACTGGCTACTTACATAACCATATGCGGATGTGGTTAGCTGCTTACGTTGTCCATTGGCGGCGGATTCGTTGGCAAGCAGGTGCAAAATGGTTTCTAGAACACTTATTAGATGGTGATCCTGCTAGTAATAATATGTCCTGGCAGTGGGTAGCCAGCACCTTCAGTCATAAACCTTATTTTTTCAACCGTGAAAACTTAGAACGTTACACCAAAAGCGTTTATTGTCAACAATGTCCCCTTTACGGTCATTGTGATTTTGAAGGTAGCTATTAAGAATTAGAACAGCGTCTTTTTCCCAAAGGAGAATTTATTAAAAAACCCAACAGTCAAAGTTGGCAAAAGGGAAAGAAGTAGGTGACAGGGGACAGGTGACAGGTGACAGGAGAAAAATAAAAATGACTAAAATTATTTGGATACATGGTGACTGTTTAAGTCCTCATAACCCTGCCTTACAAGCATACCCAGATGCGCCGGCTATTTGGGTTTGGGATGATGCCTTGATAGAGGAATGGCAACTCAGTCTCAAACGGCTGACTTTTATTTATGAATGCTTGCTAGAGTTACCTGTAGAAATTCGTCGCGGTAATGTGGCGCAAGAAGTTTTAGCTTTTGCTAAAGAACATAACGCTGAGTTAGTAGCGACAAGTAATAGCCCTAGTCCTCGGTTTAGTTATATCTGCGATGAAATTGAGCGTACTTTAAACTTAGAAGTGTTTGAGGTCGAACCATTCTTTGATTACGATGGACATATTGACCTCAAGCGATTCTCCCGCTATTGGAAGGTAGCAGAAAAGTATGTTTTTTAGTGCTGAGTGCTGTTCACTCTTCTCTACCTTTCCTTCTCTTTAGAGACGCTACCGCGAAGGGAACACCGTGCTGTACTAGCTGAGATTACCGAAATAATTGCAGAATAAATGCAGTTTGTCTGGTGACTACCAAGAAATGCTGACTACACTTGCTGACGCACAAAATTTACTTTCTGACCTCATCACCCGCTACTCATCGCGTGTAGATTATTTGATGATTCGCCTAGAGGAATCAGAGGGGACAGATATCTTGTTGCGTGGCGACAAGGTGGAAACCCTCAGTGAAGGAATCTCTAGCGGTGGACATATCCGCGCTTGTTATAAAGGTGGCTGGGGTTTGAGCAGTTTTAATCAGCTGTCTACTATTAAGGAACGCATTGAAGAAGCAGTAGCATCTGCACGGATGGTGGGTGATGAAGAAACTTTACTTGCTCCTATTGACCCGGTGCAAGCAATATGCAGTCTACCTTTGACGGGTAAAAATCCGCGACAAGTAACCCTGGCGCAGAAAAAGGAGTTGTGCGATCGCTATACTGAACTATTAAAAGCTGAAGATTATCGCATCACTACTACCTCGGTTCGTTATAGCGATAGTTCTCATAAAATTATTCTTGCTACCTCAGAAGGTACTCTCATCAATCAATCTTGGGTAGACATGGAAATGCGCTTTGCAGCCACCGCCAGAAATGGTGAAACTGTTCAAACTGGCAGGGAAACTACAGGTTCTCGCAAAGCTTACGAAGATTTAATGAATTTGGATGAACAGGTAAAAAGTGCGTCACAAAGGGCTGTTGCTGCCTTATCTTTACCGCCAGTCAAGGGGAATACCTACACTGTAGTGATTGACCCTATTCTCACTGGCTTGTTTGTTCACGAAGCTTTTGGGCATCTTTCGGAAGCGGATATGGCTTACGAAAACCCCGATTTACTGGAAGTCATGACCATCGGACGGCAATTTGGCCCGGAAGAACTACAAATTTTTGATGGTGCAGCCCCAGAAGGTCATCGCGGTAGCTATTTTTATGATGATGAAGGAACACCAGCCACGACAACCCAACTGATTAAAGATGGTATTTTAGTTGGTCGTTTACATTCCCGTGAAACCGCAGGTAAGTTAGAGGAAAGCCCAACAGGTAACGCGCGCTGTCTCAATTATCACTATAATCCGATTGTCCGCATGACTAATACTTGGATTGAACGGGGTAAAACCCCAGTTGCAGATTTATTTACTGGTATTAAAGAAGGAGTATACGCCCGTAATTGGCTGGGTGGAATGACAAACGGGGAAATGTTCACTTTTAGTGCGGGGGAAGCGTGGATGATTAGAAATGGTGAGATTGCTGAACCAGTAAAAGATGTGACGCTTTCAGGTAATGTTTTTCAAACTTTGGCAGATATTGAAGCTATTGGAGATGATTTTTATTGGGATGAATCTGGCGGTTGTGGTAAAGGTGGGCAAAATGGTTTACCTGTGGGTTGTGGCGGCCCTAGTCTGCGAATTCGAGATGTAGTAGTGGGGGGAGATATTTAATTCGTAATTCGTAATTAAAGTAATTTATGGTGGGCAAAGCCCACCAAGGTTTAAATATAGTTTCTAGGGGGATTTCAACAATAATTTTGGATTTCTAGAGATATTAATAAGCACTAACAAGCAATGGTTAACGCAATTATTATTTTTCTTCTTATTGGGCTGATTATTGCTGTCATTTTTCTCAGTCCTATTTTGAGGAGAAAACGCAGAAGCCGTATGCAAAAGCTTTTGTTTCCTGGTTTGTGGAATGCGGTAGTTGAAAATAATCTACCTATTTATCTGCGTCTTTCTCCGGCTGAACGCCGAAGACTTCAGGGACATATACAAGTATTTTTAGCAGAAAAAGAATTCATTGGTTGTGGAGGATTGCAGGTAACGGAAGAGATGAAATTAACTATCGCTGCTGTTGCTTGTTTACTACTACTCAATGAGCGCGGTGAATACTTTCCTAAATTGCGTTCAATTTTGATTTATCCTAGTACGTATTTTGTTAATCAAACTGTCGCTATTGATAATTATATTATTGAAGAAAGACGTGATGCCAGATTAGGCGAATCATGGACTAAAGACCAATTAATTTTATCTTGGCAACAGGTACAAGGCGATACTCAAAACTGGAGTGATGGACATAATGTTGTACTGCATGAATTTGCTCATCAGTTAGATCAAGAAGATGGTAAAGCTGAGGGTGTCCCAATTTTGCCACGTCAGTCAGATTATGGGATTTGGTCTAGGGTGATGACGTTAGAATATCAACAACTTTGTCATGATGTGCAGCAAGGTGTTGAGACTGTCATTGATAGTTATGGTGCAACAAATCCCGCAGAATTTTTTGCGGTGTCAACCGAGACTTTCTTTGAAAAGCCACAGCAATTATTGCAACTACATCCAGCACTTTATGAGCTACTGAAAAATTACTACCAACTAAACCCAGTAAAATGGATTTACATCTAGCTATTTATTTGCGTATCATACTTAGCATACCAATATTCAATGACATATAAACAAGCTAATATCATATTATCCCACTGTTTATCATCTAGATCAACATATTCATTTACGGGTCTGAAATGTACAATAGAATTACGAATTTTATAAACAATATCCCCACTTTTGCCTTCTTCATTTCCATCTATAAATTTTTTTATTTCTTTAAAAATAGCAATTGCATCTTCTGGTGATTTATCCATTAAATAATTAATGGCATCGCTCTCTTTTGGTTTCCAGCCAATATATTTTTCAATATTGCTTGAAAAATCTAGTAAACTAGTTTTTATTTGCAATTTATTATGAAGTTCTTCTAGAAAGAAAATAGGAAATAATCTTTCTATACATCTGTATATATCAAGAAAAGAATATCTCCAATAAACAGCTACTAAGCTAAAGAGTAAATTATCATAAGGTATACTATTCGCACCTTCGAGAAAAATACGCTCGAAATATTCTTTTGTTTCGCGAGAGAATTTCAAAAATTGTATTTGCGGATTTTTAATAATGAAAAATCCTGATAACTTTGCAATATCAGAATCAATGATATTAGTTAATGGAAAGTTATTGCTAATTCTATATACTGATAAAGGGGCGAAAAATTTTAATATTTGAGTATACTGATATTTTATAATTTCTTCGTCAGATTCATAAAAAACTTGCTCTGCAATAGTATAAGCATCTATATTTTTTCCTACAGTTAGTTTGAATTCAAAAATTAAGGCTGTGACTATACCAGCATTTAACTCAATCAAATCAAGGTTTTCGTATTTAATCTCTGATGAATTAGTCCAGCCACTCACCGCAAAATAATTAATATTATCAAATCCAAAAGAAGATGTTTTAAAATCAGGTAATATCTGTTTGATTTTAATAATCTTTAATTTTTGTAACCATTCTTTTTCTTCCTGATCAGTTTCTATACAACGTTTATTAGGAGGAATATAAATTCCTTGGTTACTTTCTTGAACGAAATTAGCTAACACATCAAATATATATTGGTTAGCGTCTATCATCTTTCTGGACATAATCTCAATCAGTAAGACCTCCAGCAAGGAGTCATACTTTCAATACTGAAATTTTCTTCAACTAAGACTTTAAAGGACTGTAGAAAAAATTCCCTTTCAAAATAACTAGATTTACCTGGTTTTTTCCGAATCAGTTCATTCAAAGTATTAAAATCTAAAAAATCTCCCAAATTTTGATTGTTTAATTTTTCTAATTTTTTCAATAGTGTATTAGCATTATTTTTTATATCATTCCATTTTTGATTTTGTGTTTCTGGTGTATAGTCTAATCCTGGTCTACCTAATACAGCTAATGCAATTGCAGTTACAAACCCAACACAAGCAGGTTGACTACTAAATAAGTCTTTCCCTTCCTTGAAATATCCTTCAATCGTACTGTCTTTATACATAGAAAAAAGCTTATCGAATCTAGTTAAGTAATTTATAACTTCATAGAATATTTCAGTGAAATTAGGATTTGAGGTCGATTCAATAAAATCTTGCCTTGTAAATTCATCTGCTAATCTCTCCTGAACATCTATCTTTTCTTTTCTAGCACCAAATACCAGATATAGCTCAATGATATTATCTGCTTGAAATTGACCTGGATTTGAGCGTCTTCGTTCATCGTTTATATCCATGATTTCTATATCAGGATATTTTTGTCTGATTTCTTTAATTATTGTTTTGAAGACTATTTCTATTTGTCTTCTAATATTCCAAGGGACTTGTCCCGTATTAAGGACTAACATACGATAAGTAAGACTATTGATTTGTGATGCAATCCAGTATTCTATACGTATTTCATGTTGTTCGATATTCTGATTATTCTCTAAAGCTTCCCGTAAAGCACTGGTTCTTTGCATACCATCAATAATTGATATATTATCTTGTTGATTATTTTGGATTAAATCCATTAAATCCTTTTTATTAATATTATTTGTATCTATCTTTTGAAAAGTATCTGGATCAACAATAACACCTAAAACTATAGGTGGTAGTACAGCACCTAATTCTATATCTTGAACCATTCTTTTACGAATTCGTCGAGCAGTAGTAGATTTTAGGGTTTCTCTCTGTCCTTCTAAACCTCCTCTTTTATGAAATGCACTATCAACTAAATGTAGATATTGACTCACTGTTAAATGCGTCATAACAGAGTAACAATTTACCCTGGTATCGTTTAAAATATCTATATCTTCTTTCCTTATTTTCTCCATAATTACTGCCTCTCACAAAATTTGGTATTTATTTTTTATCTTAACTGGCATTTATTAACCCAATATAATTTGATGTTCTATCAGTTTTCAACTCAATTGGGCTACAAGTTGATTTTCTAATAGCGTTTCATTGGTTAATAAATCCTCAACGGTGATTCTTAAAAACCTTTGCTGATCAACTTGAAACATAATCTTAATGCGATCGCTCCCCGGAAAACCAGGCGGTGTGAGTTGAGCAATGGTTTTTGCTTGCTCATTCAAGGGTTTGACGCTGGTGACACCACTATCAAGACGGCGTGTAATTAGGCGATCGCCATCAAAATACACTTCTGTACCCCCGGTTTCTGCGCCAAGTTCACCAATAATTAACTCTATGCTGGGTTGATTCTCTAGGGAAGCACCTAAGAATAATTCTACAGGCTGACTCATGGGGTAGCCTTGTCCGGCTTTAATAATGGGATGCCAACTATGGCGTTGGTTACGACGATCCCAATACCGTACACCATAACTATGGTAAAGAAAATCTTTAATTTCTACGCCTTGGGATAGTTGTAATGCGCCTTGGGCGATCGCTTCAAAGGGACGTTCGGAACGAATTTTTTCTGGTGCAAAATATTGCCTAACCCATGTCTGCACTGCTGGTAATTGTACAGTCCCACCCACTAACAACACGGCGTTAATATCCGAGAGTTCAATTCCTTGGCGGCGTGCTTGCTGCAATAGATTGGTCATTGACTCATCTAATTGCTCAAAAAAGGCGTGTTCTTTGAGGATATTTTCCAGGGTGTCGCGGTTTAATTCTAGTTCGTAGCTTTCAAAGGTTTCATCATTAAAATACACTTCGCTGGCTTGGTTTTGGCTGGATAGCTGAATTTTGACTTTCTCCGCTAGTCGCATGGTAAGGGGACTGACGGCTAATCCTTGGGTTTTGGCAAAATAATCTACTAACCAATTATCAATATCTGTACCGCCTAAATTCTGCCCAGCTTTAGCTAAAACACGGGCGGTTTTGACTTTTTGTTTGGAGTCTTCCGCTAAGGATTTATTACCCCATTTGAGTAAAAAGCCTACGGGTTTGGTGTTGGCTTGGCTACTTTTATTTAATTGGACGAGGGATAAATCTAATGTCCCGCCACCAAAATCAATGACTAAGAGGTTTTCTTCTTCGGCTAAACCATAGCCTAAAGCGGCGGCTGTGGGTTCGTCTAGCATCCGCACTTGTTCGACGGGGAGGGCTTGGCAAACTTTACCTAGCCAATAGCGATAGGCTTCAAAGCTATCTACGGGGACTGTTAGGACTAGGGAATCTAAGCCGCCTTCTTGGGGTGCTAGTTGTTGAATTATTTGGGTGAGAAACCATTGTCCTACTTGTTCAAAGGTGATGGTTTGTCCGTCTAGTTCTGGGAGGAAGCCTTGGATATCTGAACCGATTCCCCGTTTGAAGCTGCGGAAAAATCTGGTGTCGCTTTTGAGGTCAAGACCGCGATCGCGTACTTGTTGCCCTACTATGATTTTACCTTGGTTGGCATCTTCAACGTACACTAGGCTGGGAATTAATGGGGGGTTGAGGCTTTGTTGAATTGATAAGCCTGGGATGGTAAGGGTTTCGGGCTGTTGGGTGACGGGATTCCAACGAGCGATGACTGTGTTACTTGTACCAAAATCGATTGCGATCGCCATAGTCTAAATTTGTTTCGCGCAAAGGCGCAAAGACGCAAAGGGTGTTTGAGGTTGAAACTATTGTCCCATAAGCCACCATGAGCGCAAATGTGAAATTGCTGCTTCTTTTTTTTTGGCTTCGATTTCTATCCAGGGGGCTTGGTGGTATATGTTGGGCATGGCGGTGATTAAATCGCTGTGTTTTCTGTCGTTGAATGCTTGTTCACCGTTGGAAATATGGACTAGTTGCCAGTCTGGTTGTGTCCAGGTTTCTCTGGCTGCGTAAAACATGGCTTCTACGCTGGGATGATTGTAACTGTCTAGTTTTTCGTGGCAAATATGATGATGGGCATCAAATACCATTGGGATGTTAGCTTGTTGGCATACTGCTAAAATTTCGTCGGCACTGTAGGCGTATTCATCGTTTTCTAGTGTTAAACGGTTTTTGATGTTGGCTGGTAATTCGGAGATGACTTTGATTAGTTGTTCGCTACGTTGGGATTTGCCACCATGAATATTCATCAATGACCAAGGTGAAGGAGGTAAGCCTAATAAATCTAGGGTTTGGGCGTGTCTCGCTAAGATTTTGATGCTGTTTTGGACTATTTCGGGAGAATCAGAACTCAGCACTACATATTGATCTGGGTGTAGTACCATTCTGATGTGCAAGGATTGGGCTTTTTGACCGATTTTCTCTAAATCAGCACTCATTGCTTCTAAAATATTTGCCCCAATTTGGTCTTCCATATCATTGAGGGGAAACAAGGCTGAAGTCATTCGATATAGGCGAATCTTGTTCTCTTCACAAAAGGAAAGGGCATCATGCAACCGTTGCAAGTTATGTTGATAAATTTCTTTCAACGCAGTTTCACGCTGAGTTAGGGAGAGTTTTAGGTAGCGTGTGCGTGTCATTGTCCGAAAGCGAACTTTTTTATCCGCAGTAATACAAACCAGTCCTAATTCTGGCGTAGCGTTTTTGTTTAACTTTGCTGTGTTAGGCAAATTATTTAACTGGGTTGCAGCCATTGATTTATCTGTTACTTTTATCATCTTTATTATTTAACTGAATTTATCTTGTCAGTGTGGAGTATCTCAAGCTTGATTTTGTCTGGATTTTGACAGTGTGAAGTAAACAGAACCAAAGGAAGAATGTCAAGATTTGCATATGTATCTTTTGGTAGTTCTGTCAAGTCTATGAAATATTTATTAATATTAAGTATAAGTATAAATCCAGGGTTGGGAGTTCAAACAATTCAAGATAGCAAGTATTTTTTAGAAACCAGTGAATTTTCTAGCAAAGGAGTACAGGAGTATGAAAGACCAGCCACAGTCAGATTCTCAAGAATTCTTAGGTAATCTCAAGAATGGCATTTGGCTGTTCGGCCTTTCCTCTTGGGTATTTGGCATAACTGACCGCAGTATTGCATCCTTTGCTGATGGCTATCTATCTGCATTGGATTTGACGCAACTATTTACAGCAGCTACATTTTTTGTGGCATGGCTATTTTTGAAGCCGACATCTAGGGTTTGATTTTAATTAGATTTGAAAGGGCATTGGGTATGGAAAAGAGTTGGCAATGCCCTATGCCCCAAGCAGCTTTTGTTAAAATCGCCTCATTATTCTGAGAAATAGAGAGTTAAAATACAGGCAATTCCTCTTTTCACGGTATTCAGGGCAATAAACAGTCAGAATTTTGAGATTAATTAGCTGTTTGCATCTAAGCGTATCGACCTTTTCCTCTTTCACTGAACAGAATTAACCTTAGATGATACCCAGCATTACAGATTCAACAGTTAAAGCTGCACTTGCAGCCATTGCATCGGAATCAGCAACGACACAAGAAAAAATTCAGATGCTGATTGAATTAGCACAAGGTTTACAAAAAAAACCCAAAACTGCCCAGGATTTATGGAATGCGGTTGAGTTATATCAACAGGCGAAGAAAATTTGTGATGCAGATTATCCTCTCTGGAAAGCCCGTTCTCAAGCGGGGATGGCGGGGGCGTTAAGGTCGATTCCCGATGTGGGGGCGGAATTATTGGTACAGGCGAAGACAGGTTATGAGGAGGCGTTACCTGTTTTACAGCAATTAGCTGCACCGGCAGAAGTGGCAGAAGCACAGATGAATTTGGGGCTGGTGTTACAGTCTTTAGTTCCTTTTAGTTTGGCCAAGATAACAGACAGTATTGCTGCTTACCATGAGGCGATGCGGGTGTTTACTAGTCAGGATTATCCTCAAGAATACGCTATTTTGTCTAATAATATTGCGATCGCATACCTTTCGATGTCTGGAGGTGCGGAACAGAAAAATCTGTGTGAAGGCTTGGCAGTACAGACTTTTGAGGCAGCATTGCAACAGATTAACTTAATTAACCACCCCAAGGAATATGCGATGTTGCAAAACAACTTGGGTAATGCGTTGCAATATTTACCAAGTTCCCACCCTGTAGAGAATAATTTACAGGCGATCGCAGCTTATAATGAAGCGTTAAAGGTGCGTAATGCTCAAGATACACCTTTAGAGTACGCTAACACAATCGCAAATAAAGCTAACGCCTTATTTAACTTACCTGATGACCCAGAAAAACCAGAGTTAGGTAATCCCAAAAATCTTTTACAAGCCCGTAATTACTATCAAGAAGCTTGGGAAATATTCAGCCAACATCAACAAATAGAACAAGCGGCAGCAGTCGCCCAAGCTTTGCAAGATGTGGCAGCAGAAATTAGGGTAAGTATATAAATATACCTCTTGCAAAAATCATGATTATAGCGTCCTTCTTTGCGCCTTCCCTGCGGGACGCTCCGCGAATGCGCCTACCCTTCTCCTTCGGAGACGCTAACGCGAACGGGAACGCCAAAGGCGAATGCGCGAAACAAAAAAATATTTATGCAAGAGGTCTAATCTAGAAAACCAGTAGCAGGGGGAAAATTCAAATTCTCTATGCCCAATACCAATGACTAATAACTTTTTATCTCCAGGCGCAAAGGTAATTTTAGGTGATGTTCTCAACCCAGAATTATTAGTGACTCCCTTAGCACCAACTCCTAGTACAATGTTTGGCCCCCGTAGTGCTTGTTTGGTATCTGAAACAGGGTCATTATGGGTATCAGATACAGGACATCATCGGTTATTAGGATGGCGAAATTTACCCACAAGAGATAATCAACCGGCTGATTGGGTAATTGGACAACCAGACTTTTACCATGAGGGACAAAATGCTAAAGGTACACCAGGCAGAAATACTGTTAGCGTACCGACAGGGATTTGTGTGTGTGGGGAAGGTTTAGCGGTAGCTGATGCTTGGAATCATCGGGTTTTAATTTGGCATAAGTTACCGGAAGATAGCAATGTTCCAGCCGATTTAGTATTAGGGCAAGCTAATTTTATTGATAACGAATCTAATCGGGGTAGTCAACAAGCTGCGGCTAATACTATGCACTGGCCTTATGGTATTTTATATCATCAAGGTAAGTTATTTGTAGCGGATACAGGTAATCGAAGATTATTAATTTGGCAACAATTACCTACAGAAAATGGTCAGCCTGCTGATATAGTTCTGGGACAGCCAGATATGACATTTCGTAATGAAAATGGCGGGGCTTCTCCCACGGCGGCGAGTATGCGCTGGTGTCATGATATTGCTATTTGGAATGATAATTTAGTTGTCACCGATGCGGGTAATAATCGAGTGATGATTTGGCAGGGGATACCAACAGAAAATAATGCCCCTTGTGCGGTGGTTTTAGGACAGAAAAATTTTGATGTTGTGGAGATAAACCAGGGGGTTTATTTCCCTAGTGCTAGTAGTTTGAGTATGCCTTATGGGGTAGCAGCAACTGGGGAATGGTTGTTAGTGGCAGATACTGCTAATTCTCGGTTGTTAGGATGGAAGCAGCCAGAGTCAATATTATCATTGCCGGGTGTAGTTGCAGATGGGATTGCTGGACAAGATACTTTTCAAAGTAAAAGTGAAAATCGTAACTTTGGAATGCCGACACGCCACAGCTTAAATTGGTGTTATGGAGTAAAAATTTGTGGGAAGACGGCGATAATCTCTGATTCGGGAAATAATCGGATTTTGCTTTGGGATTTTTAGGAAGCGATTGAACCACAGAGACACTGAGAACACGGAGAGGAAAGCCGTTTAGGGATATGAGAAGGGAAGAAATTAGAGTTCGCGGTACTGTACAAGGGGTAGGATTTCGCCCTACTGTCTATCGTTTGGCTAAAGCCTGCGGTTTGCGGGGGGATGTTTGTAATGATGCGGAAGGTGTGTTAATTCGGGTAGCTGGTAGTGCAGCAGCTTTAACAGAATTTGTCACCAGATTACAGCAGGAATGTCCCCCATTAGGAAAAATTACGGAACTTGTGAGAACTTCCTATCAAGGTGAGTTGCACTTTGATGATTTTGTCATTACTGATAGTGTTAGCGGTGTATCTAGAACCGAAATCGCCCCGGATGCTGCTACCTGTCCTCAATGTCAGCAAGAAATTTTTGACCCCTTTAGCCGCTTTTACCGTTATCCTTTTACGAATTGTACTTATTGCGGCCCCCGTTTGAGTATTATTCGCGCCATCCCTTATGACAGATGCAACACCAGTATGTCTGCGTTTGTCATGTGTCCCGAATGTGAAAACTCATACCACGATGTGGAAAATCGCCGCTTTCACGCCCAACCTGTAGCCTGTCATGTATGTGGCCCACAAGCTTGGCTAGAACGAGCTGATGGTAAACCCGTGACTGCTTCCATGTTTTCTATGTTGGATGATGTGGATGCGGTTTGTACATTGTTGCAAAAGGGTGAAATTGTCGCTATTAAAAGTATAGGCGGTATTCATCTCGCTTGTGATGCGACACAAGAGGCGGCTGTACAGAAATTACGTCAGCGTAAAAAACGCTATGATAAACCTTTCGCTTTAATGGCGCGGGATATTCAAATTATTGAAGAATATTGCATTGTTAACGATAGGGAACGGGAGTTATTAACAAGTCCGGCTGCGCCTATTGTCTTGTTGCAAAAAAAGGGGTTGGGAACAAATCAAGTCAAAATTAAAGAACACACTCAGCAATCTATCGCCCCTTCAGTAGCACCAGGGCAGAATACACTTGGTTTCATGCTACCTTATACGCCTTTACATCATTTAATTTTGCGGCGGATGAATCGCCCCATTGTGTTAACCAGTGGTAATCTTGCCGATGAACCACAATGTATAGATAACGGTGAAGCTAGAGAGAAATTAGCTCACATTGCTGATTATTTTCTCTTACATAATCGGGAGATTGTGAACAGACTAGATGATTCAGTTGTGCGAGTTGTAGACGATAAATTACAAACAATTCGCCGCGCTAGAGGTTATGCACCAGCACCGCTAAAATTACCACCGGGATTTGACAATATACCCCAAATTTTAGCAATGGGTAGCGAGTTAAAAAATACCTTTTGTCTCTTACGAGAAGGCGAAGCAATTCTTTCTCAACATTTAGGAGATTTAGAAAATGCAGCAGCCTTTGGTACTTACCAAGATACCCTCAGTTTATATTTAAATTTATTTGCACATCAACCACAAGCGATCGCAGTTGATTTACACCCTGAATATCTATCTAGTAAACTTGGTAGAGAACTCGCCACAGCTAACCATCTCCAACTTTATTCCATTCAACACCATCACGCCCATATCGCCGCTTGCATGGCAGAAAATGGCATTCCCTTAGATACATCCCCAGTTTTAGGTATTGCCTTTGACGGTTTGGGTTATGGAGTAGATGGTACACTCTGGGGAGGAGAATTTATCTTAGCAGACTATCGCCAGTTTAAACGCCTCGCCACATTCAAACCAGTCGCAATGATTGGCGGCGAACAAGCAATTTATCAGCCTTGGCGTAATACCTACGCCCATTTACTCGCAGCTAATCTTTGGGAAGATTGCCAACAAGAATATACTGATTTAGAAATATTACAATTTTTAAATCAAAAGCCCATAAAACTGTTGAATCAGCTTGTAGAAAAAAGCATTAACGCCCCCTTAGCTTCCTCAGTAGGACGGCTATTTGATGCTGTAGCGGCGGCTATCGGGATTTGTCCAGAAGAATGTAGCTATGAAGGACAAGCTGCGATCGCAATGGAAGCTATAGTTGATCTACCCACCTTAAATAATCATGAAGAAAAGGCAATCTATCCCTTTAATTTTGTCTTTTCCGATAGTATTTATTGTATAGACCCCCGTCCCATGTGGCAATTCCTGCTCAACGACCTCAAGCAGCAAACTCCTCAACAAGTCATTGCTGCAAAATTTCACAAAAGTTTAGCTAACGTCGTTGTAGAGATGGTGAAACATCTGCGACAAGAAAACCTCATTAATCAAGTCATCCTCACAGGAGGAGTATTTCAGAACACCATTTTATTACAGTTAGTAACCAAACAGTTAAAAGAATTAAAAATCAACCTACTAACCCACAGCCTAGTCCCTACAAACGACGGTAATTTATCCCTAGGACAAGCAATAATTGCAGCCGCCAACTTAATAAAAACTCACTAATATTAAATCATACCCTTTGCGCCTTTGCGCCTTTGCGTGAAAAAATTCCTCATTCCGCATCATCAAGGAACATAAAAATGTGTTTAGGAATCCCCGGACAAATCACAGAAATCACCGACATTAACCAAAAACTAGCCATAGTCAACGTCGCTGGAGTAAAACGTCAAATTAACATCGCCTGCATCATTGACGAACAACATCCCCCCGAATCATGCGTAGGAGATTGGGTATTAGTTCACGTAGGTTTCGCCATGAACAGAATCAACGAACAAGAAGCAGCCGAAACCTTAAAAATTCTCCAAGAAATTGCCACACTCCAAGCAGAAATGAGTAACTAATATCCCCCAGTCCCCAACCCATGAAATACGTAGACGAATTTAGAGAACCAGAAAAAGCCGCAGCCTTACGGCGTGAAATCGAGAACCTAAGTTACAAACTAGACAAACACATCAAAATTATGGAAGTATGCGGCGGGCATACCCATTCTATTTTTAAATACGGCATCGAAGAAATCTTACCAAATAATGTTGAACTAATTCACGGGCCTGGTTGTCCAGTTTGCGTCATGCCCAAAGGGAGATTAGATGATGCGATCGCTATTTCCCAAAACCCCAATGTCATTTTAACCACATTTGGCGACACCATGCGCGTCCCCGGCTCTAAACATAGCCTCCTGCAAGCCAAAGCCCAAGGCGCAGACATTCGCATGGTTTACTCCCCCCTAGATAGCCTGCAAATTGCCAAAAACAACCCCGGTAAAGAAATTGTTTTCTTCGCCTTAGGCTTTGAAACCACCGCCCCCAGTGCAGCTTTTACTATTCTCCAAGCAGCTGAAGAAAACATTCAAAACTTCAGTATGTTTAGTAATCACGTCCTCGTGATTCCCGCCTTACAAGCATTATTAGATAACCCCGATTTACAACTAGATGGATTTGTCGGGCCTGGTCATGTCAGCATGGTAATTGGCACTGACCCTTATGAATTTATAGCCCAAAAATATCATAAACCCATAGTTATTTCCGGCTTTGAACCGTTAGATATTCTCCAATCAATTTGGATGCTATTACAGCAGATAGTAGAAAATCGCTGTGAAGTCGAAAATCAATATAACAGACTAGTACAAAAAGCAGGTAATCAAATAGCATTAAAAGCCATGAATCAAGTTTTTGCAGTCCGCGAAACTTTTGAATGGCGAGGCTTAAATGAAATCCCATATTCCGGCTTAAAAATTCGTCCAGAATATGCCCAATTTGATGCTGAATTAAAATTCACTCTTCCTAACCAAAAAGTTGCCGACCATAAAGCCTGTCAATGCGGAGAAATTCTGAAAGGAGTCCTAAAACCTTGGGAGTGTAAAGTATTTGGTACAGCTTGCACTCCCGAAACACCCATTGGGACTTGTATGGTTTCTTCCGAAGGCGCGTGTGCAGCATACTATAAATATGGCAGATTCTCGACTGTAATGCAAAATAAAGCAGTCGAAAAGCCAAAAGTGACTATCTCTTCATAACCTCCACAAAAGTGGCGATAAACGTCACACAACAACACTGCGAGGAAAAATTGTATGCCAATTGTTACCGTCAAAATTGCCAGAGGACATTCCATCGAAAAAAAACGGCATTTAGTAGAAGCCATTACCAATGCGATGGTTGCAGCATTAGATACCAAACCAGAATGGATAACCATTCACATAGATGAGTTTGAGCGAGAAAACTGGGCTGTAAATGGTATTTTACACTGCGATCGCCATCGTGGTAGACACGACGAAACAGGCAGATAGCACTAAAAAATAGTAGGGTGTGTTAGCGAAAGCGTAACGCACCTTACATGAAACTAATCACCAAAACTTCTTAATTACAAATTAAAAATTACAAATTACAAATTACGAATTACGAATTACGAATTATTAAAAATGGATATTTCAAAAACAAAATTAACACCAAATCCCCTATTTCAAAAAATCGAACAAGCTCGCCGTCGCCCAGCTAAAGTAAGAGATACTCACATCACTCTCGCACATGGTAGCGGCGGAAAAGCCATGCGCGACTTAATAGATGATATTTTTGTCAGTAGTTTTGATAATCCCATTCTTTCCCAATTAGAAGACCAAGCTAGCTTTAATTTATCTAGTCTTTTAAAACAAGGAGATAGACTCGCTTTTACCACAGATTCCTATGTCGTAGACCCCTTATTTTTTCCTGGTAGCGATATCGGAGAACTAGCAATAAACGGTACAATTAATGACTTAGCCGTCAGTGGTGCTAAACCCTTATATTTAACCTGTAGTGTAATTCTAGAAGAAGGATTACCAATAGAAACCCTCCGGCGCGTCGTCACCAGTATGAAAACATCTGCCCAAAAAGCAGGCGTGCAAATCGTCACCGGTGACACAAAAGTTGTTCATCGTGGCGCGGCTGACAAAATATTTATTAACACTACTGGTATTGGCATTATCCCCACAGGGGTTAATATTTCCGCCCACAATATTCAACCCGGCGATGTCATAATTATAAATGGAGAATTAGGAAATCATGGCGCAGCAATTTTAATTGCCCGTGGAGAATTAGCATTAGAGACTAACATAGAAAGTGATTGTCAGCCATTACATGAATTAGTAGCAACTATCCTCAATGTTTGTCCTGAAGTTCACACTATGCGGGATGCAACACGGGGAGGTTTAGCAACAGTTTTAAATGAATTTGCCATGACTTCTAATGTAGGGATACGCATCAATGAAGAATCTATCCCTGTACGTGAAGAAGTCAAAGGAATGTGTGAAATTTTGGGATTAGACCCCTTATATTTAGCTAATGAAGGCAAATTAGTATTAGCGGTGAAGAGAGAGAAAGCCGAAACAGTTTTATCAGCAATGAAATCTCACCCATTTGGTAAAGATGCGTCTATTATTGGGGAGGTTATTGATTCACCCGCAGGAGTAGTTTTATTAAAAACTGCCTTTGGTACAGAAAGAATTGTTGATATGCTAGTTGGCGATCAATTACCAAGAATTTGTTGATAATAAGTAGAGCATTTCATGTCATGCACGAACTAGGAATTACTCAAAATATTATTGCGATCGTTAATGAATATGCTCAAGGCTCAAAAGTAAGCCGAGTTTCATTAGAGATTGGCAAACTTTCCGCTATTATGCCTGATGCTATCAAATTTTGTTTTGATATTTGTACCCAAGGTACAGTTTTGGCAGGTGCAACATTAGAAATTATTGAAATTCCTGGTTTAGCTAAATGTCGTCAATGTGGTGCAGAAATTGCTCTAGAAAAACCATTTGGTATCTGTAAATGTGGTAGCGTTCACTTAGATTTAATCACTGGGGAAGAACTAAAAATTAAAGAGATAGAAATTGAGGAAGTATGTGTGTAACCTGCGGTTGTTCTGATGATGCTGACGGCAAAATAACTAATTTAGAAACAGGTGAAATGGAACATAATCACCATCATCATACCCACACCTTACCAGATGGTACTGTGATTAAACATTCCCACAATCACGACCAAAATCATAACCATGAAGCACCACAAATTCACGCCAAAATTCATGGTACAACTATATCTTTAGAACAAGAGATTTTAGGAAAAAATAACCTCCTAGCAGCCCAAAATCGCGGCTGGTTTAAAGGTCGTAATATTCTCGCATTAAACTTAATGAGTTCCCCCGGTGCGGGTAAGACAACTCTTTTAACTCGCACTATCAACGATTTAAAACATCAATTACCTATAACTGTCATCGAAGGCGACCAAGAAACAATTAATGATGCTCAGAAAATTAAAGAGACAGGCTGTAAAGTTGTGCAAATTAACACAGGTACAGGCTGTCATTTAGATGCTTCGATGATAGATAGAGGTTTGCAACAACTAAACCCCCCCCTCAACTCAGTTTTGATGATTGAGAATGTGGGTAATTTAGTTTGTCCAGCTTTATTTGATTTGGGAGAACAGGCGAAAGTAGTCATTCTTTCGGTTACAGAAGGGGAAGATAAGCCAATTAAATACCCCCATATGTTCCGCGCCAGTGAGATTATGATTA
The DNA here is from genome assembly GCF_022063185.1 of Nostoc sp. UHCC 0870. Lineage (NCBI taxonomy): Bacteria > Bacillati > Cyanobacteriota > Cyanophyceae > Nostocales > Nostocaceae > Nostoc > Nostoc sp. UHCC 0870. Next base: position 952,768 of record NZ_CP091913.1, on the reverse strand, counting down.
TCACCAAAATTGACTTGTTACCCTATGTACAATTCGATGTGCAGCGTTGTATAGAATACGCACAACAGGTTAATCCGAATATGCAAATTTTTCAGGTGTCTGCAACCACAGGTGCAGGCTTAGATACTTGGTATAAATGGCTAACAGAAAAGGTAATAAATTATTCAAATTTCATTAATGCTTGATTGTTGTTTGCAATAAAACAGGACTTACGCAAGTGTCACAATCGATGGTTGGTGCGTGACGCTATAAGTTTCATGACTACGTTTAAAGAGGGCTTGCAGCGTCACACGCCCTACGTGCCAAATGTGCCAGTTGCGTAAGTCCTATAAAATTGCAATTATCCTAAAAAGATTGCCTAGCACTCTATAGCCAATCTCGGTAAGCTGAAATTTCATTGACACTAATTTCCAAGGGGTCGCCTTTACCAAAAGGGGGGTAAACGCGAATTTTGGCATTATTAGTAAATCTTTCGAGTCTATTGCCTAGCTGCGGAATATTGCTGACAATGTGCCAGTAAGAGACTATATCAGGACAGTCAATCACTAGCATGATCATCGTGTCTTTTTTGGTGAGATACCACTGGCAATTAGATAATAATGCTTGGGTAATGCGATCGCAAGCTAGATAAAAGCATCTGCCAATAGACTGTTCTAGTTCCAGATGCAGCATTCCATCCTCTTTTGTCACCCCAGTTGGGGGTAAATCATCGGGAGGAAGCTGGTTGATTTTAGACATAATTTCTAACCTTTTGGTTGTAGCGCAACAAACTCTCTTGATTCTTGGCTAGATTGAATGAAGTAGGTTTGAACGCCAATGTACCTAGATTTAATTCGTCCTGGAATTTTTTGATTTTGTCCCGACAGATGACTACATCCCCAATGATTGAGTTTTCAATCAAGTAGTCTTAATTTTTTTGACTTTTACATAATCTGACTATTTTTCTACCATATGTAACTCCAACCATAGACGTGGATCATTATCTTTAAGCTTCGATAAAGGATCTCGCAATAATCGCTTGGCATTCATGCAGACTACTTGCACTAATCCCATATTTTCTGCTAATTCCCGCAGTATTTCTTTGTGAGCTTGCACATGAGGAAGCATATCATCAGAACAATAAATGCCTATATATTGCAAGCGTCTGGCAGGCCGTCCCCAAAAACAGGTGATGACTTTCACATGACACCCGTCTAATAATTCCCCAACTTTTGGATAATATTGAGTGACGACTCTTATGAATTCTTTAGCTAATATATCTTCCGTAATCATTGGAATTGATATTTCTGTAGCGTCCATCACTCTACTCAATATAACATATATTTGTTATTTAATCATGACAAAATAATAAATTTATTTGGAATAAAATTTAGATATAAATCAAAAATGAGGTGTACTTTTTAGAAGTGACACCTCAAATAATTTCAACTGAATCAGCTTAATTTTTAGCCTGAATGTTCTTATCTAGATTTTCGCTCTGCAAATAATACTTCAGCTATAATCTCAGGTAAATTGCCTAAGTCTACAAATCCCTCAGAGCTACTAATAGGCGACTTAAACGTATAGTTTGGGTCACATTCTCCCGTATCATATACTTGAACGTACCACCTATCAGGAAAGCCAGCTACACCCAATTCTACAATATACCAACTCTCACCTACTAAGCGAGAATTTAAGATGGTAAACCAATCTCTATAATCTACTGAAATATTCCAGTCTGCCAACAGAAACTCTAATGCTATATGTCCAGCATCAGTTGCAGTAAGTAGCATGATTACTCCTTATTTGCAGCTTCAGTATTAGTATTTTCAGTTTGTTGTAACTCAGGATATAAACCTAAATATTTTGCTAACTCACGAGCTAGAAAAAAGAGAAACTTTGACCCATCTTGATTACCTTGATGGGCAAATGTAGTCGCTACTTGTACAATTGTTTCTACAAAATTAGCATCAATTAATTCTTTATTGGCTTCTAAAATTTCTGGCTCTTGCCCATTAGGACATTGTAGCAATTCATCAATTAAATTAAAATATAATGTTTGGCGTTCTTCTTTGACTTCTTTCATAGTGCTTTTTTGAATGATTATGTTGACGATTAATTCTTAGGGATAAGTCAGAATTTAAAAATAAATACTGACCATTGATTCCTCAAATCTATTGTTCTATACTTTGCTGCCAAAGTCTTTCTAACATTTCTACTTGTTCTTTTAACATTGCAGCCCGATGAACAAGATAACGGTCATGAATAATAATTCCTAAGCCAATAAAAATAGGAATTAATACAATAAACCATTGGATGATAATAGCAAGCTTGTAACTCTCAGCAATAGTTACCACTTGATTTACACCTTGATGAGCAGGTAATGGAGTAACAATTTGAGATGGAGATGATTTGTTACTAGTTATTACTTGATTATTCGTTGGACTAATTTTATTAACATCTGGGACTAATTTCTGTGTTCTAACGAACTCTGTGTGTTTTTCCCAAACTAAACTCAACACTATTAGCCCAGGAGATATTACCACTAAAGCAACTAGACAAACAGTGAGAACATTGAGCAGTTTAGATTTCATCTTTGCTCCCCTTGCTATGTACTCAGCACCACCAAATTAAATATCGTAATAATTCCATACATGAAGAGTGAAAAAACTGAGATATAATTTGGATAATAAAGGAGCTAATGATACAGAAAAATAATAAATTTACGCTGTGAATGAAAGGAAATTCAACAAAAAAGTATTCTTATTATCGGAAATAGATACTTTTACAGATAACTGTTCAAAAATCACTTTTTAATGATTAAGAAGTCCCCCCTAGTTCGCTGGTTTAACCCATTGAATTTCGGGGGGTAGAGGGGAATCTCTGCGTAAATCCTATACGTTTTATATCAGTTGCTCTTCTCGCCTATGGTTTCAGGGTGTCAGATTAAGATTATTAAAGTTATTAAGTTTGTACTCAAAGTCTAAAACCTTGAGATATTAAGGGTTATAAAAATAATTTGGGGTAGGGGTGCTAGTATTTTTGGGGCGGGGTACTAGCATTAATCAGATGGGGTTCTAGTATTTATCAAATCAGACTAAAACCTCATTGGGCGGATATCTCAGGCTGATTTTGCTTGAGTAGTTGATGCCAAAAAGTTGTACTCAAGCAAATTCTATTTATTGGTGAGTATATACAAATAACTCAAAAAAAACTATTAATTTTTTATAAATGAGTCATGTTTCTCTTATTAATTAAGCAATTGGGCGTAATGAATTGAAAATGCTGCTCAAATAAACAGTAATTTCTAGAGTTATTGGTTATTGGACATTAGCTTGATAAAGAAAGTTCCACTAGGAAGCTTATGGCAATATAAATCGCTGCAAAAATGTCATCAAATTGCTTTTTGCTCACAAATTTTGTGCTTAAGTGAGATTACATGACTCATACTCACACATACGCCTATTAGTAAAATCAAGGTATTTAAACTCATTGTTATAAACTAAAAATTATAAGTACAGACCTGTAAATGTAAGATTTTTAGGAGTAAATTTATGCGAATTGCTAAAGATGTCACAGAACTGATTGGTAAAACTCCTTTAGTTCAACTAAATAAAATTCCTCAATCGGAAGGGGTAGTTGCCAGAATAATTGTCAAATTAGAAAGCATGAATCCAGCTGCTTCTGTGAAAGACCGGATTGGGGTAAGTATGATTCTTTCCGCAGAAGCAGAAGGTTTAATTGAGCCGGGAAAAACTATTTTAGTTGAGCCTACTTCTGGTAATACAGGAATTGCTTTGGCAATGGTAGCAGCAGCTCGTGGCTATCAGTTAATTTTGACTATGCCAGAAACCATGAGTCAAGAAAGACGAGCAATGCTCAAAGCCTATGGTGCAACTTTAGAATTAACACCAGGGGCTGAGGGTATGCGGGGAGCAATTCGCAAAGCTGAAGAAATTGTAGCTAACACTCCTAATGCTTATATACCGCAACAGTTCCGTAACCCAGCTAACCCCAAAATTCATCGAGAAACCACCGCCGAAGAAATTTGGACAGATACAGACGGTGAGGTAGATATTTTAATTGCAGGGGTAGGGACTGGTGGAACGATCACTGGGATTGCAGAAGTGCTTAAGCAACGTAAACCGAGTTTTCAAGCGATCGCAGTTGAACCCAGCAATAGTCCCGTCCTCTCCGGTGGTGCAGCAGGTTCGCATAAAATCCAAGGTATTGGCGCAGGCTTTGTTCCCGATGTCCTCCGTCTGGAACTAATTGATGAAGTGATTAGAGTTAGCGACGATCAAGCCATGAGTTATGGACGGCGGTTAGCCAAAGAAGAAGGCTTACTCTCTGGTATATCCTCCGGTGCGGCTTTGTGTGCAGCTATTCAGGTAGGTAAACGTCCAGAGAACCAGGGGAAATTAATCGTGATGATTCAGCCTTCCTTTGGTGAACGCTATCTGAGTACAGCTATGTTTCAGGGGTTGACGATTGATTAGAGAGTGGGAATTTTAGATTTTGGATTTTGGATTGAATAATCTAAAATCCAAAATTGCAAATCCAAAATTGAAAAGCTGGAAACTGCGTAAAAATTTCTCACTTGTCTCACTGTATCCCTTTAACTTGTTATTTTTTGTGAGTCACAATAGAATGTGTAGGGATAGGTGCATCAATTGTGATTCACACATATCAAATCCAAGCGATTTTTGATTGCTTTCTCCCTGGAAAGGGAATTTAGACCCATGTCATTTGTCACAAAGTTCTGGTCGTCTTCAAAAGAAGTTTTATCTTCAAATTCTTCTACTAAGGAGAGAATGAGAGCAATAGCTCATAGCATGGATTTGCTGATACCTGGCTTGTATCTATGGTTCGGAGGTTTTACTCTGCGTCTTGGTGGTGACATACCAGATGATGAACCTTATAGATATCCAGGAGAAATTCATAGCTCTGCTGGTTTCGCTTTAGTATTACCAGGATATAAAATACTAACGACTTACCAGGGTAGTTATGACCCTAAACAAACACCAGATACAGGGTTTACCAAACTTCACTAGTACAATACTGGATGCCAGTACATTTGAATTATTAATGGTTGGTGCAGGATATTCTAAATCTGGGAGCGCGCCAGCTAAAGGTAACAGAGTAAAAGTCTGGTGGATTCACAATCAATTCCCTAGGGTAGAGTCGATATACTCTCCAGACAAGCAAATAGTAATTACAGGGTATCACGTTTAGTAATAATTCTAGTAGAAACGTAGTATTGCTACATCTGTACAATATTTTTACAAGATGTCTAATGGGGATGGGTAAAAATTTTTCAATTGTCTGACTGTAATTGATGAGTTTTTTCTCATCAATTATTTAAGTATTTCTCATGTGTCAATGCGACATTGATAACTGTTGTCGCAGAAACTTTTATCATGATGCTAAAGGCAATTTCGGGTGTTTCAATGACATTGATCGGACTCAGCACGAGTCTAATGTTCCCTCACATTGCGATCGCTGAAGAGATTATTTGCCAAGGAAACTTAGGTGCAATCACCGTTGATAATGTAAAAGTACCTCAAGGTAAAACTTGCACTCTCAGTAAAACCACTGTTAAAGGAAATATTGTTGTTGAACGCAGAGCAACCCTCAAGGCCATAGGTGTAAAAGTAAATGGCAATATTCAAGCAGAGGGAGCAAAACTAGTGGAAGTAAATTCTAGTGCTACCGTGGGTGGAAGCATCCAAGTCAAGCAAGGTAGTGCTGCTCGTGTGGTGAGTACACGCATCACTGGAGATGTGCAGTTTGAGTCAAATTCAGGACAAATAGTTGCTAATCAAAACCAGATTGGCGGAAATTTACAAGCTGTTCAAAATACTGGAGGGGTGACAATTCGAGAAAATCGCATTAATGGTAATTTGCAGTGTAAGGAAAATGCTCCTAAGCCAATTGGTGGTAGGAATATTGTCCAAGGTAGTAAAGAAGATCAGTGTGCAAATTTATGAAATTACTGTGCTTACTGATAAATTAATCCACTCTACTCTCAACTACTAACTCTCTTTACCAAGGAGCGATCGCTCCTTGGTAAAATGAACTCACACTGCCTTAATTAATCAACATTCTGCACCCTCATTTCCTAATGATTACAACCTTGAGCAAATTGGTAATTGGTAATTATGTGGGTTTCAAGCCCCCGCTAAATTTTCAATTTAGCGGTGTTTCCTTCGGTTAGAGGGCGATCGCAGTTGAACCCAGCAATAGTCCCGTCCTCTCTGGTGGTGCAGCAGGTTCGCATAAAATCCAAGGTATTGGCGCAGGCTTTGTTCCCGATGTCCTCCGTCTGGAACTAATTGATGAAGTGATTAGAGTTAGCGACGATCAAGCCATGAGTTACGGATGGCGGTTAGCCAAAGAAGAACGCTTACTCTCTGGTATATCCTTCTGTGCGGTTTTTTGTGCAGCCATTCAGGTAGGTCAACGTATTAGATTGATATTAACCTGATAATAATTACCTTTTTATCTACATATATAAAAGTTGCATTCTGTCAAAACAAATTAGATGCGTTTTCCCTGCGTGGTCGATTACCTTATATTTTTTATTCAGAGTAATAAAAAAGGGAGAATCTCTATAAAAAATTCAACCCAACCGCAACTAATATTTTCTTTATTCAGAGTAATAAAACCCGATTATCTATATGAAAACTTCATGATATTCTTCATAATTAATTGAATTACTTAAGCACTTAGGTATGTAATTATATATAGTGAGAAATACATAACCTAATGTCAATTATACTTATGCCCAAACATTCCAAAACTCTGTTCGCTTTATCTGCGATAGCATTGACCCCTATCGCTATTGGTTTGAGCCAAGCTCCAGCATCTGCGGTTGCACTAACTTGGGATTTAAACAATTTTAATTTTCGTGGTGGAGGGCAAGCAACAGGTTCTTTCGCTTATGATGCAACTACAAACCAATTAACCAATTGGAATATCACTACGACAGATGGGAATATTGCAGGGTTCAATTACACAACTAGCAATAGTCGGGTAAACGCAGGATTATTTGGAACATTATCTGACAGGCTATTTAGTTTCACCACTGGTAGTAGAGCCTTCGCATTTCTATTACCTTCAGAATTACCAGCAACAACAAATGCACTTGTGACAAGTCGCGGAGTTACTGCTGCTGCTGAAGGTTTTGGAAATTTACGGTTTACTCTCGCTGGAGGGCTTAACTTTCAGGCTGGAGGACGAGTAGCTTCGAGCGGAGCTACAGTAGTAAACAATGTTCCTGAACCAGAAGATACATTAGCTATTGGAGCTTCTTTAGGTTTTTTCTGGTTGTTGGGTAAGAGATACTACAAAAAAAGCAAGGTAAAATCTCTCTCAAAAGTTTAAGTTATAGCCTCTGTCAACTTCCTAAAATCTAAACATCCAATCCAGTGTTTGTTTAAAAAAATAGGAATTAAACATTGACAAAGAAGCCGAAATAAAACCAATTCGCAATTCGCAATGGGCTAACGCCCCGCTCCGCTAACGCAATTCGCAATTCGCAATTCGCAATTCGCAATCAAGATGATGTGTAAAAAGCCTTCCCTAACCAGGTAATGGGCAAAACCACAAGGGTTTCCCGGCGTAGGAACACCACTGACTACAAGCCGAGAAACCCATTCCCCAGAAGAAACTGTACGAAGGCGTAGCCTCTCCCACAGGAGACGATGCGCTGGTATTATCCCTTGATGAAAGCCTGTGAACCCAATTAAAACAATCAAAAGCAATCAATTTTGGTTATTAGGAATTGCATCTGGTTTAATCGCTATTCACGTAACACTAACCAGTCGGCAAGAAAGTAACATATTTGTTTGGAGCATTATATTTTGGATTGCTACATCCTTTTTGGTATGGAGAAAACGTGACACTCTAAATTTAGACAGTAGTTTTTATGCCACCATACTAGGTTTACTTCTCGTTGCCATTATTCTTTTTAGAAGTAGCAATTATCTCAGTTTAACATTCATTGGTATTGCACCTTTTGTTTCAGCTTTAGCATTAAGCCTGATTGCTTCTGGGTTTAAGGGCATAAAACAATATAAACAAGAACTCATATTGCTATTTTTTTTTAATATCCCCCATATCGTAATATTACCATTAATTGATATATCGGCATTGACTGCTAAATTTGCAACTTATATGCTTTGGTATTTAGGTTTTGAAGCATCTGTAGAAGGAGTTTCTGTTGTCCTTCCTCAAGGAAGTGTTGTTGTATATCACGGCTGTTCTGGATTAAGCAACATACTTAATTTAATCAGGCTGACTGTAATGTTCTTGATTTTATTCCCTTTAAAAGGAAGCAAGCAAAAAATCTTGGTATTTTCAGCATCTGTTGTCATTGCATTTTTGACTAACAGTATGCGAATTGCTGTAATGGCAATTTTAACTGCTGCTCACAATCAGGTAGGCTTTGATTACTGGCATAAAGGAAAAGGCTCTCTCATTTTCCCCATAATTTCTACTGCTATATTGGGTATAATTTATTATTTTTTACTAACACGAGAAAATAATGCAGCAACTACAGTAACTAAAATTCAAACTCAGGAAACCCTAGATGGATAGTAGTAATGATTTTCTGGAAACAAGCCCGACCTTATTTTTTAGCTTGCAGTTTTTTGGGAATCCTCTTGGTTCTTTTAAAATCTATAGTAGCTCCAGTTAAAGAGCAACCAATATTAGCATCTTTCACTTTCCCTTCAAAGATAGATTTATCTGGATGGCAATTTCAGTCCAGTGAGCCTGTAACTGATAAAGATACAAAAAGAATAATATATCAATATACACGCAACCAGATTAACCTAAAAATCGAGATGAACTATGTAGTCACATTAATGGATAACGAATCATTATTCCATCAATATAATCCAAAAATTTTTGCTCCCGATAAACCTCGTACCATTATCCGTCAAAATGATAAAATTGGTGCTTACAGCCTATCAGTTCAGGAAGATCGTGTATATTTGCGTTCTTGTATCAATCCAAACAGTCCAAGTGCAATAACTTATGAACAATTTATCCGCAGTCGCTATACATCTGATATACAGTTACATCGCCTGCTACCAGCATTATTAGGTCAAGAATCACTGCGAGATAGTCGTTGTTTTTGGACACATTTATCTATACCTATCCAGAATTCTTCCCCGGAAAGTACCTACCAAATTTTAGAAAATGTATGGTTTTCCTGGTATCAATATTGGCCTTCTTTGTTTAACTAAATTTTAAATAACTGTCAAATAAACCATATATCTTTTATTTCAATTAAGGAATTTTTTACCTCATGACTCCATTAGATACAGAAGAATTGGTTAACAAAACCACACAATTATGGAATTTTAATAATAAAATTGCTCGTTCTATACTAGTTTTACGTTGGACTGGCTATTGTCTGTTGCTCTTGTTCTTATTTGAACTAGTAGCAATATTCGTCCCACCAAGTTTTATGAATCCAGCTTGGGAGTTTAAAGTTTTTGGTGATTTAATTCAACGAATCGCTATACCCTTAATCAGTCTAAGTTTTATATTCTATGGAGAAGATAATCTACGGAAGAAATGGGAAACTTTGGGGTTAAAAGTAATATACTGGTTTACTTTATTATTTGCTTTATTATTAATATTACTAATCCCTTTAGGAATTGTTAATAGTGTCAGAATTGATATGGAGAACAAGCGGCTATATACAACGCAACTTGTTCAGCAAATAGATCAAGTGGAACAAGTTAAAAAACAACTGGAACAAACAACAACATCGGCACAAATGGAGGAGCTTTTACGCAGCACCCCAAGCATAGGTACTATTCCCAAAATTGAAACATCTCAACAATTTGAAGAGATCAAAACTAAATTTTCTGAATTTCTTGTTGCTTCAGAAAATCAACTTAAGACAAGAACCCAAGAAAATCAAAAAGTTCAACGATTGAGTCTGATTAAAAATGCTATTAAATGGTGTTTAGGAGCTTTAGTATCGGCGGCATGGTTAATTTTCATCTGGAGAAATAACAAGTGGATAAGACAATACAAATAGTAACCTCTAGATAAAAGAGTATTACGATTAAAAGCCCTTGTAGACAAATCTAGAAGGGCTTAATATTAATATTCAGGTACAATTAATTCAAGAGACCTCTTGCAAAAGTCCGAAAATGAGATATGTCATTCTAAATGAAATGTAGAATCTTTGAGATGTTTCGCTTCGCTTAACATGACAGCTTCAGCATTTATGCAAGAGGTCTAAGCTATATTTTGCGCCCTCATCTCCTAATGATTACAACCTTGACGGTGGTGTTCTTGTTGACCGTGATGGTTGCAATTACCTTGATGATCGTGGTGATGACCATCACTGTGTCCATGTCCGTGACCGTGGGCGCAGCCTTGCAAATCCTGACTCATGAGGTTTTCGCTCATTTCGCGGAAGGATTCATCTACAGGCTTCAAGCCAATCCACGCATCTAGTTGTTCGACATCAAAACCTACCTCACGGCGATCGCCTACTTGGATTAAAGGACGGCGAATCAACAGAGGTTCTCTCAACATGAGGAATAAGGCGGTTTGTTCGTCTAAATTTCCTGGAACTATCTCACCAGACTTAATCTTGGGCGCAGAAGGATTAAACCACTCGGTAATCGGGCGATCGCCAAAAAATGACCGCAGGTGTTCTACTGTCCAAGGTTCAGTTAATAAGTTATAAGCTACAACTTCATGTCCAGCCGCAGTTAACAAAACCTTTTGTCGAGTACCACCCTTACAACCAGGTTTTTCATAGAAAATTACTCTAGCCATTGAAGTATCTCCTAGTAATTCGTAATACTCGCAAAGCGAGAAGCAAGCTACGTAATTCGTAATTTGTAATTTGTAATTGCAATTACGAATTAAAATTTTTTGGCGGTATGGGTAACTGCATCAAACTCGAATCTTTGTTTGGGGTCAGTCTCACCATAAATATTAAAAGTCACAGTTGGTTCATCACCTACTGCTGCTACACTGTGAATTGCATCGGGAGTGAAGCTGATAATATCTCCTGGGGATAGAAGAATTTCTCCCGTTGGCTCAATTTTGTCTGCAAATTCTGGGTGTTGGGTGCGTCGCCAAACAGTATTTTTTTCTTGTCCTTTTAATACTGCTACCACTCCCCATGTTCCATGATTGTGAATATTAGATATGCTTCCTGGTGCGAATGTAACTGTTTGTACTGTTAATGGGAAACCCAATTCATCATATAACAGTAGAACAGATGTTCCGGTTGTAGGGGAAGGCTCTAAATACTGACTCTGCACCCAGTAAGAATTTACAATCAAACGTCTCACCAGCATTCGGATTTCGGGTAGACGAATAGATTCATCATCTACACCATTGAGAACATCTTCTATCTCAGTTAAAAACCGATATAGACGATAATTCTCTTGTAATAAATTCCAACTTCTAGCTGATTTACACGCTTGATATTGACCGTCTCCTGTCAAGAGCCAATCCCTACCTTGCATAATATTTAAAGTCTTTGTTGAGAGAATTGGGAGAAAACCAACACGGGAGTAGCGAGATTAGGAAGAGGTTCATTAGAAAATGTTGGCACAACAACCTTAGAGGGAAAGAGGTTATTGTTATCAGAAGATGCAGATAGAGCGTTGTAGGAAGATGCGTTAAAAAATGAAAAAATATTCATGGTTGTAGAGTATTAACTGATAACTGTGGACTGTTCACTGTTTTAATCATCTTCTTCTGCTGGACGTGTTAATACATCCAGTAGGATTCCTGCTCCGAAATCTTGCTTTGAGTCAATTTCTTTAACTCTCATGCTGATTTCCTTAGCTCGCTCGATTTCCCCTAACTTTGCTAATACCAATCCTGTAGCGGCATAAGCATTTAAGTACAACCTGATAGGTGGTTCTTCCTTCCGATTAGCTAAGATTGGTTTAAGCTGCTCCCACTCATCAGGCAATTTCTCTGATTCTTTAATTTTATCTAATAATTGGCTAGTTGTTCGCAATGCCAAAGAATAATTATTTTTATAAAAGAAAAATCTATAAGCTGCTACTAAAACATCGGTATTTTCCCCAGTTATAGCTAAAGCTTGTTGTATGTATTTTTCTGATTCTGAAGTATTTTCCCAATGCTGTGCAGCTAAAATTAATAACTTTTTGACATCTTCAGAAACTTGAAACCAGGAAAATTTATTTGTGTCAGTGTGCATAATTGTCTGGGTAGGGATTAAAGACTAGTGGACTGCAAGATCCCCGACTTCTTCAAGAAGTCGGGGATCTGACCACCGCTAACCTAATTTCAAAACCGTGTGATGATGTAAACCAAAGTGAAGAGAACAATCCAAATAATGTCTACAAAGTGCCAGTACATTTCTGCCATTTCGATGCCAGTATGCTTACTTGCAGAATAATGACCCGAACGACGCGATCGCCACAACACTCCTAAAATCAACAACAGTCCTATAAATACGTGCAAACCGTGAAATCCGGTCATGATATAGAAGCAGTTAGCAAACACATTGGTAGTCAGACCATACCCCAAATTTTGGTATTCATAAACCTGACCAGCCAAAAAAGCCGCTCCCATAATAGCGGTCAAGAAATACCAAAACCGCATTCCCCAGACATTATTCTTCTTAATCGCCATATCACCGAAGTGAATGACGAAACTACTAGAAACCAGAATCGCGGTATTAATCGCCGGTACAAATAACTCCACCTCCGTTCCCTCTGGAGGCCAAACATCCGTAGTCCCCCCAAAAAACAAATAAGTAGCAAAAAAGCCACCAAACATCAAAGATTCCGAAGCGAGGAAAGTCAACAACCCCGCCACCCGTAAATCAGGATGCGCCTCATGATCCTCATGCGCCGTCACTACAGTCATACATACCTCTTAGGTTACAGGTTACAGGTTACAGAGAAGAGAGAAGGGGGAGTGTTTCTTTCATATTTTCCTAGGGCGAAACATTTCACCAGTAGTTAGGGTAGGTACAAAGCCTACCCTTTCGCTCTCTTCTTTGCGCCTTTGCGTCTACCGCAAGCGGAACGCCTAGCGGCGAATGCGTGAGCTAACTACTCACTTACTTCCGAAGAATGACCATACTCATAAGGCCCATGAGTCACCACTGGCAAAACCTCCCAATTCTCCACCGCAGGAGGAGAACTAGTAGTCCATTCCAAACTCAAAGCTTCCCAAGGATTATCACCAGCCAATTCTCCCTTGCGCCAACTGAAGAGAACATTGAGCGCAAAAGGAACGACCGATAACCCTAAAAGAAACGCCCCAATAGTACAAAGCACATTCAAATCCACAAACTGCGGGTCATACATTGCTACCCGCCGAGGCATACCTTGCAAACCCAACTTGTGCATAGGTAAGAAAGTTAAATTAGTTCCAATCAAAGTCAGAACAAAATGAATCCGTCCCCAAAACTCATTTAACTTCCGTCCTGTCATTTTGGGAAACCAGTGATAAATCCCGGCATAAATCCCAAACACAGAACCACCAAACAGCACATAGTGGAAGTGTGCCACTACATAATAAGTATCGTGGACGTGAACATCAAAAGGTGCAGTCCCCATTGTCACGCCGCTTAAACCACCCATGACAAACATCGACAATAAGCCGATCGCAAATAGCATGGCACTAGTAAAGCGAATCTTACCACCCCAGAGAGTCGCAACCCAACCGAAAATCTTTACGCCGGTAGGAACTGCCACAATCAAAGTTGAGATTGTGAAAAACATCCGCATCCAGCCTGCTGTCCCACTGGTAAACATATGGTGTACCCAGACAAACAAGCCAACAACACAGATAGCGACAGTAGAATAGGCGATCGCCTTATATCCAAAAATTGGCTTCCGTGCATGGACGGGAATCACTTCGGACATAATGCCGAAGATGGGCAGAATCATCAAATATACTGCCGGGTGAGAGTAAAACCAGAACAAATGTTGATAGATAACGACGTTACCACCAGCATCTGGTTTAAAGAAAGAAGTACCAAAGTTGATGTCAAATAGCAATAATACCAAACCCGCAGCTAATACAGGTGTAGAAACCAGTGCTAGTATAGAAGTCGCTAAGATAGCCCAGCAGAACAGAGGTAATTGATCCCATTTCATGCTGGGGACTTTCATCATCAGGATGGTGACAACAAAGTTCACCGAACCGAGAATGGAGGAAGTACCAACCAACACGATCGCTAAAATCCACAGACTTTGAGCGATGGGTGCTGTAACTAGACTTAATGGTGGGTAAGCAGTCCAACCAGATTGAGAACCACCGAAAATGAAACTCGCTGCAAGGAGTAATCCGGCTGGTGGGTTCAACCAAAAAGCGACCGCGTTCAATTTCGGGAACGCCATATCCCGCGCCCCAATCATCAAGGGGATGAGATAATTACCAAAACCCCCGATCGCACTGGGAACAATCCATAGGAAAATCATGATTGTTCCATGATTGGTCATGAAGGCGTTGTACAGATTCGGATCAATGAAGTCTGCATCAGGCGTGGCTAACTCAGTACGAATTGCGATCGCCATCAACCCACCAATCAAGTAGAAGAAAAAGGCAGTCACCAAATATTGGATGCCTATAACCTTATGATCTACGTTAAACGTGAAATAATCCCGCCATTTCCAAGCCGGTTGAAAATGTACACTGTGTCCCTTATCTGAAGGTCTGTATGGTGGAAATTCTACTTGTGTCATAACCGATTTTTTGACGTTTACCGAATAGTCCAAAGTCAACAGTTGATTAACTAATGACCAATGACCAACGACTCCAAACTTGCTGCATCAATCCCCAAGTTCTCAACATGAGGTGCAAGAAACTCTGATGTAGATAAGTTCACTGGGTTCACAGCAACCGCTTGTTGGAGATTCTGCTGTTGAGCAACCTGATTTTCTGTCAGCCAGCTATCAAACTCTTCTGGTGTGTGGACAATCACCTGTGTCCGCATTGAACCGTGATAACCACCGCAAAGTTCAGCACAAACTACTGGATATGTACCTGGTTTAGTTGCTACAAATCTTAATTCGGTAGGGATACCAGGGATTGCGTCTTGCTTGAGCCGAAATTGAGGTACCCAAAAGGAGTGAATTACATCCTGTGCTGAGAGATTAAGCTGCACATCAGCACCGACAGGAACGTGCAATTCCCCAGAGTTAACGCCGTTGTTATAGTCAAATAACCAAGCAAACTGCATACCAGTCACATTTACCACCAAATCCGCAGGTTTCGCCTGATTTGTAGGAGATGCGCCAATCCCAATGCGGGGAGCAGTTTTAGCTTCATCCAGAGTACCAGCCAGAGCAGTTCCAGAGGTGTGAGCCGCATGACTAGGATGACTCCCAGGCTCTAAACCTCCCATTTGGTTAAAGACATCTACGCTGTAGATACCTAGGCAAATTACAATCAGTGATGGAATTGCCGTCCAAAAGATTTCTAGAGGAATGTTACCTTCGATAGCTACACCATCGGTATTGTCACCCCGACGACGACGATATTTGAACAAGAAAATCAAAATCGTGCCTTCTACTACCAAAAATAGGGCTACAGCAATGGTAAACATGATATTAAAAAATCCGTCTACCAAGGGTGCTTGTAGTGATGCTTGTACAGGCAATAGATTGTGATTTTGACCTATCCACAGACTGATTACTCCAATTACTATTCCAGCAATCAGAGTCCATAATGAAACAGGAATTTGTTGCATAGTACCTGCTTTTTTAGATATTGGTATTAGGGGCTTTAGGCGTGGAGCATGGGGTGTTGAGCATTGCTTTATCACACATAGTCCCTATTCCCCAGCTATAGGCTTTTACATTATTTACCAGATAATGTTTTTTTCACTTATTAAAGTTTTAGCTTATGAAAATAAAAATCGGGGGAATTATTCCAGATATCTTCATATCTTCCCCCAAAAACTTAACAATAGATTGTGAAGTTGCTGAACAAGGATGTTTGTGCGGAATCCCATCAAGAACACTGTTAGTTGTAATAGCAAGGATGAATTTGTTAATAGTAAACAATTAGTGGTTTACGCGTTTGTTTACTACGAACTTTTTACCATCCGTAAAGTTAAAATATTCCCCTCTAGTCACCTTGCTGAGTATTTTTATGTCGCTAATAACAGTATTCTTTGGTACACAACTTAGTTTTCTAATGCAGCATGGCTGTAGCAATTTTTAGGACAAATCCGCGCACAAGCTTCACAACCAACACAGTTTTCTGGGTGAGCAACTACCATGACTTTGCGCTCGATTTCATCATCTTCTTCATCTTCTACAAATTCACCTTCTTCATTCAGTGCTTTCAAATCCAGCACAGAATAACCACAGACTTTAATACATCTGCCGCATCCGATACATTTGTCTTTATTGATTGATTGAGCAAATTTAGGTGTCCAAGTCTTGCCGCCAAATGTCAATCCTGTGAGTGTTGCCATCACTAAACTCCCGGCCATCCTGCCAATAAACTTGTTGGTACTTGAATATTCATCCTACTTCAATTTTATCTGGTTATTTTGTTACCAATTAATTAATTCATAGAGTCAATAAAAGCTAATTAAATACAAAAACTTTCTCCCTAATATGTAATTTTAATTAAATGAAAAAGATTATGATTAATGATTTGATATCACCTCTATATTAAAAATACTATCTACCCTTCAATGATACAGGATTTATTATCTTAAAAATTTATTTAGATAGGTATTGCTTGTAAAAGGACGTTTGAAAAGTCTGTTTCTTTGTCATGTTGTAGCTTGCTTCTCCGCAGGAGTATGCAGCGTAGCGGAATGAAACATCTCGGTATGTGCCACAAAGCCTAGATTCTTCCTTACAGTTCCTTCCCTTCGCTCAGGACTCCAGTCAGAATGACATTTTTATACCTACTGAAACTTTTCAAACACCCTCTAATATAAACCCATGTATTGCATTCATAACTACAAATGTAATAAATATTCCTCTGTAAAAATACTAATAAAGATATGCCATTAATTAGCAAGTTGCTAACAATTCCATATTTTGATTTAAAAACTGTATCTCAATACACAAAACGATTTTTTCGATATTTATAAAAAAATACTTCCAGCAAAGCTATTTTTTGCTAAATGATTATCAATGCCTTAATTACAATCATGGGAAAAAATCATAAACATAAGGATTACATCATCACCTATCCAATTTGTCACCGCCATGACAGATTATTACTTAGCGTTAAATATTAAAATTATTAATAAATTCAATAAATCAAATACGTATGGATATGAATATCCCATAAAAATACTTTGGTTAAGGCTTTAAGGTTAAATCAAAATGTTCGTGAGCTAAGTATTTATTAAATTCTTAAGAACCTTTTCTAAGCTCATTACGAACAAACTTATAAAAATATTTATGAAATCTTTATCTAATAAAGAAGTGAAATAATGCTCAAATTAATAGCTTCTGATTGGGTGCAAAGTCTAAATATGGATGTGGACAATTATTCTAGTAAGAATATTTTTCTTGCTGAATAAATAACTGGGTAGCAAATGCAAAATAAACAGGACACATCCAGGGGAGACTTAAACCAAACATCTCAACGATTCAAGTGGGAAAAGAGCCAGTATGCCTTATACAATTCCTAACAAAAATTGCGTTGGATGTGACAACTGCCGTCCCCAATGTCCTACGGGTGCAATCAAAATAGAAGGCAATCAATATTGGATAGATCCTTGTCTTTGTAATAATTGTGAAGGCTATTATCCTGAACCGCAATGTGTAATAGCTTGTCCAACTAAATCTCCAATTCCCTGGCAGGCGAAGAAGGGGAGATGCAAAATAGAACCGAGAGATGCTACCAGTTCAGACTTGTTTTCTAATGGCAAGAATAACCCATTTGCTTCTGCGATCGCTATTTGGGAAGCTTGCAACCTATTAGCGCAGCGTACATCCCTCAATTGGGAACAGGATGAAGCAGGCTATCTCTGTTATAGCAGACAAGTTAATCAAGGACGGGGTGCGATCGCCTTTCACATCCAAGATCCATTTAAACTCAGCGAACACGCCAAAGATATTAGTGCAATTGAGACTCTGGATATTCGCGCCGCTTGCATCCATCTCATTTTTGCAGCCCACGCTACAGCCTTAGATCAACCTTGGGAGCAAGAATTTGCCATTGACGAACGACAACTAGAGAAATATTTAGGACTGGAGAAACGCAAAGACCTAAGTAAAATTGCCAAACTCTCCTTAATGAAAAACCTTGTGCTGCAAGCTTGTTCACTGATTATTTCCCTCGACTGGCCCCAACAAGGTCGAGTCCAGGGGTTTTCAGTTAAAAATAGCCGCTTGTGGCACTTGGTCAACATTCAACACCACTTTCAAGAAGATGACCTAGGATGCAAATATCTCATCGGACTAACTTTTAAAATCCGCGCCGGGATATGGTCACAATATTTCTTGAACAAACAAGGATGTAAAGAACGTAGTACATTCTACCAATACGGCAGTTTGCCCAAAACTGTCTTAACCACAGTCATGAGCATTTGGCAGCAACATGAAGGCGCAGTCAGACTAATGCTGTGGTTGCTGTTTAAAACCAAAATGGGTAAGGAACAACGCATCACCGTTCCTACCTTGCTCCGTATTGCTTATGGAGAAGAAAAAGTTACCCTAGCTTCCCGACAGCGAGAAGAACGCAAACGTCTATTACGGACATTTGAAAGCGATTTAGAAATTCTCAACCATCATGGCATTAAACCCGTCTTCGACCCCATTACCTATCCCCCAGAAATTCAACCCCTCTGGGCAAAATTAATGGATATTCCCGAAGATCCTGATGAAGCCTTGGAATTTTGGATTAATGACGCTGGTGGCGAAACCCGCCTCACCGACACCGGCCCCCGTGGGAAGTGGAATCTCTTAATGAATGCACGGATTTTAGCTTTTGAATTACCGCCAGAATGGGAACGCCAAATCTCAGAATCAGAAAAAAAACAACGGCGCACCGCTAGAGTCAAACGTAAATCTCCCACCGCAGGTGATTTAGTGGGTGAGCAGATTTTACAGGCACGAAAAACCTTAAATCTTTCTCAACGAGAATTAGCCAAGCTGACAGGTAAAAGCCAAAGCTGGATTCGAGATGTAGAAAATGGTCGCTTAAAAGCCAAGCTAGAAGACCAAGCAATCTTACGTAAAGTGCTAAATATTGCTTAACGGTAGCGTGACCTTTCACGGGGTCTGGAAAACCTCTCCCCTACAACTCTCGCCAACGGTTGAAAACCGTCGTCTAATAGCTAAAGTCCACTCAAGTGGACTAAATGGAATTTCTTTTTGAGTCCTCTAAAAAGGACTTGCGCTATGAGACTCGGAATTGATTCCGAGGCGGGATAGATACACTGCGCCAAAACTTTTGTGTACACCGTAGCCTACAACTGTAGAGACGTTGTATGCAACGTCTCTACTCTACATACGTTTGCATTAGTTATTTTTGCTAGTCAAACTATTAGGATTAATATTAATCAATGGTAATGAACCATTACCACCCATAACCATTGGGAACTTGCCATCCCATTTTTCTATCGCTTGCTTTTGCAATAACTCTGGCGTTAAAGTTAGCCTTTGTAATCTTTGCGCCTCAGCTTGACCTTTAGCACGGTTGACTTCTGCTTGAGCTTCTTGAGTTGCTTTTTTAGCAATAAATTCTGCTTGTTTAGCTTCTTGTTCGGCAATTTGTTTAGATTCAATTGCTCTACTAAATTCTGGAGAAAAAGAAAAATTTACTAGAGAAACATCATCGACTATTAAACCGTAAGCCTGAAGTCTATTTTTTAAATTATTATCAATTTCTTCTTTTAATTCTGTTCTGCGGGTAATAATCTCTTCTGCTGTTTTTTTAGCAGTTGCAGCCTTTAAAACTTCAGATACAGCCGGAGTGATTATGCTGGTCACTATTTGTTGTTGATCTCCGACTTGTTGAAACACTCTATTGACTTTAGTAGGATCAACGTGCCAGTTGACAGCCAACTCTGTTTTGACTTGTTGAAGGTCTTTAGAAGCCGCATCAGCTTGAAAGGTATTTTGTTGCACGCGCACACTAATTCTTCTAACTGATGTGACAATGGGCATAATTGTATGCAGTCCTTCATCTAAAACCTGATCTTGGACTTTACCAAATTGCATCAATACGCCACGTTCGCCGGCATTCACAATTGCAAATGGACGAAACATCATAGCTAAAAAGAGGAAAAATATTCCTCCGGCAAGATAAAAACTATACTTAAATTTGCTGGCAGAATTATTCTGTAGGTTACGCATCTTTTTATGATCCTTATGCAATAATTGGCTATCGGAATCGATGACTGCTGACTGACGAATTATTACAAATTTTTACAAATCACTGCCAATCATTAGAATTTATCTTTTGGGAATAGTACACCAAAAAGCGGTAGTAATTTGGGGGTAATATCTCGCAGATTATCTCTCATGAATTGAGCCTGAATTATGTATTCATCTTGAATAAAGAAAGTACAAATAAATTACAATTAGTGACAACTGTAGATACACAGTTATCTATACCTTTTTTAGAAAAAAAACTTTTAATTATTACTGAAAAATATGAAGATTTATCAACCCCATGCTTGGCCTCAAAGCTTAGAAGCTGCGATCGCTATTCAAGAAGAATTACGGAATCAAGTAATTATACAGGATCAACTGCAACAACAGGTAAAATACGTTGCTGGTGTGGATATGGGTTTTGAAGACGATGGTACTGTTAGCCGTGCAGCAGTGGCGGTGCTGAGTTTTCCTGAATTGCAAGTCATCGAAACCCAATTAGCATACCGTCCTACTACATTTCCTTACATTCCTGGTTTTTTATCATTTCGAGAAATCCCAGCAATACTTGATGCCTTAGAAAAAATTCAAACCATACCAGATATTATCTTGTGTGATGGACAAGGAATTGCTCATCCACGTAGATTAGGCATAGCCAGTCACTTAGGAGTCATCATCAATATACCAACAATTGGTGTAGCAAAATCTTTACTGATTGGTAAGCATGAAGAGTTAACTGATACCAAGGGTAGTTGGCAACCATTAATACATCATGGTGAAACTATTGGTGCAGTTTTACGAACTCGCGCCGGAGTAAAACCTGTGTATGTTTCCAGTGGGCATAAAATCAGTTTACCCACAGCTATTGACTACGTGCTGCGTTGCACACCAAAATATCGTCTGCCAGAAACCACCCGCATAGCTGATAAATTAGCATCTGCTAGGTGAAGTCAACAATACACCGTATTATTTTGTTGAACTTTGTTCTAAAAACTTGCTTACTACCGCTCAATCGTGTTAGGAATCGCACAGAAAGTAGTTGAAGTAGCTAAATAAGAGTAACCCAATAGTTAGAACAATGAACGCACTAACTTTACAGTGGCATGATGCTGGTCAAAATAAAACGCAGCAAATATACGAACAACAACCAAGTAAAAATCCTGGCACTGTCCGCATTGGTAGAGATCCACTCCAGTGTGACATTGTTTTGACAAACCCAACTGTATCGGGCCTGCACATAGAAGTATTTTTTAATTCTCAGCAACAAAGTTTTTATATTAGAAATTTGCGATCGCAAAATCCCCCCCTTGTCGATGGACAACAACTCATCCAAGGTGAAAGACCCCTCGTTCAAGGTAGCATAATTTACTTGGGACAAGTGCAACTCCAAGTTACTACTGTTAACATTAATACCATTGCAGCCACAATTTTAGCTCCACCCCAACCACAAGCACATCAAAATCGACCAGTCACACCCCCTGTACAACAACAGCCACCAGTGCATCAAAATCGACAAGTTACATCACCTGTACAACAACTTCCGCCAGTCACACCCCATATACATAACCATCCATCAACACCAGCACAAGGAAATTACGGCTTAGAGTGTCCTAGATGCCACAAAGTATCCCCAATTGAAAATTTACAAGTAGGCTGTCCTTGGTGTGGTACATCTTTAGCGGCGGCGGTGAGTGTATTAGTAGCACCAGGGAATTAAATCAATTCGCAATTCGCAATTCGCAATTCGCAATGACGCTCGTTCGCCCTTGGCGTGCCGTAGGCATGACTCGCTACCGCTACGCTAACGCAATGGACTAACGTCCCGCTCCGCTCTAAGCGCAGCTATGCCGCAGGCTTTACGCAATTACGTTTTGCGACGGGGATTTAGACCCCCAAAGTTCGTTAAGCCTACGTATAAATCTGGGAGTAATTAATTTTGAATTTTGAATTTTGAATTTTGAATTTTAAATTCGGAGCGCAGCGACGTGACTAACCTACAAATTCAATTGACTTGGGAAGATCCAACAACAGGGGAACGGCGAGAACCAACGTTAAATGTGCCTATAGCTTTTGGTCGAGAATTCGCTCGTTTACCTGCGGAAGTGAACGGACAGCGCGTTGCGCGAATGCTGTTAAATAGTAATGAAATATCTCGCTATCATGCTTTGATTGCTTGGGAAAACAATCAATTTGTGGTGATTGACCAAGGTAGTGTCAATGGTGTCCTTGTGAATGGTCAACGCCAACCGCGTAGTGTGCTTAATAATGGCGATACGCTGCAAATTGGCCCCTATATAATGATGGTGACTTTGGCTAGTAATGCTACTCAAGCAATCCCACCACCCACCAGTTACCCTTCCTTAATTCAATTTAATCCTCATACTAATATCCCCGATCCCAGCTTACCCCCAGCCAGACCTGTCACACCTTTGGGGAGTAATTTTCCCCCGCCAGCATTTCAAGTTGAACAACAGATTGTTATCCAAGCACTCCATGCTACAGGTTTACCTGTGGATGAATATGATTATTTAGCTGTTGGGGGAGGACTAGGAAGTTTTATCTGGTCTGATTTACTGCGAATTAGCGGTGTGCGTGCAGAAAAGATTGCAGCTTTGGGATTAGAACCAGACCCTTATGCTCGTTATAAGCGTCTATGTTTAAATTCCCAAATTCCCTTATATGAAAGACTGCGGTCTAATTCTGACTCTTGTCCTGATAATATTTGGGGTTGGCCTAGCTATGCTTGGCGAGAAGCTTGGCACGACTTGACTAAAGGTAAGCCAAACACAGCATTGCAGTATTTATGGCAAGTATTTGGAGAACCAACCTTTGCGGAAACTTATACTCCCCGTGCAACCAATGTATTTGATTCAATTGATAGAGAAGCCAAGCGGATTGGCTGGAGTCAAATTTATCGTTATGGACGAGTTAGGGCAATTCGCAAAACCGATGATGGTCGCTATTGTGTAGCTTATTCTCGCGGACAAGGTAATCACGCTTTTGTAGTTTGTCGTTATTTACATTTAGCTACTGGGTATCCAGCAATTCAGTTTCTCCCTGATTTGCAGGCTTATAGAGAAAAATATCAAGATTTTAAATCCGTCGTGAATGCTTATGAAGCACATGATCATGTATATGAGCAATTAGAACGCCAAGGCGGAACAGTATTAATTCGCGGGCGGGGAATTGTGGCTTCGCGGATTGTGCAGCGTATTTATGAAGCCAGACGCAAAAATAATAATATTACAGTTTTGCATTTAATGCGATCGCCTAAACCCCAAGGCAACACATTCCAAAAAGCCACACGCCTAGTCAAAAATCATTACGAATTTCAACCCTTCAACTGGCCCAAATCCTGTTGGAGTGGTGAACTACGCGTCATGTTAGAACAAGCCACACCAGACGAACGTAAACGCTTACTCACAGAATGGGGCGGGACAACCACCGCCGACCGTCAAGACTGGCAGCAAATTACTGAAACCGGCTTAAAAGAGGGTTGGTATCAAATCACCTTTGGGGAAGTATTGACAGTAGAAAGGGACGCACAAAATCGCACTATCAGCCAAATCCAAGAGAAAGGCTTTGGTCAAATGAAATTAGTAGCTGATTTTATTGTTGATGCTACAGGTTTAGATGCTAAGGTGCAAGCCAATCCTCTATTAGATGATTTGGTCAAGCATTACAACCTACCTCTAAACTATATGGGACGCTTGGCTGTCGCCAATAACTTTGAAATCCCAGAAATGCGAAATGGTAAAGGTCAAATGTATGTAGCCGGGGCAATTACCCTCGGCGGCCCCTATGCAGCCGTTGATAGCTTCCTCGGTTTGCAATACTCCGCCTTAGTCGCAGTCGATGGACTCGCCACCGCCCGTGCGCCTGGAGTCCACCGTCTGAACCCCTTCAGTTCTTTTGGACAGTGGTTAAAGTGGGTATCTAATCAATCACCATCATGAGTGGTGAGTGGTGAGTGCTGAGTGCTGAGTGCTGAGTTGTGAGTTGTGAGTTGTGAGTTGTGAGTGAAGGTAACGATTTCCCAGTCCCTCATCCACAAGAGTCATTTAATTTTGAATTTTGAATTTTGAATTTTGAATTTTGAATTGATTTGTCCCTAATCCCGATGAATGAAAATCTAGATAACCCATTTCAAAGACTGAAAGTTCGCTACCTGTTTTGGCAGTTTTTGCTGATATCTTTTGGTATCGGCTTAGTACAAGGCTTAGTGCAGGGGGGTAGCGGACAAAAACTCAATAGTCAAGCTTCAATACTAGTCCTCTACATCCTGATATTCTGCTCATTGTCTCTCTGGACATTGGCAGACTTTAAGCGCATGGGCGTTAATCTTAAATATTTAGTGGGAAGTGTCCCCAAGAACTATAAATGGTTCTCGACATTAGGCTTGGTTTTGTTGATGATTTTATTTTCTATTAGTGCCTATTTAGTGTCGTTTTCCCTTTTATCATGGATTGCACCTAATTTCATCGAAGCCTTACTCAAGCAAGTTGCCAACAATCCTGCACCTCGTAGTTCCGCACCGCTATTTTACAATCTGCTGGGAGCGATCGCTTACGTAGTCGTTGCCCCCATCACTGAGGAATTTATCTTTCGTGGATTTATCTTACAGCGTTGGGCGGCTAAATGGGGTCTTCGTTCCGCTTTGGTGGTTTCGTCCATCTTATTTGGAGTTTTACACGCCAACTTTTTGGGATTATCTTTATTTGGCGTTGTTATGGGGGTTTTGTACATCAAAACTCGGTCATTAATTATACCCATAGCCTGCCATGCCTTGAATAATTTACTAGCATCGGGCATGGGATTTTTATCTAGTGGTGCTGAAACTAGGACGACATCAGCCGTTAACACTTTGGAACAATTGCGTTCTGGTTGGTGGGTAGGAGTCTTTTTGATGTCAATCTCGTTACCTTTGTTGCTGCGCTTCCTCACACGGAATTGGCCGCGCAAAGAGGCGATAATTCCATATTTAATCAACGCTAATACCGCATACAAGTAAAATTTTGACGAAAAAAATAAAAAAATATACTGTTTAATGGTGTAGAAATGTATAGAATCTTGTAAAGATATAAGATAATTTTTTTAAGATGCAAACATTACCAGTTCCTTCCTCAATGCAGCTGTCTTTATCACCCAATCAATGTCAGCCTTTGAAGATTGTCGCACTGGGGGATAGTTTAATATACGGCTTTGGCGACCCCGAAAAGGGAGGCTGGGTAGAACAATTGCGTCGCTCATGGATGTTACCCAATAGTTCTGGTCATGTCCTGTACAATTTAGGAGTAAGAGGCGATCGCACCCAGCAAGTCGCACAAAGATTAGAAGTAGAATTTCGCCATCGTGGTGAACTGCGAAATCGTGTCCCAGACTTAATTATCCTCTCCGTAGGGGTCAATGATTCACCCCGCTTAGGCCGTCCTAGTGGTAAAAACTATACAGACTTTGCTTTGTTTGAGTCAGAAATCGCTGCGCTATTAGACCAAGCACAACAACTTTGTCCTGTATTATTTGTGGGTGTAGTTCCCGTCAATGAAGCTAGAATGCCTTTTCTAGATTGTCTTTACTACAATCATGTTGATCAATATCGCTACAAAGAAGCCACTAAAATAGCTTGCAACCAACGACAAATTCCCTATCTAGATATTTTCGATCGCTGGATGGCACGCGGCGATACTTGGTGCAACTATCGCTTAAGTGAAGATGGTCTTCATCCCAATACCCTAGGTTATCAAGCTTTGTTAGAAGATGTCGTTAATTGGGAAGCACTAGCAGCCTATCACCCTCGACCTGAATACCAATTCAAACTATCCTAGAAAAACAATACTCACATCTCTTGTATAGGTGAGATGAATTACATCTCCTCTAATCAGCCATCAGCAAGCTTATGACTCCAACTTTATTCGGTCGTTGGCAAACTCGGTTATTATTACTATCTACTGTCGGTGTCCTAGTATCCTTACCCTTTGCAATGGGTTTAATTGGCGGCTCTCCTGATTCTATCTATTTTTGGATACTCGGCTATGTGGCTATCTTTGGTTTAGGGTGGGATGTACTTTATAACTATCTACAAAAGTTCCGTTGGGATAGGGACTGGCCAGCCGCTTATCAACTCTTGGCTGGTATTTGGGAATTAATATTTGTTTTTTGTGGAGTCAGCCTTTTTCGCTTTTTACCAGTACCTGAACTCAAAGATTCTATAGACTTAGATGCTTTTGTATTACATTACAGCATCGTCTGGTTATCAGTATTTATCGCTTCCCAAAGCATCATGCGAATTTTATTTCCCCGTTCACGATTCCGAGGAGGACAATGGTTGTAAATAATTCAATATTCATTAATTAAACACAGTATTTATTTAAATACAACAATATTTGTACATTGTGAGATTGAGATTCTAGTTATCTAGGGTGTGTGACGCTGCAAAAGTATTTGAACGTAGTTATGAGACATATAGCGTCACGCACCAACTATCGATTGTGACACTTGCGTAAGTCCTGAATATTTGTACATTGTGAGATTGAGATTCTAGACTTTTTCCAGAAGCCTAGGATCTTGTTTTTTTACTTTACGCCTTCCGGTACTAGTCAACCACATCAGCAAGTACGGTTAAAAATTAAAGCAGATTACTATATTTCATAGTTTATTCTCTATTATCTCGAAAATTCGCCTTCATGTAATGCTAATTTATCGCTGTTCTTGTTACAACAATTAACATCAAAAACCATCGGAAATCATCATAAATAACTACCCAAGGTTGACATTCCTACTCACTTGTCGAATCATCTTAAGGAAACCAGGTAGTCGCTATTGAGGTAACTATGCACACAGTGATTCTCGTTCTGGTTGAAGTGTTAATTGTGATAGGATTATCCCGATTAGTAGGGTTAGCATTCAAATCAATTAAACAGCCTTTAGTAATTGGTGAGATGATCGCTGGGATTATGATTGGCCCGTCATTATTGGGTTTAGTTTCCCCCCAATTATCAACTACTTTGTTCCCGCCAGAAACGATACCTTTTCTCAATCTTTTATCTCAGGTGGGACTGATATTTTTCATGTTTCTCATTGGGTTAGAACTAAATCCCAAATATTTGAGCAATCAGTTAAAAGTGGCAGTTTTCACGTCTCATTTCAGTGTTTTAGTTCCTTTCTCCCTGGGAATATTATTAGCATTACTGCTTTATCCTCTAGTTTCTAATGCTAGTGTTTCTTTTACAGCCTTTGCTCTATTTTTAGGTGCAGCGATGTCAATTACTGCTTTTCCAGTATTGGCTCGCATTATCACAGAAAATAATTTACAAGGGACGCGTTTAGGAACGCTGGCTTTAACTTGTGCGGCTGTAGATGATGTCACAACTTGGTGCTTGTTAGCAGTAGCGATCGCAGTAGCCAGGACTGGTAATATCATAGGTGCATTGCCCATAGTTGTAGAAAGCTTAGTCTATATCGGTTTTATGCTGACGGTAGGACGCTTGTTTTTGCAACGCCTCTCCGCCTATTACCGCCGCACTGGACGCTTAAATCAAATAGTATTAGCTTGGATTTATCTCGCCGTAGTCGCCTCAGCACTAATTACCGAACTGATTGGGATTCATTTGATTTTCGGAGCATTTTTATTGGGTGCAATTATGCCCAAGAACGCAGATTTAGTCCGAGAATTAGCAATTAAAACCGAAGATTTTGTCCTCATATTTCTGCTACCGATATTTTTTGCCTACAGTGGGTTACGGACGGAAATCGGCTTATTGAACCGTCCCGAACTGTGGCTATTGTGTGCAGTCGTCTTATTAGTAGCGATCGCAGGCAAGTATATTGGTACTTATGTAGCAGCTCGTTTCAGTGGTATCAACAAACGGGAAGCCTCAGCACTCGGTTGGTTGATGAATACTCGCGGTTTAACTGAGTTAATCGTGCTGAATATTGGTTTGGAATTAGGGGTGATTTCTCCCTTGCTGTTTACCATGCTGGTAATTATGGCTTTAGTCACCACATTCATGACTTCGCCTCTATTAGAGTGGACTTATCCCAAAAAACTGATCAAATTAGATTTAGTAGAAGCAGAACCAGAAGAAAATACAGGCTTAGACATCGACGCAAGTCACCAAACTTACATTAATCCTTACCGTATTTTAGTTCCAGTCGCTAATCCCAACACTCAAAAAGGGTTGGTACAGTTAGCAACAGCGATCGCCTTGAATTACCGACAACCAGCTATTGTTAATCCCCTCAGCCTCATCGAATTAGAAGAAGATTATGGTTTCGAGAATACCCCAGAGGAAGCTAACCGATTAATTATTCAGCATCGTCAGCAATTAGAAGATTTGATTAGTACCCTAGAACCGCCAACAACACAACCTTTTGTCCATCCCATTGTGCAGATATCTAGCAATGTTGCCAGAGAAACAGCACAAATTGCCAAAATTGAGCAAGCAGATTTAATTCTGGTAGGGTGGCATCGTCCTGCTTTCAGTAACAATCGTTTGGGTGGACGAGTTGGTCAAATTCTCAGCATCGTACCAGTAGATGTAGCAGTTTTTGTAGACAGGGGGGGAGATAGATTAGAAAGTTTATTAGTTCCCTATTCTGCAAATATCCACGATGATTTGGCACTCACACTGGCTTTGAGACTATTAATAAATCGTGATACCTGTATGTTGCGCGTTTTACAGGTATTCCCAGAACATCAAATCCAGGATGAATTGAGTTACGAACTGCACGCGATGATTGAACAATTGCCCAAGAGTGTACGCGATCGCATCAACATTAAAATTATCCATGCTCCCGATCCACTCCAAGCTGTAGTCACAGCCTCAGAGGGTGTTGATTTGACCATTGCTGGTACTAGCCGCGCCTGGGGAATTGAGCGTCAAACCCTAGGAAGATATACAGATGAGCTAGCTATTCAATGCCGTTCCTCACTGCTAATTACCCGTCGCTATAGCCATCTTACATCTCATCTTACCTCAGCACTGTCTGAGCCAATAACTAAAGATCCTATCGTGAAGAACTGAAAAGTATGAATCACTTCCATGCCAAATCCCTAACCTTCTATGCAGTCGCAATAGGTTCAGTTCTCCTGTTATTTAAAACAGTCACTATTTATGGAGAAAAATATCTCCAAGCGTCCCCTATTACTAACGGTTCTTATCTTCTAACCTTCACTAACAATGTACCCGAATGTCAGCAATCACTACCCTTGAGACTAAACATTCAGCAATCAGGTATTTATTTGAATGCCTCTTTGTTACCAGTCCAAGCTAATGCAGAGACTCAAAAGCAATATTCTCTCAAAGGTATCTTGAACAATCAGCAGTTAAATTTAGCCGGAGAAGTTAACGAAACTCTTCTTTGTAACCTTGCTCCTCCCCACACCCTTCAAGCCCAAATGCAACTAGAAGAAGGCGGTAGACTACAAGGAAAAATAATTATCAGTACCATCGCGCAAAATCTAGAATTTAATGCTACACCTGAAGCAGCCCAGGCAGAACCCAAAAACTCAAATAACCATTAGAATGTGGCAACCCATTGCCTGATGGTTAAACACAATTACAGATAAATAAAAATGTTTAAGAGAATTTCCAGTCAGCAACTTTTTCACAGGGGTAAACAGCTGTTTAGCATTAGTTTGTTTGCTGCATTTACACTTCCAACCACCACTACCATTGCTGCACAGGTAGCCAAGCTCAATAATTGGCGTTTCTACCCAGACGCAGGGAAGTTAGAAATTAACCTTTCAGTTGGCAAAACACCAAATTACTTCTACCTTTCCGAACCGCCGCGCATTGTCGTTGATATTCCCGATACCAAGCTAGGTAATATCCCCACCCAACAAAATTACGCTGGTGTTGTCCAACGAATTCGTGTTTCCCAATTAAACGCCAATATCACCCGTATAGTCTTAGATTTAGCAACCGGAGTTTTTGTAGACCCTAACCAAGTAAAACTACAACCTATTTCCCCGCAAAATCCCACTCGCTGGGTTTTACGTCCTTTTATTAGCGGCTCTAGACAACTGAGCAACACCAATAATTCATCCAGCAATCTTTTACCAACACAATATAACTACTTACAATTACCCAGCACCCTACCCCAGACGATTACCAGTCCACAGCAATCCTTTGTCACTGTACCTCCCCTAAATTCCAGTAATCCTGTCCAAATACCAAATACTCCCCATCTCCCACCAATTTCCCCACTCCCACTATCTCAAGCCAACCAAACAATCCACCCAATATTACTAATCCAGTGGTGATTGAATTTGGTCAACCTCTACCTAACCGAAAATAAGCATATTAAGTAGGGTGCGTTATGGCACAAGCTGACTCAACGATTACGAAAATAAATATTTTGCCGTAACGCACCGTTAATCTCGATGCGTTGCTAACAAACATCACTAAAATCTTTCCGTCTCCTGTTGTGGTGCAACTGCGCCTGGTTGAGACAAAAAGAAATTTTGCCCGGCTTCATTTTGATAAATACATCTAATATCAGGTTTTTCACTGTCTAAGCTACCAGTAAAACCAAAAGTATTCAGGCGATTTTTACATTCCCTCACCTGATCAGATGTGACTAACTTGCGTTGCTCTAAAATTGCCCAGTTATTTTGACGGATTACGCATCCAGGACGCATACTTGGTTGGGCAACATAGACATTAAAGGGGTTGAGAGTCACGAATAATCGAGCGTCCATCACCATTGAACTTGCTCCATACTGTACGCAAATCTCAGGATTCGGTGCTTTAGTATCAATAAATTCACGGGAAGCTACATTGGATGGAGTTAACGTAGTTGTGGAACTAAAAGCAATCCCGATTCCAATTCCCAGAATCAACACCCCTCCCAAAATGGCAATAGTGGTGAAGTTAAACATAGAAGATTGGAAACCAGAAGGTTTAGATGTAGTAGCTGATCTACCAGTTGATTTACGTCTCATTTGTGCCTATTAACCTTCACGCCTGAAAAAGCCAAGAGTCTCTCCCTATTTTAGTATGCCGATTTGTGACTATATTTGCCCGCAACTTTCTAGACAAATATTCGCACTGGGGTATGGCGTAATAAATGCGCTCACCAAGAAGACTAGCTGCAAACAAAGTTTTTCCAAGTTTCTCTATCTTCTCAGTCAACAAAACGCTAATCTGACTGGGTAAGCCGATCAGAAGCAAATATGACTCAAGTCTCTAACATTCGTAAGTTGTTGATCGATGGCAAACTAGGGCTACTGCCTTATTTAGATCAACGCCTCAGTGACATCGAACAAACCCTGAAACAGCAAAAAAATCTGCAACTACAGCCTTATGATGTCCAGTTAGGTGGTTGTAATACTTTGGCAGCCAACGAACCTAGACCAGCAATTACCCAGTCAGTTTCGCTAAAATTTATTCTTACTGGCAATACTCAAGATAAATTGGAACTATTACTTTTAGCTTCCGAATTGCAAAACGATCTAGATGCAGCCATTTTCGAGTGGAGTAACCGTGAGTGGCATCAGTTTGAGAAACCGTTGAAGCGTCCAGTAACACAAATTACAGGTGGTTTAGATTACGAAGTTTTAGACAAACCTGATCCTTTGGCTCAGATTACCATTTATCGAGAATTTGATTTAATCTACCCAGTCGGATTTTGAAAAAAATATAGGTCTTTTTGTATAGATAAACACTTTCAAAGACAGTACAATGGCTCATAAATGTTTGAGCATTGTATCAAAAAATTAGGCGATCGCCATTTGCCTAATACATTGCCAAAGCGATCGCCCAAATTTTATCTCAGACAGTCAACCAGTGAGTGCTGAGTAGTGAGTGCTGAGTGCTGAGTGCTGAGTGCTGAGTAGTGAGTTCTGAGTTCTGAGTAGTGAGTTCTGAGTCCCCAATCACCAGTCCCCAGTCCCCAGTCCCCAGTCCCTAAAAACTAAACAGCCTGATAACTTGCAGAGAAAGTATCCTTGAGAGGCCGCCAACGGAAAGAGCGATCGCCACCTCTTTCTACGACTACTTTCACTTTTGGCTCTAAACTAGGCAGAGTTGTCAAAAATTCAACTTCCTGATCAGAAAGGATATGTCCTTCAATAATCCACAAAACTAACCCTTTAGAGTTCGGCGGTAACTGCTCTAGTTGGTAATTAACAATCGGTGGTAAATAGTAGACATTACCCACTGCTGCACCGTTACCAGAACTTTTTTTCCCAAGGTGGGGAGGTCTGACACCGTGAACTCCTGTAAGATAAGCGGCGACATCACCCAATCCCCTAGCAGTCATGGGTAGAGTCACATAGCCAGCCGCACGCAGACGACGGCGATACCGACCTTCAAAACCCCCTTCCAAGGGTACATAAACCCCTAAAGAACCAAATTTTTCCAGATTGCGCTTGAAACCGTTGCCAGTGGTAATTAGTGCCATAAATTTTGCGTATGATTGTCCTATCCCACTTTGATATCTCTATTATTGACCCTGAAGTGATAGATCAAGTTAGATCACAAAGCTTATGCTTTAGATTAAGCTAAACTCAATTTTATCAACAAAGGCAGAGTGTAGAAAGCTGAGGAGACAAAGGAAACGTTTTTACCCAATGCCCAATGATACTAGTCTTGTAAAAATTAATCTTTAATTTTCTAGACAAAGATTAGTCTATAGTATATAGTATTAGATTGTGACCATTTGTGCAAATTAAGCTACCACAAAGTCAACATTTTGAGCGATCGCTAGCGTGAAAAGTTAACGAAAAGCTTCACCAGGAAAACAACCAGGTTGAAACAGCTCAAAGACTGGTAAACTTAGAAAGCTTTTAGGTCAAGCTCAGGGTAAAAAGCTCAAAAACAAAGCCCACCCTCATCACGAGGCTACACACACTCCTGTAGTCATAAAGAACAATAAAAACCTAACACTCAAGGTTTGATTTGTTCAGTGAATGAAAAGCTGAGTAGTGATGTTAGCTGGATGACATTACATTAGTCTCAGTACAAAGGATACTGAGCGGCAAAAGCTGCTTAAGTCCAACTGAGCCAGGGCAGTCGCGCCAAATCGGGAGACCCGTTAATCGCGCTGCCTCCAGAAAGTGCCTAAGCAACGGCTGGGACGAAAGCGTTGCTGCACAAAGTGCAAAGCTCTAAAGCATTGCCTTGATACCAGAAGTTATTCCTTCTTTCAAGAAGGCACTTGTGGCTGTGCTGGTGAAAAAGTGAGTGCAACTGAATAAAATCACCAAACAGTAACAACACAGCTTGTTTTGTCCGGGAGGATCGACAGCAGCAAAAACTGCTTTCGACTCTGAGATTCGTCCATCGTCACCGATACTTATACAGTTTGTGTTTAAAAACCCAATTTCAAGGTCAGCAAGTAGAAAGGAGAGCCAGTTACCGTGTCTGTAGGCATTCTCGGCACCAAACTGGGCATGACCCAAATCTTTGACGAAGCAGGAGTAGCAATTCCTGTCACCGTCGTCCAAGCAGGTCCATGCGTAGTTACCCAAATTAAAACGAAACCAACCGACGGATACACAGCTATTCAAGTTGGTTATAAAGAAGTTAAGCCCAAAGCACTAAACAGACCATTGTTGGGTCACTTAGCTAAATCCTCAGCCCCAGCATTACGGCATCTGAAAGAGTATCACACAGACAGCCCTAGTGATTATGCTTTAGGTCAAGAGATTAAAGCAGATATGTTTAGTGCAGGTCAAATTGTAGACGTTATCGGTACAAGTATTGGTCGGGGCTTTGCAGGCAACCAAAAGCGAAACAACTTTGGTCGTGGACCAATGTCACATGGTTCTAAAAACCATAGAGCGCCAGGTTCGATTGGTGCAGGTACAACCCCAGGTCGTGTTTATCCAGGTAAACGGATGGCAGGGCGTTTAGGTGGTACTCGCGTCACAATTAGCAAATTAACCGTAATAAAAGTAGATACTGACCGCAATATATTGCTCATCAAAGGAGCAGTTCCTGGGAAGCCAGGAGCATTGCTAAATATTGTGCCAGCCAACCTAGTTGGCAAGTAGTGCTGAGTGTTAACTGTTGACTGACTTCAGACTATGGACAAACGACAAAGGACACAAAGATGGTTGAAAGTGTAGTTAAAAATTGGCAAGGAGAAGAAGTCGGACAAAAACAGTTCGACTTGCGTATTGCCAAAGAAGAAACGGCGGTTCATATTGTCCACCGCGCCCTAGTCAGGCAAATGACCAACTCTCGCCAAGGAACTGTCAGCACCAAAACCCGTGCGGAAGTTAGAGGTGGTGGTCGCAAACCCTGGCGGCAAAAAGGTACTGGTCGCGCTCGTGCTGGTTCTATTCGTTCACCATTGTGGCGTGGTGGTGGTGTGATCTTCGGGCCTAAACCCAGAGATTTCAACCTAAAGATGAACCGTAAAGAACGGCGGTTAGCATTACGGACAGCCCTAGTCAGCCGTGTAGACGACTTGATTGTAGTAGAAGAATTTAATAACGAGCTATCCCGTCCTAAGACTCAAGAGTTGGTAGCAGCCCTAGGCCGTTGGGGTGCAGCACCAGAAAATAAGACACTATTAATTTTGTCTGAGTTTACTGAAAACGTTTACTTGTCAGCCCGCAACGTAGAAAATCTCAAACTCATTCCTGCTGACCAACTAAATGTTTACGATATGCTACACGCTGACAAGATTGTCATCACAGCATCAGCTTTAGATAAAATTCAGGAGGTCTACAATGCCTAAGTTTGACCCCCGCAACCTGCCTGATTTAATCCGTCGCCCCATCGTTACCGAAAAAGCGACCATCCTGATGGAACAAAACAAATATACCTTTGAAGTTGTTCCCAAAGCCGATAAGACACAAATTAAAGCGGCAATCGAAGACTTATTTCAGGTAAAGGTTGTAAAAGTAAATACCGCACTACCACCCCGCAAAAAAAAGCGCGTTGGTAAATTCATTGGTTTTAAGCCCCAATATAAAAAAGCGATCGTCACAGTCGCAGCTGGGGATGTAGACAAAATTAGACAAGTATTATTCCCAGAGGTCTAAGATATTATGGGTACTCGTTCTTATCGTCCTTATACCCCCAGTACCCGCCAAGTTACTATCTCTGACTTTGCGGAAATTACTAAAACCGAACCAGAAAAGTCCCTCACGGTATATAAACACCGTGCCAAAGGTCGGAACAACCAAGGGCGGATTACTAGCCGTCGTCGGGGTGGCGGACACAAGAGACTTTATCGGATCATTGATTTTAAAAGGGATAAACGTAATATCCCGGCTACAGTCATTGCTATTGAATACGATCCCAACCGTAACGCGCGGATTGCGCTGCTATCTTATGAAGATGGGGAAAAACGGTATATCCTGCACCCCAATGGATTGAAAGTAGGCACAACAGTAATTGCGGGGCCAGAATCTCCCTTTGAAGATGGCAATGCTTTACCCTTATCCAACATTCCTTTAGGTACTAGCGTTCACAACGTAGAATTAATCGCTGGCAAAGGCGGTCAAATTGTACGTGCTGCTGGTGCTACCGCCCAAGTGGTGGCTAAAGAAGGTAATTACGTCACACTCAAGTTACCTTCAGGAGAAGTCCGCATGATTCGGCGTGAATGTTACGCCACCATCGGACAAGTAGGTAACACCGATGCTAGAAACCTGAGTGCAGGTAAAGCTGGGAGAAACCGTTGGAAAGGTCGCCGTCCCAAAGTTAGAGGTAGCGTGATGAACCCCGTAGATCACCCACATGGTGGTGGTGAGGGTAGAGCGCCTATTGGTAGATCAGGGCCTGTGACTCCTTGGGGTAAACCAACATTGGGTGCTAAAACACGTAAACCCAAGAAAGCTAGCAGCAAATTGATTGTCCGCCGTCGTCGTAAATCTTCTAAACGCGGTCGTGGTGGTCGGGAGTCTTAGAATTTGAGATTTTAAATTTTGGGTTTGAGATTAAGTCTGTTAGTCGAGCATTAATTAAACTGTGAACACTGATGAGACACCCATTTATCCAAAATCCAAAATTCATAATTTTAAATCCAAAATCCAAAATCCAAAATCCAAAATTGCACTATGGGTCGTTCTCTTAAAAAAGGTCCTTTTATTGCGGATCATTTGTTAAGCAAAATTGAAAAACTGAATGCTAAAAACGAAAAGCAAGTTATTAAAACTTGGTCGCGAGCTTCAACAATTTTGCCCGAAATGGTAGGGCACACCATCGCAGTTCACAACGGGCGACAACACGTACCCGTATTTATCAGCGACCAAATGGTGGGTCATAAATTGGGAGAATTTGCTCCCACACGCGCCTACAGAGGCCATGGCAAAAGTGACAAAAAAGCGGGGAGATAGTCATTAGTCATTAGTCATTAGTCATTAGCTGAAGACGCATGACAAATGACCAATAACCAATGACCAAAATGGAGAAACATATGGCTACTGATACTACTGAAGTAAAGGCGATCGCCCGTTTTATACGCATCTCTCCCTACAAAGTACGCCGCGTACTTGATCAAATTCGGGGTCGCTCCTATAGAGAGGCACTGATTATCTTAGAATTTATGCCCTATCGAGCCACTGAGCCTGTGCTGAAGCTCCTGAGAAGTGCTGCTGCTAACGCCGAGCATAATGCAGGATTAGATCGCACTCAATTAGTGATTACTCAGGCATTTGCTGATCAAGGCCCTGTACTAAAACGTTTCCAACCTAGAGCGCAAGGTAGAGCTTACCAAATTCGCAAACCAACGTGTCATATCACCTTAGCTGTAGCAGCTGATGCCAAGGCTAAGTAATTTACATACACATAAAATTGCGTAAAGTAAGAAATTTTAGAGGAAACATTTGTGGGACAGAAAATTCATCCAGTTGGCTTTCGTCTGGGAATTACCCAAGAACACCAATCACGTTGGTTTGCCGAACCCGATCGCTATCCAGAACTCTTACAAGAAGACTACAAACTCCGTAAATACATAGAGCAAAAATTGGGTAGATACGCTCAAAACAATGCTGGTATTTCCGAAGTGCGGATTGAACGGAAAGCAGATCAAATCGATCTAGAAGTACGTACTGCTCGCCCAGGGGTAGTAGTAGGTCGTGGTGGTCAAGGCATTGAAGCATTGCGGACAGGACTACAAGACTTGCTCGGTGGTCATCGCCAAATCCGCATCAACGTAGTGGAAGTCCAAAAAGTTGATGCTGATGCCTACTTAATTGCTGAATATATTGCTCAACAACTAGAACGTCGTGTTTCTTTCCGTCGGGTAGTGAGACAAGCAATTCAACGCGCTCAACGTGCAGGTATTCAAGGCATTAAAGTGCAAGTCGGTGGTCGGCTCAACGGTGCAGAAATTGCCCGAACCGAGTGGACTCGTGAGGGTAGAGTACCCCTCCATACCTTACGGGCTGACATTGACTACTCTTACTGCACAGCCAAAACCGTTTACGGCATTTTGGGGATCAAAGTGTGGGTATTCAAGGGAGAAATTATTCCTGGACAGGAAGAAGCCCCATCCCAACCAACAACTCGTGAACCTCGCCGCCGTCAACAACAGCGTCGTCGTCAGCAGTTTGAAGACCGTTCCAATGAAGGATAAAAGGGGAATGGCGACTGGTGAATGGTGACTGGGCAAAAAACCGCACCCAATCCCTCATCCTTAATCCCCAATCCCTCATCCCTAATCCCTAGTAAAAGTCATGTTAAGTCCTAGAAGAACTAAATTCCGCAAACAACAGCGCGGACGGATGGGAGGTTTAGCCCACCGTGGGAGTACCCTCAACTTTGGAGATTTTGCACTCCAAGCTCAAGAACCAGCTTGGATCACCTCTCGACAAATTGAGGCTTCCCGTCGAGCAATGACACGCTACATCCGCCGGGGTGGTAAAATCTGGATTCGGATTTTCCCAGATAAACCCGTAACCATGCGTCCGGCTGAAACCCGGATGGGTTCAGGTAAAGGTAATCCAGAGTTTTGGGTAGCAGTAGTCAAGCCAGGGCGGATCTTATTTGAAATCGCCGGCGTGACTGAAGAAATAGCTCG
This sequence comes from Nostoc sp. UHCC 0870, assembly GCF_022063185.1. Taxonomy (NCBI): domain Bacteria; kingdom Bacillati; phylum Cyanobacteriota; class Cyanophyceae; order Nostocales; family Nostocaceae; genus Nostoc; species Nostoc sp. UHCC 0870. Next base: position 914,474 of record NZ_CP091913.1, on the reverse strand, counting down.
TGAAGCCATGCGTTTAGCGGCATACAAGCTACCCATCAAGACCAAATTTATTGTGCGATCTCAAGTAGAGGAGCAGGAGTAGGTTATGCCTCTTCCCAAAATTGCAGAAGCTAGAGAATTAAGTGACGAAAAGCTGGCTGAGGAAATTATCAACGTCAAAAGACAACTGTTTCAGTTGCGCTTGCAAAAGGCCACCAGACAGTTAGAAAAACCCCACCAGTTCCGCCATGCTCGCCATCGCCTAGCCCAACTACTAACAGTAGAAGGAGAAAGGAAACGGGCAGCAAGTCAACCGCCTCAAGAAGAAAAGTAGGAGATTATGGCAATCAAAGAACGAGTTGGCTTGGTAGTGAGCGATAAAATGCAAAAAACAGTGGTTGTTGCCATTGAAAACCGCGCTCCCCATCCCAAGTACGGCAAGATTGTAGTCAAAACACGCCGCTATAAAGCTCACGATGAAGAAAATAAGTGCAAAGTGGGCGATCGCGTGCGGATTCAGGAAACTAGACCCCTGAGCAAAACCAAACGCTGGCAAGTGGCAGAAATCCTCAACACTAAAGCTACAACTTGATAGTTGTGCATAAGGGAGACCAATTGTGATTCAACCCCAAACTTACCTGAATGTGGCAGATAATAGCGGCGCACGCAAACTGATGTGTATTCGTGTCCTAGGCGCGGGTAACAGACGTTACGGTTTTGTGGGCGACAGAATTATCGCCGTTGTGAAAGATGCTATTCCTAACATGGCAGTCAAAAAATCTGATGTTGTCGAAGCTGTGATTGTTCGCACCCGCCACAACATCAGTCGTGATAGTGGTATGAGCATTCGTTTTGACGACAATGCTGCCGTCATTATCAATAAAGAAGGTAATCCCAGAGGCACACGGGTATTTGGCCCAGTAGCACGGGAATTGCGCGAAAAAAGCTTTACTAAAATCGTTTCTCTTGCTCCGGAGGTGCTGTAATGGCCAACCAAAAGGATCAACCTAGATTCCAGAAAATGCACGTCAAAACTGGAGACACAGTGCAGATAATTGCTGGCAAAGACAAAGGCAAAGTTGGCGAAGTGATTAAAACATTTCCTCAACTGAGTAAAGTCATTGTCAAAGGTGTCAATATTAAAACTAAGCACGTGAAACCCCAACAAGAAGGGGAATCAGGGCGGATTTCCACTCAAGAAGCTCCGATTCATAGCTCTAACGTCATGCTTTATTCCACCAAGCAAAACGTTGCTAGTCGTATCTGCTACACTTTCACCTCCGAAGGGAAGAAAGTCAGGAAACTCAAGAAAACTGGTGAAATTCTCGACAGCTAGGACAAGAAACCAAAAGTAAAAAGGCAAAAGACAAAAGTAACGAATGCGTTTCTGACTTTGATTCGGTTTCTTAATTTTGAATTTTGAATTTTGAATTTTGAATTGCTTAGTAGAGGATTTACCAACTTGAGATTTTAGATTGTAAATTTAATCTCAAATCTAAAATCTGAAATTAAAGTGTCCCTGACCAAGACCAGGGAAAATCAGGACAAAAAACTATGGCGACAACAAGACTCAAAACCTTATATCAAGAGACAATCGTCCCCAAACTGATTAATCAGTTTGAATACACCAACGTTCATCAAGTGCCAAAGTTGGTGAAAGTAACTATTAACAGAGGTTTGGGAGAAGCGGCTCAAAATGCTAAGTCCCTAGAAGCGTCCTTAAACGAAATTGCAGTGATCACCGGTCAAAAACCAGTGGTGACAAGAGCGAAAAAAGCGATCGCTGGCTTCAAGATTCGTCAGGGTATGCCTGTTGGCATCATGGTGACGCTCAGAGGCGAGAAAATGTATGCCTTTTTCGACCGATTAATTAGCTTGACACTGCCTAGAATTAGAGACTTTCGCGGTATCAGCCCCAAAAGCTTTGATGGTCGCGGTAACTATACTCTCGGCGTAAGAGAACAGTTAATCTTTCCAGAAATCGAATACGATAGCATCGATCAAGTCCGTGGTTTAGATATTTCCATTATCACCACAGCAAAAAACGACGAAGAGGGACGCGCTTTACTTAAAGAATTTGGAATGCCCTTTCGCGATCAATAAGTTCATCTAAAGAGGGAACGATGGCGGCTAACGACACAATTGCAGATATGCTGACGCGCATCCGCAATGCCAACATGGCAAGGCATCAGATTACACACGTGCCAGCCACAAAAATGACCCGTAGTATTGCTAAAGTGCTACAGGAAGAAGGCTTCATTGCGGAAATTGCAGAAGACGGTGAAGGCGTAAAACGTAACCTAGTAATTTCTTTGAAATACAAAGGTAAAAATCGTCAACCCCTGATTACTGCATTGAAACGGGTGAGTAAACCAGGTTTACGTGTTTACTCCAACAGAAAAGAATTACCAAGGGTACTCGGCGGTATTGGCATTGCCATAATTTCCACATCTAGTGGCATTATGACTGACCGTGAAGCCCGTCGTCAGAACGTCGGTGGTGAAATACTCTGCTACGTTTGGTAGTGAATTATCAGTTGTCAACTGTCCCTTAAGGTAATCTTCTCCTCACGAGAAGCCCTACCCTCTGCTAATGCGAAAGGGAATGTCAGTTAATCACGGGAAAAACCCCTTGACGTGGCCTCCCGTAGAGCAGACCACACTGAAAAACAACTGAAAAAGGATAAAGGACAAAGGACAAAAAGTCATGTCTCGTATTGGTAAACGTCCAATTACTATTCCCGCCAAAGTACAAGTGACTATTGATGGCTCAAATGTTGTCGTGAAAGGCCCTAAAGGTGAACTTTCCCGGAATTTGCCAGCTAATGTCATAGTTTCTCAAGAAGGGGAAATATTACAAGTAACTCGTAAGGATGAATCTCGCACCTCCAGACAAATGCACGGCTTGAGCCGGACTTTAGTCGCCAATATGGTCGAGGGAGTTTCTCAAGGGTTTCAACAACGCTTAGAAATCCAAGGTGTGGGTTATCGGGCGCAAGTGCAAGGGCGTAACCTAGTTCTCAATATGGGTTTTAGCCATCAAGTCCAAATTGTGCCACCTGAAGGAATTCAGTTTGCTGTAGAAAATAACACCAACGTCATAGTCAGTGGTTATGACAAAGAAATAGTAGGGAATACAGCAGCCAAAGTTCGCGCCGTTCGTCCACCTGAACCTTATAAGGGTAAAGGTATTCGCTATGCAGGCGAAGTGGTCAGACGTAAAGCTGGTAAGACTGGTAAGGGTGGTAAGAAGTAAACATGAAACTTACTCGTAAAGAATCAAAACAGCGTCGTCACAGACGCATCCGGGGCAAAGTCAAAGGTTCATCAGAACGCCCACGGTTAGCGGTATTCCGCTCGAATGAGCATATTTATGCTCAAATAATTGATGACACGCAGCATCAAACTTTAGCAGCAGCATCAACTTTAGAAGCAGATTTGAAATCTAATTTGGCTTCAGGTGCTACCTGTGAAGCATCCGCACAAGTTGGTAAATTGATTGCAGTGCGATCGCTAGAAAAAGGCATTAGCAAAGTCGTTTTTGATCGCGGTGGTAACTTATATCATGGTCGAATCAAAGCACTAGCCGAAGCCGCACGCGAGGCTGGTTTAGATTTTTAAACAGTCAAAAGTCTCAGGTCAAAAGTCAAAAGTAATTGACTATTGACTATTGACTGCTGACTATTGACTATTGACTAAATAGAGAACATAGATTATGGCAACTGGTCGTCGTAAAGCTAACCGCACAAAAAAAGAAGAAACCACCTGGCAAGAGCGGGTAATTCAGATCCGACGGGTGAGCAAGGTCGTCAAAGGTGGTAAAAAACTCAGCTTCCGGGCGATCGTGGTCGTTGGTAACGAACGCGGTCAAGTGGGTGTGGGAGTAGGTAAAGCCTCTGATGTGATTGGAGCTGTGAAAAAAGGTGTCGCTGATGGCAAAAAACACCTAATTGACATCCCCATCACCAAATCAAACTCCATTCCACACCCCATTGATGGTGTTGGTGGTGGCGCGAAAGTGATGATGCGCCCAGCCGCACCTGGTACTGGGGTAATTGCTGGGGGTGCTGTCCGCACAGTCTTGGAATTAGCTGGCGTGCGTAACGTTTTGGCTAAACAACTTGGCTCTAATAACCCACTCAACAATGCTAGAGCCGCAGTCAACGCCTTATCTACCCTGCGTACCTTGACTGAAGTCGCTGAAGACAGAGGCATTGCTATTGAAAAGCTCTACATTCAGTAGAGCTACTGTTACAAATTGTTTGTGTAAACAGGTGTCAATTACATCATGAGACTTAACGATGTTAAGCCCCAAAAAGGCTCTAAAAAACGCCGTCGCCGTGTAGGTAGAGGTATTGCTGCTGGACAAGGTGCTAGTGCTGGTCTAGGGATGAGAGGTCAAAAATCTCGATCTGGTAGCGGTACTCGCCCTGGTTTTGAAGGTGGTCAACAGCCATTGTACCGCCGTATACCTAAACTCAAGGGCTTTCCTTTAGTTAATCGGAAAATTTACACTACGATTAATGTAGAGAAGTTAGCCGCTCTTCCTGCCAATACAGAAGTAACATTGGAATCCTTAAGAGCCGCAGGTATTTTGACTGCTGCCAAAGGCCCATTGAAAATCTTGGGTAATGGGGAAATAGGCGTGGCACTTACAGTGAAAGCAGCAGCTTTTACAGGACAAGCTCGGAGCAAAATTGAGGCGGTTGGAGGGAGTTGTGAAGTTTTAGGTTGAGCCAGAACAGCGCACTTAAAATACTAGCTAACTTGCTTCCAGCGCGTGGTTCACGATAAAGGTAGCACTCTATGATCAGTCGAGATAAAGCCCCAACGGCTCAAGAAACTTTTATGCAGATGGCACAAGCAGCTGGACTGAGAGGTAGGCTGCTTGTCACTGTCGGTATTTTAATTTTGGTTCGCCTGGGTATCTTTTTACCCGTACCAGGAATTGATAGAAGTAGGTTCGCTGAAGCCATATCGGGCAATAATTCTATATTCGGTTTATTGGATATTTTCTCTGGGCGGGGACTTTCCACTTTAGGGGTCTTTGCTTTAGGGATTTTGCCCTTTATTAATGCGTCCATTATCATTCAATTGCTGACGGCGGCCATTCCAACTTTAGAAAATTTACAGAAAAACGAAGGCGAAGCTGGTCGGCGGAAAATTTCCCAAATCACACGCTATGTCACTGTAGGTTGGGCAATTGTTCAAAGTGTGGCTTTCTCGGCTTTATTTCTGCAACAGTTTGCCTTAAATCCCGGACCTATATTTGTAGCGGAAACAGCGATCGCCCTAACAGCCGGTTCTATGTTTGTGATGTGGGCTTCGGAACTGATCACAGAACGTGGTATTGGCAATGGTGCATCTTTGTTGATTTTCGTCAACATTGTTGCTTCCCTGCCTAAATCTTTGGGTGACACCATTGACTTGGTGCAAGTTGGTGGTAGAGAAATAGTTGGACGGGTAATTGTGTTGGTGTTGGTCTTCCTCGTGACAATCGTTGGTATTGTCTTTGTTCAGGAAGGAATCCGCCGTATCCCCATTATTTCAGCCCGTCGTCAGGTAGGTAGAAGAGTATTAGCAGAACAACGCAGCTATTTACCCCTGCGGCTCAACTCTGGCGGTGTCATGCCGATTATTTTTGCGGCTGCCATTCTCAGTTTGCCTTTGTTAATTGCTAACTTCACTAAAAACCCTGAACTGGCAAATATTGTCAACACCTATTTGAGTCCTGGTGGTTCTGCACCTTGGGTTTATGCTCTAGTCTATTTAACATCAATTGTTTTCTTCAGCTACTTCTACTCTTCATTGATTGTCAACCCAGTTGATGTAGCGCAGAACTTGAAGAAGATGGGTTCTAGTATTCCTGGAATTCGCCCAGGAAAAGCTACAAGTGAGTATATTGAGCGAGTTATCAACCGACTCACTTTTTTAGGCGCGATATTTTTGGGCTTGGTTGCCATTATTCCCACGGCGGTCGAAAGTGCTTTGAAAGTACCAACCTTTAGAGGACTAGGTGCTACATCTTTGCTGATTCTGGTTGGTGTGGCAATCGATACAGCTAAACAAGTCCAAACCTATGTAATCTCTCAGCGATATGAAGGAATGGTGAAGCAATAGTGACGCGATTAATCTTCTTGGGGCCACCTGGAGCAGGTAAAGGAACGCAAGCTCAAATTTTGGCAGAACACTTACATATACCTCATATTTCCACTGGGGAAATATTGAGGGAAGCCATGAAAGAGCAAACTCCTTTAGGAATTAAAGCTCAAAGCTATGTTAATAGTGGTGAGTTAGTTCCTGACCAGTTGGTACAAGACCTAGTAGCGGAACGTCTAGATCAACAAGATGCCAAATCTGGCTGGATTTTAGATGGGTTTCCCCGCAAGGTAACACAAGCAGCTTTCTTAGAGGAATTGCTGCAAAAAACTGGTCAAGGTGGCGAAAGAGTAATCAATTTAGATGCACCAGATGCAGTTGTGGTAGCACGTTTACTGGATAGAGGACGTAAAGACGATAGCGAAGAAGTAATTCGTCGTCGTCTCGAAGTTTACCGGAACGAAACCGCACCATTAATTGATTATTACCGCGATCGCCATAAACTCCTAACTGTCAATGGCGACCAATCCCAAGCAGAAGTCACTGTTGAATTACAAACTGTAGTAGGTTCATAGACTGTAGTCAGGGGGTAGGAGGTCGAGAATTCAAAAAACCCACTACTCCCTTTTGTTCCAAATGCCCACCGATATTTAGCTAAGATATATTAATAAACTGTTGATATATTTATCTAACTGTGTTCTCTTGCAGAGGAGTGCTGCGACCGAACAAAAAATTGTTGAATTGAGGGAAAAACTTGTCTAAGCAAGATTTGATTGAAATGGAAGGCACGGTCACCGAATCATTGCCAAATGCGATGTTTCGGGTTGATTTGGACAATGGATTTAACGTTCTAGCACACATTTCTGGGAAAATCAGACGCAACTACATCAAGATTTTGCCTGGCGATCGCGTCAAAGTGGAACTTACTCCCTACGACCTCAGCAAAGGCAGAATCACTTATCGGCTGCGGAAAAAGTAGATATATGTATGGAAGTCTACCACAAAACAATTTATTTGGGTGTTACCCATTTACTTAATTGAATAAATTTTCCTAGAAATGCTATAATTTAATATTTGGAGTCATTTGCAAAAGGCATGAAAGTCAGAGCCTCAGTCAAGAAAATTTGTGAAAAGTGTAACGTGATCAAACGTCGTGGTCGCGTCATGGTGATTTGCGTCAACCCTAAACATAAACAACGTCAAGGATAGTCTTCTCAAACTCTGAAGATTGGCGTGAAACCAAACATCAATCATCACTGAAAAAAGTATAAACGTGTAAACTGCGTTTTTCGATCAGCAACTGCGATAACAATAGGGAGAGATTAATTGTGGCACGTATTGCCGGAGTAGACCTACCACGCGACAAACGCGTTGAGATTGGTCTAACCTATATTTACGGAATTGGATTAACAAGGTCGCAAGCAATTCTGGCAGCTACAGGAGTTAATCCTGATACCCGTGTCAAAGAATTAAGCGATGCTGATGTTGCCTCCTTGCGGGCAGAAATAGAAAGCAACTATCAAGTTGAAGGTGACTTGCGACGCTGGGAATCGCTGAACATCAAGCGATTGGTTGACATCGGTACTTATAGAGGTCGCCGTCACCGGATGGGCTTACCAGTCAGAGGACAAAGAACTCGCACTAATGCTAGAACCCGTCGGGGTAGAAGGCAGACAGTGGCTGGTAAGAAGAAAGCTCCTGGTAAGTAATTTTCCCATGCTTGCTAACCTCAGCAAGTTTTCCTTTAAATTAACTGAACAAATATGGCGAGACAACCGACTAAAAAATCTGGGAGTAAGAAACAGAAGCGTAACGTCCCCAACGGGATGGCCTACATCCAGTCTACTTTCAACAATAGCATTGTCACTATTACCGATCAAAATGGAGATGTCATCTCCTGGGCAAGTGCTGGTTCTAGTGGGTTCAAAGGTGCAAAGAAGGGAACACCTTTTGCAGCGCAAACAGCTGCTGAAAGTGCCGCCCGCAGAGCTATAGACCAAGGGATGCGCCAAATTGAGGTAATGGTGAGTGGCCCAGGAGCAGGACGAGAAACTGCGATTCGCGCTCTCCAAGGAGCAGGACTAGAAATTACACTCATTCGTGATATTACACCAATTCCTCACAATGGCTGCCGTCCTCCCAAACGCCGCCGAGTGTAGATCCAAAACTTTTGGCCAGTGAAGGTAAGCAGTTTTAGCAACGAAAATCACCTGTAATTACTGCTGGTAAGTTGACTTGACAACCTATCAAGCGGGGTGGTATGTAAACAACTTTCAATGGCTGGGGTGAGGAAAATTAGATCAGCTCTTCCATTTGGGAGGGCTGCTAGAGTTCAAATCACCCAAAACTATAGTGAATGCCCGTAAGCTTAATAGGCAGATCAAACATGGCTGCTCTGAGAAGTTGGCAGTTTGATCCACCGAAAGCCAGCCCAAGGCAATAAATTAAATTCCAGAGGCAATCAATTTGCCTGCTAGCAGCACCTTAAATAAGGGAGGCTACTCCGTGGCGCAATTTCAAATTGAATGTGTAGATTCCAGTACAGAAGAAAGTCGGAGTCATTACAGTAAGTTTATCTTAGAACCCCTAGAACGTGGTCAAGGAACAACAGTTGGCAACGCGCTAAGACGGGTTTTACTATCAAATTTAGAGGGAACAGCAGTTACAGCAGTCAGAATTGCCGGGGTTACACACGAGTTTGCAACAGTTCCGGGTGTGCGTGAAGATGTATTAGAAATCCTCATGCGAATGAAGGAAGTAATTCTCAAAAATTACTCCTCTCAACCCCAAATTGGTCGGTTACTTGTGAACGGACCTGCAACAGTTACATCGGCACATTTTGATTTGCCCAGTGAAGTAGAGGTCATAGATCCTACCCAGTATATAGCCACCATTGCAGAAGGCGGCAAGCTGGAAATGGAATTTCGGATCGAGAGAGGTAAAGGCTATCGCACCGTAGAAAGAGGACGCGAGGAAGCCACATCCTTGGACTTTTTGCAAATCGACTCGGTATTTATGCCAGTGCGGAAAGTTAACTATAGCGTTGAGGAAGCTCGTGTAGACGGATCGATTACCAAAGACAGACTCCTGATAGAAGTTTGGACAAATGGTGGTCTTTCACCCCAAGAAGCCCTATCTTCAGCAGCTGGGATTCTGGTAGACCTATTCAACCCCTTGAAAGATATCTCCCTAGAACCTACAGATACCAGTTCCGATATTCCAGACGATCCAACTGCTCAGATCCCCATCGAAGAGTTACAACTTTCAGTGCGGGCTTACAACTGTCTCAAGCGGGCGCAGGTTAACTCTGTAGCAGACTTGTTGGATTTCACCCAAGAAGACCTGTTAGAGATTAAAAACTTCGGTCAGAAGTCAGCAGAAGAGGTAGTAGAAGCTTTACAACGCCGCTTAGGTATTACCTTACCCCAAGAAAGAAGCTCTAAAAGCAGCTAAACCAAAACCGTTCATACTTTCAAAGTAGATTTTTATGCGTCACCGTTGTCGGGTTAAAAAACTTGGTAAACCAACTGACCAGCGTCGCGCCCTGTTGCGTGCGCTCACTACTGAACTGATCCGTCATGGACGGATTACCACTACTTTAGTGCGAGCTAAAGTGCTACGCAGTGAAGTAGAAAAAATGATTACTCTCGCTAAAAGCGGTTCATTGACAGCACGTAGAGAAGCTCTAGGTTATATCTACGACAAACAGCTAGTTCATGCTCTATTTGAGCAAGCCCCAACTCGGTATGGTAATCGTCAAGGTGGTTACACCCGTATCCTCCATACCGTACCTCGGCGGGGAGATAAAGCTGAGATGGCAATCATTGAACTAGTGTAGAGAAAGCGGGAGGCAAAAGGCAGGAGTCTAGTATTTTTACTCAGCACTCAGCACTCAGCACCCAGCACTCAACAAAATTCTATGTTAGCAAGCCACCAGCCAACACCGACTCAGCGAGTAGCCTTGGTAATTCAATACCTAGGCACTCATTTTCATGGCTGGCAAAGACAAAAGCAGCACCGCACAGTTCAAGAAGATATCGAAACAGCGATCGCCAAAATTCTTGGCTATCATGTCACACTCCACGGTGCTGGGCGTACCGATAGCGGAGTTCACGCTGCTGCTCAGGTAGCCCATTTTGATGCTACAGGTTTTATCCCTGCTCATAAGTGGGCGGCAGTCTTAAATAGTTATCTGCCCGAAGATATATTAATCAGGGCTTCAGCAAGTGTGAGTGACCATTGGCACTCTCGCTTTAGTGCAGCGTATCGACGGTATCGCTACACCATCTATACTGAAGGTTGTTCCAACTTGTTTGTGAAACCCTTCAGTTGGCATTATTATCATCCGCCCTTAGATGAATCACTCATCCAAGCTGCACTGCAACCACTTTTGGGAAAGCACGACTTGGCAGCTTTTCACCGAGCAGGGTCAAAGCGATCGCATTCCTGGGTGGAAGTACAAGCAGCAGAGTGTCATCGTCAAGGCCCATTTATCCATATTGAAATTCAGGCAGATGGATTTTTATATGGCATGGTGCGGCTGTTGGTAGGAATGCTAGTACAAGTAGGTTCTGGAAAAAGAACCCTGGCTAGTTTCACCGACATCTGGAAAGAGCAACGCCGCTTAGAAGTCAAATACGCCGCACCCCCACAAGGCTTATGCTTGTTGCGGGTCGGATATCCAGATTTCCCCTTTTCCCCTGATGTTTGGTATGACACCATGCCAAAATTAGCTATTAGTCAAGAGTCATTAGTTAAAAGTCAAGAGTCCAATGCTTTTACTATGGACTATGGACTCTTAACTACGGACTCCCAAAAAAAATGACAAAGGATCAACAAACATGAGTAAAACCTACGTCCCTCCTCAAGCATCTCTTGAGCGTGATTGGTACATAGTAGATGCTACTGATAAACGTCTCGGTCGCCTCGCCAGCGAAATCGCCATGATTTTAAGAGGCAAAAACAAACCTCACTATACCCCCCACCTAGATACAGGGGACTTCGTGATTGTTGTGAATGCTGAAAAAGTAGCAGTTACAGGCAAAAAACGGACTCAAAAACTTTATCGTCGTCACTCTGGTCGTCCAGGCGGGATGAAGACTGAAACCTTCGCTAAACTACAACAGCGTTTACCAGAAAGAATCCTGGAACAAGCTGTCAAAGGTATGTTACCGAAAAATAGCTTGGGTAGGCAGTTGTTTACTAAACTAAAAGTTTACGTTGGGCCTACACATCCCCACGAAGCCCAAAAACCAACGGAAATCAACATTAATACAATTCCCGGAGCAGAAAATTAATGGTAGTAGCAGAAGCAAATAGCGGACGTGCCGTGTATTGGGGTACTGGTCGCCGTAAATCCGCAGTAGCACGGGTACGCTTAGTTCCCGGTAGCGGTCAAATGATTGTGAATGGCAAGCCTGGAGACTTGTACTTTCAATTCAACGCCAATTATCTGGGAGTCATCAAAGCTCCTTTGGAAACATTGGGACTTGAAAACGAATACGACATTTTAGTCAAAGCAGAAGGCGGCGGCTTAACTGGACAAGCTGACTCTGTGCGCTTGGGAGTAGCCCGCGCTTTATGCCAACTAGACCCAGAAAACCGTCCACCTTTAAAAGTCGAAGGTTACTTAACCCGCGATCCCAGGGCAAAAGAACGGAAAAAATATGGTTTGCACAAAGCCCGGAAAGCTCCTCAATACTCCAAGCGATAAGCGATTGGGGATGGGGGATTGGTTACTGGGCATTGGGCAATTCAATGAGTGGATTTTGGATTGGGTTTCAATTTAACCAGTCCCCAGTCCCCAGTCCCCAGTCCCCAGTCCCCAGTCCCTAATCCCTAGTACCGAATTACAAGCAAAAAGTTATAATTTTTATAGATTCACCACAAAAGGAACAATGGCTAAATCTGATATTCATCCCCAGTGGTATCCTGAAGCAAAAGTTTACTGTAACGGTAAAGTTGTGATGACTGTTGGTTCTACCAAACCAGAATTACACGTAGACCTTTGGTCTGGAAACCATCCTTTTTACACTGGTACTCAGAAGATTATTGACACCGAAGGACGAGTAGAACGATTCCTGCGGAAGTACGGTATGAGCAGCACTCAAACCTCTGGCGAACAAGACAAAAAGTAGCGGGTTGGCTCTGCTGTTAACGACGACCCTGCGTTGGCTGGGTCGATTGTCATTTTTGGCCGAGCCAACTTGTTATTTTATAGAGCTATCGCACTGAATTATGGCTGAAACATACTTACTGCAAAAACTTAAGTCAGTTGAAGAAACTTTTAATGAACTGACTCGCCGCTTGGCTGACCCAGATACCGCTAAGAACCCCGATGAGTATCAAAAAATTGCCAAGTCTCGTTCTTCCTTGGAAGAAGTCGTCAATACCTATGAAACTTGGAAAATATCTCAGGAAGAATTAGTAGGGGCGCGTCAGATAGTCAAAGAGTCTAATACAGATCCAGAGTTGCAAGAAATGGCAGCACTGGAGGTTCATGAGTTAGAAGAAAAGGTGGAATACCTAGAGACGCGGTTGAAGGTATTGCTGCTACCCCGCGACCCCAATGATGATAAAAACATTATGTTGGAAATTCGCGCCGGGACTGGTGGAGATGAAGCCAGTATCTGGGCTGGGGATTTGCTGCGGATGTACTCCCGCTACTCTGATGTTCAAGGCTGGAAGGTGAAATTAGTCAGCGAGTCTCTGGGTGAGATGGGCGGCTTCAAAGAGGTAATTCTGGAAATTCAAGGTGACAGCGTTTACAGTAAGCTGAAATATGAGGCCGGTGTACATCGCGTACAGCGCGTACCAGCCACTGAAGCCGGGGGTAGAGTTCACACTTCTACAGCGACAGTAGCAATTATGCCAGAAGTGGATGATGTAGAAATCCACATTGACCCCAAAGATATTGAAATGACTACGGCTCGTTCTGGTGGTGCTGGTGGACAGAACGTCAACAAAGTGGAAACGGCTGTTGACTTGATGCACAAACCAACGGGAATTCGGATTTTTTGTACAGAAGAACGCAGCCAGTTGCAAAACAAAGAACGGGCGATGCAAATTCTGCGGGCGAAACTTTATGAGATCAAGTTACGGGAACAACAAGAAGAAGTAACTTCGATGCGGCGATCGCAAGTTGGTACAGGATCGCGATCGGAAAAAATTCGTACCTATAATTATAAAGATAACCGGGTTACTGACCACCGTTTAGGTCAAAACTTCTCTCTCAACCCTGTTTTAGAAGGGGATGTAGAAGCACTGATTCAATCTTGTATTTCTCAAGACCAGCAGGAACAATTAGCAGAGTTAGCGGCTTCTGGCACTAATGCCTAATCACCGCGCTCATTAATTATGTGAAAACCGCTTGTAGTTCTGTGTTTTTTAACACAGTCAAGCGATTTTCTAATTTCGCTTGCAGCCCTTCTTCAATCTCACTGGGATAGTGGTAGTAAGCAAACTCGTATTTCATGAGATAATTTAACTTCTGCCATTCCTTGAAGATTTCGCAGGCATAGATTAAATTTTCTATTTCTTGTTGCCAACGCAGAAAAATCCGATAGCTAAAAAAGCTACTGCAAACATTGCCTTTTGTGTCCCAGAAGGAAATACAAATTTGATGCTTAAGGCAATGGATTTTTTTGATTTCCTTCACATCATAGCCTTTAGCTTTTAAAGTTGCTTGTGCTTCGGTGTTAGATATGCACCATTCTTGTGGTTTGATTTTATTAGCCGCAATTAAATTTTTATTTTTACGACGATATTGATTAATTTTATGTAGCTTCCGGGACATGATGCACCTGTTCAATTAAACACACGGCTATTGCAGCGATCGCAAATTAATGCTTTTGCGCTCAAGACTACTTATCTAACAGTAATTTTTCTTATTACTTTAGTTGTAGGATTATAACCTAAGATTATATACTTTACTGCTAAAACAAAATCCTGTCAATATACAAAGTAAGGCCGTGTGCAACTTTCTCTCAAACCTAACCCCCAACCCCTTCACTGCTAGGCAAGGGAAGCAAAAATCAAAGCCTCTTTCCTTGTAGGGGAGAGAATAAGTTGCACATCGCGTAAAGTAAACTTGTAGTGTTACAACTTAATTTGTAAATAAAGTTGACTAGCCATAACAGCAGTGAAGCTTGAAAGCAGACAAAAACTGATTGAAATCATTAAATTAGCTCGTGGTTCGTTAAGTCAGCGAGCCTTTGGTAAATCTTTGGGAGTTTCTGCTACTGCGGTTCAGATGTGGGAGAAAGGCGTAAAAGTTCCAGATACGGAAAATCTGGCTCAAATCGCAGCCAAAGCAGGCTACACGATGGAAGAGTTACTCTGTTGTCTTGAAGGTAAACCAATACAAGAAACCTCGGATTTGAGTTTGATTTTGAGACAAATTAAGCATATGCCTCTGAGTCAGGTGGCTCAGATTGTCCAAGCGGCAGCGGATAGATTAGCGGCTGTCGCGGAAGCATCAGAAGATGAAGCACCCGTTAGTTAAATCCAGAAACTTTGTAGCGTTTTTTACCATTTTTGTTTTTCAAAAACTATAATTTTGGATAAATGAAAACAGATGTCATGATGCTAATAGTCAATAGAAAGAAGATTGATTTATTGTAAATTCCATATCATAAAGAAAACAGGAGCATCAAGCTATGACATTAATCAAGATACCAAAACATTATCTTGTATATCAAGATGAAGATTCAATTACAGTAGATATACCAGAGTCAATGCTGTTAAATTGGCAAAAAGACTATGAAAAAATTTCTCAAGCTAAAGGGATTTTAAAACATAAGAAAGAGGCGATGCTGGCTCATTTAAATAATTTGCGTCAGGAATGGGACGCATGAAATACGTTTATGATACAAATATTTTTATTTACTATCTTGCTGATGAGCCAACAGTTAATTCATGGTTTGCAGACACATTCTTGAATTTGCATGAAGTTCTTTTTTCACCAATTATTCGGATTGAACTACTGAGTTTTGCAGGTTTATCACAGGAAGAAGAGCAAGTAATTGAAGATTTATTGTCCCAGTTTAACTCAGTTCCATTATTACAAGAAATTGAGAATCAGACAATTCAATTAAAACGAAAGTATAAGATTAAAGTTCCTGATGCAATTATTGCAGCTACGGCAATACATCAAGACGCATTTTTAGTAACAAGAAATGTTCAGGACTTTCAAGAAATTACTGAACTAAAGATTCAAAATCCTTTTGTTAATTAAGATGTAAATAGTAATATTATAAAAAATAAAA
The DNA here is from genome assembly GCF_022063185.1 of Nostoc sp. UHCC 0870. Lineage (NCBI taxonomy): Bacteria > Bacillati > Cyanobacteriota > Cyanophyceae > Nostocales > Nostocaceae > Nostoc > Nostoc sp. UHCC 0870. Next base: position 899,131 of record NZ_CP091913.1, on the reverse strand, counting down.
AATAAATACCCTATTTCTTGAAGAAATAGGGTATTTTTGGGATTTTTGGCTATGAGTTAAGCTTTAGACTTGAGTGTGGAGGAAGTACAACAGGCGGCACAAAAAATATAGGGGACAGGTGATAGAAAAGAGGGGTAGTAACTGATTAAAAATTATTATCTATAATTGCTCATATCTATTCAAAGAGAATGCTATCATAGGTTCATGAGTAAATTATCAATATCAGAAGCAGCAAAATTAAAAGGTGTAAGCGTTTCCACACTTAGAAGATGGGAGTCTGAGGGTAAGTTAATTCCTGAGAGAACACCTAGTGGTCATAGACGTTATGATTTAGCTCAATTGCTAGGAATAAAACCTGATTTGTCTTACACAATTGGTTATTGTCGAGTTTCTAGTCATGACCAAAAAGAAGACTTAGAAAGACAAAAACAAGTTGTTGAATTGTTTTGCTCTCAAAATGGTTGGCAATTTGAAATCATAGAAGATTTAGGTTCAGGTTTAAACTACAGCAAAAAAGGGTTAAAAAGATTGATCCGGTTAATTGTTGATAGTAAAGTTGAACGCCTGGTACTAACTCACAAAGATAGACTGCTAAGATTTGGCAGTGAATTAATTTTTAGTCTTTGTGAACACTTCGGTACTGAGATTGTGATTATTAACCGAACTGAAGATGCTACTTTTGAAGAAGATTTAGCTCAGGATGTTTTAGAAATAATTACAGTTTTCAGTGCCAGACTTTATGGATCTAGAAGTCACAAAAACAAAAAAATTATCGAGGAGTTAAAAGAAGTTGCTGAGAGGATTTAAAACTGAGCTAAAAATAAATAATTATCAGCGTACTCAATTGATAGGACATTGTGGTGTGGCTCGTCATGCTTGGAATTGGGGTTTAGCTCTTACTAAACAAATTTTAGATCACAATAAAAGATATCCTGACTCTCAAATAAAATTTCCTACAGCAATAGATTTACACAAATGGTTAGTAGCATTAGTTAAACCTGAAAACTCTTGGTATTATCAATACTCAAAGTCAGCACCACAAGAAGCACTAAGAGCTTTAAAAATAGCATGGGACAGGTGCTTTAAGAAAATATCAGGAGTGCCAAAATTCAAAAAGAAAGGTAAACAAGATAGTTTTACCTTAGAAGGTGCTGTCAAGATTTTCAGCTCAAATAAAATTCAAGTCCCCAAAATTGGAATTTTGACAACATACGAAAGATTGCCTCAAAAAGAAATTAAATCAGTAACTATCAGCCGTAAAGCTGATAGATGGTTTATTAGCTTTAGATTTGAGGTAGAAAAACAAAAACAAGAAAATAATTCCAATAGTATTGTTGGAGTAGACTTAGGCGTAAAAAATTTAGCTACTCTATCAACAGGTGAAATTATAGAAGGAGCAAAGTCTTACAAAAAATATGAATCTAAATTAAGTAGACTGCAATGGTTAAGTCGAAATAAAATTATCAATTCAAATAATTGGAGAAAAGCCCAGTTAAAAATTGCTAAGTTGCATCTGAAGATTGCTAATATCCGCCAAGATACATTACATAAACTCACTACACTCTTAGCTAAGAACCACAGCCAAGTAGTAATTGAGGATTTAAATGTATCTGGAATGCTAGCAAATAGAAAGTTAGCAAAAGCTATTTCAGATATGGGATTTTATGAATTTCGTCGTCAATTAACTTACAAATGTGAATTGTATAATTCCGAACTTGTAGTAGTTGATAGGTGGTATCCCAGTTCTAAAACTTGTTCTAGCTGTGGGACTAAAAAAGAAAATCTTACTCTAAACGAAAGAATTTTCAAGTGTGAAAATTGTGGTTTTGAGTGCGATAGGGATTTAAACGCAGCAATTAATTTATCCAAAATTAATTTGTCAAAAGCTGTCAGTTAGACAGTGTTAGTCTGTGGACTGGATAATGCCGACATTACCAGGATGAAACAGAAAGTAAACGTCAAACCCTATTTAGTACAAGTTATCTTCTATAGAAAAGTCTAAATAGATAAGTTTGAGTAGGTTTTATATAACGGAAAGTAAGTTTTGCTTTGATTCGTAGCGGGTGGTGCAAGTCTAAAAAGAGTTACTAAGGACGAATTGTTGGTTAATTTTTGTTAATATTAGACACAGTGCAGGTGCTTCGTCCGCAACTATCCATAATTCCTAAATTCCTAACTGAGAGAAACTTGATGCTGCGACTAGAACATATTAGTAAAATTTATCCTACAGGCGAAGTTCTCAAGGATGTCAACTGGGAAGTCAAACCAGGCGATCGCATTGGGTTAGTCGGTGTTAACGGTGCGGGAAAATCCACCCAACTGAAAATTATCACCGGCGAAATTGAACCGACGGCTGGCGAAATTATTCGTCCGGCTAGCTTGCACATAGCTTACCTGAATCAAGAATTTGAAGTAGACCCAGGCCGCACAGTTAGAGAAGAATTTTGGACTGTATTTAATGAGGCTAACCAAGCACAGCTAGCCTTGACTCAGGTACAGCGCGACATGGAAAAGGCGACGCTAGAAGAACTCGATCCGCTAATTAATAAATTAGACCGATTGCAGCGTCAGTTTGAAGCTTTAGACGGCTATGGTTTAGAGGCACGCATCGGCAAGATTTTACCAGAAATGGGATTTGAGCAAGAAGATAGCGATCGCCTGGTGAGTGGTTTCTCTGGTGGTTGGCAAATGCGGATGAGTTTGGGTAAAATCCTCCTGCAAAAGCCAGATGTATTACTGCTGGATGAACCAACTAACCACTTGGATTTAGAAACTATTGAGTGGCTAGAAAATTACCTGAAAAAGCTGACTACCCCAATGGTGATAGTTTCCCATGACCGGGAGTTTCTTGACCGCCTCTGCACCCAAATTGTGGAAACTGAACGGGGTGTTTCTAGCACCTACCTGGGGAACTATTCGGCTTACCTCCAACAAAAAGCCGAAAGTCAACTAGCACAACTGAGTGCTTACGAACGCCAGCAAAAAGAAATCGAAAAACAACAGACTTTTGTGGATAGATTCCGCGCCAGTGCTACCCGCAGCACCCAAGCAAAAAGCCGCGAAAAGCAACTGGATAAAATCGAACGCATCGAAGCACCAATAGAAGGAGTAAGAACCTTACATTTCCGCTTTCCTCCCGCACCTCGTAGCGGACGCGAGGTAGTGAAAATCAAGGATTTAACTCACAACTACGGTGATAAGATTTTATTTTTGGGTGCGAATCTCTTGATTGAAAGAGGCGATCGCATTGCTTTCTTAGGCCCCAACGGTGCAGGAAAATCTACAATCCTGCGGATGATTATGGGTTCAGAAACACCCACAGATGGCAATGTAGAACTAGGTGAACACAACGTTATTCCTGGTTACTTTGAGCAGAACCAAGCCGAGGCGTTGGACTTGCACAAAACGGTTATGGAAACCATCCATGATGAAGTTCCTGACTGGGATAATCAAGAAGTCCGCACACTCTTAGGACGATTCTTATTTACTGGCGACACTGTATTTAAAGCAGTTGGTGCATTGAGTGGGGGAGAAAAAGCCCGTCTGGCTTTAGCAAAGATGCTGTTGCGTCCGGCGAACTTAATTATTTTAGATGAGCCTACTAACCACCTAGACATTCCCGCCAAGGAAATGTTAGAGGAAGCACTGCAAAATTATGACGGTACAGCGATTGTAGTTTCTCACGACCGTTATTTTATTTCTCAGATAGCTAACAAAATCGTGGAAATTCGTGATGGCGATTTTCGTGTCTATCTGGGAGACTATCACTATTATTTGACAAAAATTGCCGAAGAGAAAGAAGAAGCCAGATTAGCTGCGATCGCTGCGGAAAAAGCAGCGAAAAAATCCGCTAAATCTACCAAATCGGCTGCCAAAAAGAAATAAGACAATAATTGAGTAGTAGCATTTTCAGGCTGCTACTCAATTATTTGGTGGCTGGTTTATCACCAAATATATGCAACAGTTACTAAGATTTAAGAAAAGCTAAAAAACATAGAATTATTTCATAAAAAAAACTTAATAAGCAGAAATTCACTTGCGGTGGTATTTAGCAATGGTATCATTCGGATATTACAAAAAGTAAAGGGCAATTTATTATGACCAAAGCACCTGTTGCTCCTGTGGTGCTAGTCATTTTAGACGGATGGGGCTACTGCGAGGAGAAGCGAGGAAATGCTATTGCTGCGTCTAAAACTCCCATTATGGGCAGTCTATGGGCAGCTTATCCGCACACCCTCATCCACACGTCAGGGAAAGCCGTAGGATTGCCAGAAGGTCAAATGGGTAACTCAGAAGTTGGTCATTTGAACATTGGTGCTGGACGGGTTGTACCACAAGAATTGGTACGCATTTCTGATGCAGTGGAAGATGGTTCTATCCTCAGCAACTCAGCTCTTGTCAAAATTTGCCAGGAAGTTCGCTCTCGAAATGGCAAACTGCACTTAGTTGGGCTTTGTTCTGAGGGGGGTGTACACTCGCATATCACCCATCTGTTTGGACTACTTGACTTAGCCAAAGAACAGCGAATTTCAGAAGTTTGTATTCACGCCATTACCGATGGTCGTGACACTGCACCAACAGACGGTATCAAGGCAATCACAGCCTTAGAAGATTACATAGACAGTGTAGGAATTGGACGCATAGTTACTCTCAGTGGTCGTTACTACGCGATGGATCGCGATCGCCGTTGGGATCGAGTCCAAAAAACCTACGATGTCATGACCCAAGATGGCGCGGGGGATGGTCGCAAAGCTGTAGATGTCCTCACAGCATCCTATGCTGAAGGGGTGACAGATGAGTTTATCATACCTGTTCGTCTCGCTCCTGGTGCAGTCGCCCCAGAAGATGGCGTGATATTCTTTAACTTCCGCCCCGATCGCTCCAGACAACTCACTCAAGCCCTTGTCAGTCCTGAATTTACAGGTTTTGCTAGGAAACAAATCAAACCTCTGTCCTTTGTGACATTTACGCAGTACGATTCTGATTTACCAGTATCTGTAGCCTTTGAGCCGCAGAACTTGAGTAATATTCTGGGTGAAGTCATCGCCAACCGAGGTTTAAAGCAGTTTCGCACCGCCGAAACCGAAAAATACGCCCACGTCACCTATTTCTTCAACGGTGGCTTAGAAGAACCATTTGCTGGGGAAGACCGGGAATTAGTCAGCAGTCCAATGGTAGCGACTTATGACAAAGCACCGGCTATGTCAGCAGCAGCCGTCACCGATACAGCGATCGCCGCCATTAAGAAGGGTATCTACTCTCTCGTGGTGATTAACTACGCTAACCCAGATATGGTAGGGCATACTGGGCAAATGGATGCTACTGTCACCGCAGTTGAAACAGTAGATCGCTGTTTAGGTCGTCTGTTAGAAGGTGTGAGCAAAGCCGGCGGGACAACAATTATCACCGCCGACCACGGCAACGCCGAGTATATGCTAGATGAAGCAGGTAATTCCTGGACGGCTCACACAACTAACCCTGTACCGTTAATTTTAGTGGAAGGAGAGAAAGTCAAAATCCCTGGATGTGGTACAAATGTCGAACTACGCAGCGATGGCAAACTAGCCGACATAGCCCCCACCATTCTAGAGATTTTACAGCTACCCCAACCACCAGAGATGACCGGGCGATCGCTGCTACAAACAGCAGAATATGACGTGCAACGCTCTCGTACTCCTATGCCAGTAGGATTATAGGAGGGGACAGGTGATAGGGGACAGGTGACAGGGGAAAATCAGGTTTTAATCTAACCTGTGAGCTACGAGAAAACAGTTAACATTAAGTTGTTGACTGTTTTCTGACTTTGTTTTAAAACTTCTGATCAAAGAGATTCTTGTTATGACAGTTACTAGTATCGTGCAATTTATTTGGGCTGGTTCTGCCCTTGGTCTGATTATTTTAGTATTACTTCATAGCCCTAAAGGAGATGGTATTGGTGCGATCGGTGGACAAGCCCAGTTATTTAGCAGCACCAAAAGCGCAGAAAATACTTTAAACCGCATTACTTGGGCGTTGACAGTAATTTTCATGGGTTTAACAGTGGTGTTAAGTGCTGGTTGGCTAACTAAGTAAAAATCAAGTCAGTAGGAGTTAGGTAAATGGGAAATAAGATTCAATACCCAAAACCTAATACCCTGAAAAATTTAATGACAAAGCAGTTATTAGCAGCCCTTGTCTTAGCTATCAGCACAGGGCTGCTAGTTATTTTTACTAAGGTTTGTTTTTTTGCTGTATTAACAAAACCACTTGACTCTAGAAATTCTCATGTTGTTGTTATACAGCCTCTACCCCAACCCGTTTTGGCTCAAGCCAAAGTTCCCCTCCCCGTTTACGAGGAGGGGTTAGGGGTGGGGTTAAAGCGTACTAATTTCAAGCGAGAAACTCCATCTCATACCCAAATCCATCCCTTACCGCCTACACTCACAAAATGGGAAGACAGCACAAATAGCGGTGACTACTTCTCCCAAGTCACAAAAACCGAAGTAGGTTATTTAGTGTGGTCAAAATTTCCTGTGAAAGTATATATAAAACGACCAACAGGAATTAATCACCAACAGGCTCAAGTATGGGTTGATAGTGTCTTACAAACTGTCCAAGAGTGGAATGATTATTTGCCTTTAAAAGTAGTAGAACAGCCAGAAATTCCCGATATTACAATTGAGCGCAAAACCCCACCTCTGGAGTTTTCCCGTGAAGATAAAATTCCTCGTGCGCGTTCTGCTCTTACTCGCTACGAGTTATACACTAGGAATGATGTTTTATTACACCGCTTCAGCATTTTATTAAGTCCCAGCCAGGCTGGTCGTTATCTTTTAGCTGCTTCCCGTCACGAACTCGGTCACGCTTTGGGAATTTGGGGTCATAGTCCAATAGAAACTGATGCACTGTACTTTTCGCAAGTGCGTAATTCACCACCAATTTCTACTAGGGATGTAAATACTTTGAAAAGAGTTTATCAGCAGCCAACTAGTTTGGGTTGGGCTTTAGAAATTTCTCAAAAATAAGGCGATCGCAAAACAAATTTAGAGACAATTCCTTTTAATAGAGCCATCATTGATGATCGCTCTTTCATCACTCAATCACACAGTGAAAAATTTGCTCAACCGTTAGATTTAAATCTAAGAATATTGGGGATTCTATACGGTCATCTCCTCTAAACTGTTTACCACGATATTCTCCCTCATCACTTAAAGAGTAAATTGTGATTGTTGGCTGTTTGGGGTCGCCTATTAACTCCTTACTACCCAAAGCTGCATAATCCACAATCCAATATTCTTGGATACCCATTTCTTCATAGTCAGCAAACTTTTTATGATAATCATCTCTCCAATTAGTACTGACAACTTCAATTACTAATGGGATTGAATCTCGCTGACTAAGGATTGATTGTTTATCCCACAGTGGTTCATTTCTCAAGTTAGAAAAATTCATTAATAAAACATCTGGATAGTACCCTGATGTTTTATTTTCTGGCTTTACTGTAGCTGTTTTAGGTATACCGTAATTAAGTTTGAGACGAAGACACTCATAGCCTAGAATCATTGTTAAAAATGCTACTATTTGTTCATGTTTCCCTGGTGGTGGAGGCATTTGAATGATATCTCCATCGTGTAATTCATAGCGAACAGTTTCTGGTTGTGTTGCCAAAAAATCTAAAAATTCATCAAATGTAAATACTTTTTCTAGAGATTGTGCCATTGTTTCTACGTTGGTTTAACAAAATGTAGGGGTTCAAATCCCCAGCTTCTATCAAGCCGCAAGTGTTGTAGCGGAGTGTAAATCCCCGTTACAACACGTAATTGCGTTAGCGGAGCGGGACGTTAGTCCATTGCGTTAGCGGAGCGGGGCGTTAGCCCATTGCGAATTGATTTAAGCTCCCCATTTGAGTTTTACAGGTCGCTGTGCTAAAACTTCTCGATAAAGTTCTTCTAAATGAGTAATATTTTTACTGAGAGTGTAAAGGTCTAATACACGTTTTCTAGCTTTTTGTCCCAGTAGGGTTGTTAGCTCAGGATGGTCTTGGAATAATGGTAACAGCGTGCGTAACTGCGATCGCACGGTTTTAGGATTCATCACTACCCCTGCGCCTTTTTCCAATACTTCCCCATCTGCGCCTACATCGGTAGCTATACAAGCTAACCCACAAGCCATCGCCTCTAAAAGTGATAGGGACAAACCCTCTACTAAGGAAGGCAAAATAAATCCATCTGCACCCCGTAAAATGTTGATCCGCCGTTCTTCATCAGCCACAAAGCCTAACCAAATAACGCCGCAGTCAGCACCATAAAATGGTTCTAA